>JAGXHE010000046.1 GCA_024636445.1 Sulfitobacter sp.
ATCCCGAGGGGCCGACCAGCCCGACAGTCTCGCCCGCGTTGATCTGCAAGCTGATGCCATGGAGGATTTCGACCCGCCCGGCATTGCCATCCAGCGACAACGTCGCATTTTCAAGGGTCAGGACTGGATCGGACATGTATTCGTACCTTTATAGAGGGTACGCTTGGATATGGAGACTGGATCACGATGCGCAAGGCGATAGTAGGTATTCTCGCTGTTTTGTCAGGACCGGCTTTGGCACAGCCTGTGGTGATTGCGGCATTGGGCGACAGCCTGACCCAAGGCTACGGGCTGCCGCAAGAGGAAGGCTTCGTGCCGCAACTGGAAAGCTGGTTGCGCGGACGCGGCGCAGATGTGCAGATTTTGAACGCCGGTGTTTCGGGCGACACCACGGCGGGCGGTCTGTCGCGCGCGGCGTGGACGCTGACGCCTGATGTGGATGCGATGATCGTCACGCTTGGCGGCAATGACCTGCTGCGGGGCATCGATCCTGCGGTCAGCCGTGCCAATCTGGACGGGATTCTGCAGGCGGCGGCACAGGCCGACGTGCAGGTTTTGCTGGTGGGGATGCAGGCGCCGGGCAACTATGGGCCCGAGTACAAGGCGGCCTTTGATGCGATGTATTCGGATCTGGCCGCGCAATATGGCACACTTTATGCGCCGAATTTTTTCGAAGGTATGGGGCCCGAGGGCACCGATCCGGCAGCGGTGCGCGACTTCATGCAGGCGGACGGAATTCATCCGAATGCGGATGGCGTGGTGCAGATCGTGCAGGGGCTGGGGCCAGATGTTCTTGATCTGATTGCAGAGATTCCAGAGGGCTGAACGCGCTAACTCAGCGAATCGTCAGCCCAAAAACCCCACAAACAAAAACGGACGCCGAGGCGCCCGTTTCATCTATCATATCAACAAAAAGGCTTGCGCCCAAAAGGCTTACGCCAGTGCGATGTTGATCGCGCTTTCGCGATTGTCGCGGCCATTTTCGATGTCGAAAGTGACTTTTTGGTTGTCGGCCAGACCGGTCAGGCCCGAACGCTCAACAGCCGAAATGTGCACGAACACATCTTTGCTGCCGCCATCGGGTGCGATAAAGCCGTAGCCTTTTGTTGTGTTGAACCATTTAACGGTGCCAGTAGCCATCGTTATTCTCCTTTAATAACTGCCCACGGAATGCGGCAGGTCGGCAAAGTCTAGACAGATCGAGAGACTGGGCCGGTAAAGGAGCAGTGTGGTCGATAGGTGTAACGTCGCACGTTGCGTATGAGCAATGTCGCGATGAAAATCAAGCAAAATACGACTCCGGCGGCCAATAAGCAAAAGCCTGCCGACATTCCTGCTGCTGCATTTTTGTGCGTCGCCACGGGAATGTACAGCCCTTGCGGTCGAATAATATTTTTTACCAGTTGATAAAAAAATTATTCCGTGAGAGCGTTTTCAAAACGATGACAGAAAAATGTCTTGGGAGCGTTAAGATGGCAGACAATGAATTTACACCGGGGATCAAGGCCGGGCGCTTGGAGCACAGCGCCTACGCCGCGCAGTTTTCAGACCTGCACCCGCCGCTGGACGATCACGAGGCGCTGGTCGCCGCCGACCGCTGCTATTTCTGCCACGACGCGCCGTGCATCACGGCCTGTCCCACGGACATCGACATCCCGCTGTTCATCCGCCAGATCGCTACGGGCACGCCCGATGCTGCGGCCAAGACGATCCTGAGCCAGAACATCATGGGCGGCATGTGCGCCCGTGTCTGCCCGACCGAACAGCTGTGCGAACAGGCCTGCGTGCGCGAAATGGCTGAGGGCAAACCGGTTCTGATCGGCCAGTTGCAGCGCTATGCGACCGACCATCTGCAGCAGCAGGGCATCCATCCGTTCACCCGTGCCGGGGCGACGGGCAAGACTGTGGCCGTCGTCGGCGCGGGGCCTGCGGGCCTGTCCTGCGCGCACCGTCTGGCGATGCTGGGGCATGATGTGGTGGTCTACGACGCGCGGCCCAAGCCGGGTGGGCTGAACGAATTCGGCATCGCCGCCTACAAGACACCCAACGGCTATGCGCAGGAAGAGGTCGACTGGCTGCTGCAGATCGGCGGCATCCGCATCGAGACCGGCAAGGCCCTGGGCAAGGGATCGGGTGCGGGTCTGACGCTGGACCAGCTCAAGGCGGATCATGACGCGGTGTTCGTGGGCGTCGGACTTGGCGGTGTGAACGCGCTGGGGGCCATGGGAGAGGAAAAGGACGGCGTGTCCGACGCGGTCGATTTCATCTCGACGCTGCGCCAGTCGACCGACCTGACCGCCCTGCCCATCGGGCGCGACGTGGTGGTGATCGGCGGCGGCATGACGGCGATTGATGCCGCGGTACAGGCCAAGCTCTTGGGCGCGCTGAACGTCACGCTGGTCTACCGCCGTGGCCGTGACCGGATGAACGCCAGCCCGTTCGAGCAGGATCTGGCCGCCAGCAAGGGCGTGCGGATCGTCAACCACGCAGTACCGGTCGCCGTGCATGGCAACGGTGCGGTGCGCGAGATCGAGTTCGAATATGTCGATGGCACAATGAAAGGCACCGGCGAAATGCTGCGTCTGGCGGCCGATCAGGTGTTCAAAGCCATCGGCCAGACCCTGCAAGGCGACGGGCTGCCCGACCTGGACGGGCGCAAGATCGCCGTGACTGGGGCAGGGCGCACCAGCGTCGAAGGCGTCTGGGCCGGGGGCGACTGTGCCTCGGGCGGCGACGATCTGACGGTGACGGCTGTCGCCGAAGGCCGCGATGCGGCGATGGACATTCATTCGGCTTTGATGGGCTGACGGTCGGGCTGCGGCCCACTTTGAGGAGACTAACAAATGGCAAATCTGCAAAGCGACTTCGTCGGCATCAAAAGCCCGAACCCCTTCTGGCTGGCTTCGGCCCCGCCCACGGACAAGGAATACAATGTCCGCCGCGCCTTTGAGGCAGGCTGGGGCGGTGTGGTCTGGAAGACCCTCGGCATGGAAGGCCCGCCCGTGGTCAACGTCAACGGCCCGCGCTACGGCGCGATCTGGGGCGCGGACCGCCGCCTTCTGGGGCTCAACAACATCGAGCTGATCACCGACCGCCCGCTGGAAGTGAACCTGCGCGAGATGAAGGCGGTCAAGCGCGACTATCCCGACCGCGCGATGATCGCGTCGATCATGGTCCCCTGCGAGGAAGAGGCGTGGAAGGCGATCCTGCCCCATGTCGAGGACACCGGCGCCGACGGGATCGAGCTGAACTTTGGCTGCCCGCATGGCATGGCCGAACGCGGCATGGGCAGCGCCGTGGGGCAGGTACCCGAATACATCGAAATGGTCACCCGCTGGTGCAAGATGTACACGCGCATGCCGGTGATCGTGAAGCTGACGCCCAACATCACCAACGTGCTTTATCCCGCCGAGGCCGCCAAGCGCGGCGGGGCCGATGCGGTGTCGCTGATCAACACGATCAACTCGATCACATCTGTGAACTTGGACAGCTTTGCGCCCGAACCGATGATCGACGGCAAGGGCACGCATGGCGGCTATTGCGGCCCCGCCGTGAAACCCATTGCGCTGAACATGGTGGCCGAGATTGCCCGCAACCCCGCCACCGCCGACATGCCGATCAGCGGCATCGGCGGCGTGACCACGTGGCGCGACGCGGCAGAGTTTCTTGCACTGGGCGCGGGCAACGTACAGGTCTGCACGGCGGTGATGACCTATGGCTTCAAGATCGTTCAGGAAATGATCTCGGGTCTGTCCGAGTATATGGACAGCAAGGGCATGACATCTGTCGATCAACTGGTGCGCAAGGCGGTGCCGAACGTGACCGACTGGAACCAGCTGAACCTGAACTATGTGGCCAAGGCCAAGATCGATCAGGATGCCTGCATTTCCTGCGGCCGCTGCTTTGCCGCCTGCGAAGACACCTCGCATCAGGCGATCGCGATGTCCGAAGACCGCACCTTTACCGTGATCGACGAGGAATGTGTCGCCTGCAACCTGTGCGTCAACGTCTGCCCGGTCGAGGATTGCATCAGCATGGTGCCGATGGACGCAGGTGCCACCGATCCGCGCACCGGCAAGGTGGTCGATCCGTCCTACGCCAACTGGACGACGCACCCCAACAACCCGTCCGCGACGGCGGCCGAGTAAGACATCAGATCACGCCGGGGCGGTGCGCTGCCCCGGTGTCAGCAGGTGTCAGCAGGTTGCGAAACATGGTCTGCAGAAACTGCGATGCGGCGTCGATGGGGTCCTGCCCCTCCAGCAACACCTCGATCTGCGCCTGAAAGTCGGCATAGTGCTGCGTCGTCGCCCAGATCGAGAAAATCAGGTGGCGCGGATCGACCGCAGCCAGCTTGCCCGCGTCCATCCACGCCTGAATGACCACGCAGCGATCGTCGAACAGCGGCTTGAGATCGGCGCGCAGATGCGGGTCCATCCGGGGCGCGCCTTGCAGGATTTCATTGGCGAACAATCGGCTTTCGCGCGGCAGGTCGCGGGACATATCCAGCTTGCGCTGAACATAGGCCAGAAGCTCGGTGAGCGGGTCGCCTTGGGGGTCCAGCGCGATCAGCGGGTCCAGCCATGTCTCCATCAGCTGGCTCAGCAGGGTGACGTGAATTTCCTCTTTTCCATCAAAGTAATAGAGGATGTTCGGCTTGCTCAGCCCCGCCTGTTCCGCGATCTGGTCCAGCGTCGCGCCGCGAAAGCCGTGGGCCGAAAAAACATCCAGTGCCGCATCCAGAATCCGGCGGCGATTGCGGCGCTGTATGCGGCTGGGTTTCTTTACGAGTTGATCGTCCAAAACGCGCCCCTTCTGGTTGCTTTAAATTCGGGCAAAAGCGCAAAGGTTGCGCAATGTGTCTCAGTCAGTTCTTGACTCAAAAGGTGCAGAGCGCAATCGTGTATTTACCAAATGGTCAAAAACACGCGCCGCAGAGCGCGAGGGGGATAATATGGCAGCACCTGGGGAAAACCTGCGGATCGACGGGCAAAGGCTGTGGGACAGCCTGATGGACATGGCCAAGATCGGGCCGGGTGTCGCAGGGGGCAACAACCGCCAGACGCTGACCGACGAAGATGCCGAAGGCCGTGCGCTGTTCCAGTCGTGGTGCGAGGCCGCGGGCTGCTCCATGGGACTGGACCAGATGGGCAACATGTTCGCGCGGCGCGAGGGCACGGACCCCGACGTGCTGCCGGTCTACGTCGGATCGCATCTGGACACGCAGCCCACGGGCGGCAAATACGACGGCGTGCTGGGGGTGCTGGGCGGGCTGGAAATCCTGCGCACCCTGAACGATCTGGACGTGAAGACAAAGCATCCGATCGTCGTGACGAACTTTACCAACGAAGAAGGCACCCGTTTTGCCCCCGCGATGCTGTCGTCGGGCGTGTTCGCGGGCATCCACACGCAGGACTGGGCCTATGCCAAGACCGACGCCGCCGGTAAGACCTTTGGCGACGAGCTGAAGCGCATCGGCTGGCGCGGGGATGAGGAAGTGGGCGCGCGCAAGATGCACGCGTTCTTTGAATTGCACATTGAACAGGGCCCGATTCTGGAAACCGAAGGCAAGGCCATCGGCGTCGTCACCCACGGGCAGGGTCTGTCGTGGACCCAGGTTACCGTGACCGGCAAGGACGCCCACACCGGATCGACGCCGATGCCGATGCGCCGGAATGCGGGTCTGGGCATGGCGCGGATACTGGACAAAGTGGACGAGATCGCATGGGGACACGCGCCCCATGCCGTTGGCGCTGCCGGGCATATCGACGTCTACCCCAATTCGCGCAACGTGATCCCCGGCAAGGTGGTCTTTACCGTCGATTTCCGGTCGCCGGACCTGTCGGTGATCGAGGATATGGAGGCGCAGCTGAAGGTCGCAGCACAGAAGATCTGCGACGAGATGGAGCTTGAGGTGGCCTTTGAAAAGGTCGGCGGGTTCGATCCCGTAGCCTTTGACGAACACTGCGTGAGGGCCGTGCGAAATGCCGCCGAGCGGCTGGGGTACAGCCACATGAACCTGATCTCGGGTGCCGGGCACGATGCCTGCTGGGTCAACCGCGTGGCACCCACAGCGATGGTGATGTGCCCCTGCGTGGACGGGCTGTCGCATAACGAGGCCGAGGAAATAACCAAGGAATGGGCCGCCGCAGGCGCGGACGTGCTGATGCACGCGGTGGTCGAGACGGCACAGATTGTCGGATAAGGAGTGCGCCGCCATGATCGAACCGGATCTGAGCATCGCGGACCGCATCGGCCTGCTGGTTCAGGCCGAAGTGGACGAAGCACCGGTGGGCAGCGCAAAAGATCGCGCCTATCTGGCGGCGTTTCAGGCGGCACTGGTCCGGCCCTTTGCGACCACGGTGAACTTTTCCGGCGGGCTGATGCAGACCTGCTGGACGGTGACGCGCACGGACGGGGACTATAGGGTGATCTACATGCCACGCGCGGGGTATTTCGCGCTTTGTGTCGAAAGCGACTTTGGTCCGTTGGACATTGGCGTGCATGGGCCCGCGATGGGGTGTTACGCCAGCGTGTAAGACGGGGCGCTGCCCCGGACCCCGGGATATTTAAGGCCAGAAGAAATTGGCCATACATGAACTGACGACAGGAGAGACGAGATGAGCAAGGTGATCAAAGGCGGCACGGTCTGCACGGCGGACCGGACGTGGAAAGCGGACGTGCTGATCGAAGGCGAGAAGATCGTGCGCATCGGCGAGGATCTGGTGGGGGATGAGTATATCGATGCCGAGGGGGCCTATGTGATCCCCGGCGGGATCGACCCGCACACGCATCTTGAGATGCCGTTCATGGGCACCACCGCCGCCGAGACCTTCGAGACCGGAACCTGGGCCGCAGCCGTCGGCGGGACCACGATGATCGTGGATTTCTGCCTGCCGGGGGCCGATGGCAGCATCAAGAACGCGATCAACGAATGGCACCGCAAGTCGGCGCCGCAGATCTGTTCGGACATCGGCTATCACATGGCGATCACCGGCTGGAACGAGAACGTCTTTGACGAGATGAAAGACGCCGTGGATATGGGCGTGAACTCGTTCAAGCACTTCATGGCCTACAAGGGCGCGTTGATGATCGAGGACGACGAGATGTTCGCGAGCTTCAAGCGCTGTGCCGAACTGGGCGCGCTGCCGATGGTCCATGCCGAGAACGGCGATCTGGTGGCCGAGCTGCAGCAGAAGTATTTCGATCAGGGGATTACGGGGCCCGAGGGTCACGCCTATTCCCGTCCGCCTGAATTGGAGGGCGAGGCCGCGAACCGTGCGATCACCATTGCCGATACCGCGGGCGTGCCGCTGTATATCGTGCACGTGTCGTGCGAGCAGACCCACGAGGCGATCCGCCGGGCGCGGCAAAAGGGGATGCGGGTCTACGGCGAGCCGTTGATCCAGTTCCTGACGCTGGACGAGGGCGAGTATTTCAACAAGGATTGGGACCACGCCGCGCGCCGTGTGATGTCGCCGCCGTTCCGCAACAAGCAGCATCAGGACAGCCTCTGGGCCGGTCTGCAGGCAGGATCGTTGCAGGTGGTGGCCACCGACCACGCCGCATTCTCGACCGAGCAAAAGCGTGCGGGGCGCAATGACTTCCGGATCATTCCCAACGGCTCGAACGGGCTGGAAGAGCGTCTTGCGGTGTTGTGGACAGAAGGCGTCGAGACGGGCCGCCTGACACCCAACGAGTTCGTCGCGGCGACATCGACCAACGTGGCGAAGATCCTGAACATCTACCCGCAGAAGGGCGCGATTGTCGAAGGCGCGGATGCGGACATCGTGGTCTGGGACCCCAAGATCACCAAGACGATCAGCCCGGCCAACCACCATTCCATTCTGGATTACAACGTCTTCGAGGGCTTCGAGGTGACGGCACAAAGCCGCTATACCCTCAGCCGGGGCGAGGTGATCTGGGCCTGGGGGCAGAACAGCCAGCCGCAGCCGGGTCGGGGCAAGTTCGTGCCGCGCCCTGCCTTTGCCGCGCCCAACGTGGCGCTGTCAAAGTACAAGGAGCTGACCAGCCCCAAGATGATCAAGCGCGATCCGATGAACATTCCGGCGGGGATTTGAACCCGTGACAATGACCGATCTGAAAGACGCGGGCCTGAAAGATGCCGGCAATCCGGCGGCGCACCCCGATGTGCGCGGCGGGGCCGTCATCTCGGCCAAGGATCTCGACCTCACCTTCCAGACCAACGACGGTCCGGTGCACGCACTCAAAGGCGTGTCGCTGGACATCGAGAAGGGCGAATTCGTCAGCTTCATCGGCCCGTCGGGCTGTGGCAAGACGACGTTCCTGCGCTGCATGGCCGATCTGGAACAGCCCACCGGCGGCAGCATCACCGTCAATGGCGTGACTGCGGCCGAGGCGCGGGCGGCGCGGGCCTACGGCTATGTGTTTCAGGCGGCAGGGCTTTATCCGTGGCGCACCATCGGGGGCAACATCAGCCTGCCGCTGGAGATCATGGGATATTCCAGGACCGAGCAGCGCGACCGCGTGGCGCGGGTGCTGGAGCTGGTCGAACTGGCGGGGTTCGAAAACAAGTTCCCATGGCAGCTTTCGGGCGGCATGCAGCAGCGGGCGTCGATTGCGCGCGCGCTGGGCTTTGACGCGGACATTCTGCTGATGGACGAACCCTTTGGCGCATTGGACGAGATCGTGCGCGACCACCTGAATGAGCAACTGCTCAAGCTTTGGTCGCGGACTGAAAAAACCATCGCCTTCGTCACCCACTCGATCCCCGAGGCGGTGTATCTGAGCACCAAGATCGTGGTGATGAGCCCGCGACCGGGGCGGATCACCGATGTGATCGACAGCCCTTTGCCGAAAGAGCGCCCTTTGGACATCCGCGAATCGCCCGAGTTTCTGGAAATTGCGCACCGGGTGCGTGAAGGGCTGCGGGCGGGGCATGGCGATGATTGATGCACGCACCTGCGGGGGCCGTTCCTGATGCGGTCGATCATTCCCGTTCTGACCGTGGTCGCTGTCATCATGGCGATTTGGTACGCCGCCGCCGTTCCGATGAATGCGCCGTGGGCCTATGACGTGGCCAAGCGCGCCGATATCGAGCTGACGTTCAGCGATCTGGTCGCCGCAACCTGGAGCCAGGACAAACCCAAGCTGCCCGCGCCGCATCAGGTGGGGGTCGAGCTGTGGGAGACCACGGTTCAGAAGAACATCACCTCGAAACGGTCGCTCGTCTACCATGCATGGATCACGCTGAGTGCGACCCTGATGGGCTTTGGCATGGGCACGGTGCTGGGGATCATGCTGGCGGTCGGCATCGTCTATAACCGGGTGATGGACATGAGCGTGATGCCATGGGTGATCGCCTCGCAGACCATTCCGATTCTGGCGCTGGCCCCGATGATCATCGTGGTGCTGAACGCGGTCGGCATATCGGGCCTGCTGCCCAAGGCCGTGATCAGCATGTACCTGTCGTTCTTTCCCGTCGTCGTCGGCATGGTCAAAGGGCTGCGCAGCCCCGAGGTGATGCAGCTGGACCAGATGCACACATGGCACGCCAGCGCATCCCAGACCTTCTGGAAACTGCGTCTGCCTGCGTCGATGCCCTATCTGTTCACCTCGCTCAAGGTGGCGATGGCCGCATCGCTGGTGGGCGCGATCGTGGGCGAGTTGCCGACGGGGGCGATTTCGGGACTGGGGGCGCGCCTGCTGGCGGGCAGCTACTATGGCCAGACCATCCAGATCTGGAGCGCGCTGGTCATGGCCGCGGCATTGGCCGCCGTCATGGTTGCGCTGATCGGGCTGATCCAGCGGATCGTGCTGAAACGGATGGGGATGGCGACATGACGGCAGCTGTGCAAACCAAACGGCCCGCCTGGATGGGCTCCTGGATGGGCTGGGCGCTGGTGGCGCTGGCCTTCGTCATGGCGGCGGCGCTTGACCTGCGGCTGGTGCCGGTGCTGGCCATCTGGGTTGGCGGCTGGGTCGTCAACGCCCTGATCGCACAGCGCAGCGAAGCGCACTGGGGTGGCTATGTCATTCCGGTGATCTTCGGCGTCACGCTTTTGCTGATGTGGGAAGTCGGCGAACGGCTGTTCGAGATTTCCGACGTGCTGTTGCCCGCGCCCTCCGAGATCGCCGCACGCTTCTGGCTGTCGCGCGACATCCTGTGGGTGGATTTCGTGCAGACGGTGATCAAAGGCGCGCTTTCGGGCTTTGTCATGGGCTGCGGCGCGGCGTTCCTGCTGTCGGTGGTGATTGACCGGTTTCCGTTCCTGCAACGCGGGCTGCTTCCGGTTGGCAACTTTGTCGCCGCTCTGCCCATCGTCGGCATGGCACCGATTCTGGTGATGTGGTTCGGGTTCGACTGGCAGTCCAAGGCCGCCGTGGTTGTGGTCATGGTGTTCTTTCCGATGCTGGTGAACACGGTGCAGGGGCTGCAATCCACCGACGCGATGCAGCGTGACCTGATGCGGACCTATGCGGCGAGCTATTGGCAGACCTTGCTGAAACTGCGCCTGCCTGCGGCGATGCCGTTCATCTTCAACGGTCTCAAGATCGCCTCGACACTGGCGTTGATCGGGGCCATCGTGGCCGAGTTCTTCGGCTCGCCGATCAAGGGCATGGGCTTTCGCATCTCGACTTCGGTGGGACAGCTGGCGCTGGATCTGGTCTGGGCCGAAATTGTCGTGGCAGCGACTGTCGGTTCTGCCTTTTATGGTGGCATAGCACTGCTGGAACGCGTCGTGACTTTCTGGCACCCTTCACAAAGGGGTCGGACATGAAAATAATAAAACCAAGAAACCAACAACAAGACCAACAAGGAGTGAACGAAATGAAGACGTATACATTTGCAGCGGCAACCGCCGCGATGGGCCTGATGGGCACATTGACAGGCACGGGTGCGATGGCCGCTGACGATCTCGCGCTGCAACTCAAATGGGTCACGCAGGCCCAGTTTGCAGGCTACTATGTGGCGCTCGACAAAGGCTACTACGAAGAAGAAGACCTGAACGTCACGATCAAACCCGGTGGCCCCGACATCGCTCCGGTTCAGGTGCTGCTGGGCGGCGGTGCCGACGTGATGGTCGACTGGGTGCCTTCGGCGCTGGCCGCACGTGAAAAGGGCGCGCCGATCGTGAACATCGCGCAGCCTTTCGCCAAATCCGGCCTGATGCTGACCTGCCTGAAAGAGCACAACATCAACTCGCCCGAGGATTTCCCCGGCCACACGCTGGGCACATGGTTCTTCGGCAACGAGATCCCGCTGCTCAGCTGGATGGGCAAACTCGGCTATGAAACCGACGGCTCCGAAGGCGGCGTGACGATCCAGAAGATCAACTTCAACGTCGATCCGCTGCTGCAAAAGCAGGTCGAATGCGCAACGACCATGACCTACAACGAATATTGGCAGGTCATCGACGCAGGGCTCACGCCAGACGATCTGGTGGTCTTCAAATACGAGGACGAAGGCATCTCGACGCTGGAAGACGGTCTTTACACCACCGAGGAAAACCTGGCCGACCCCGAGATGACGGACAAGCTGGTCCGCTTTGTGCGCGCGTCGATGAAAGGCTGGAAGTACGCCGAGGAAAACCCTGACGAGGCCGCCGAAATCGTTCTGGAAAACGACCAGACCGGTGCGCAGACCGAAAAGCACCAAAAGCGGATGATGGGCGAGATCGCGAAACTGACCGAAGGCAGCAACGGCGCGCTGGACGAGGCGGCGTTTGACCGCAGCGCCCAGATCACGATGGAAGGTGGCATGATCACCAAGGAGCCCGAAGGTGCCTGGACCCATGACATCACCGACAAGGCGCTGAACTAAGCCAGCACGTATCGCAAATCAAAAGGGCCGGCGCGGTGCGCTGGCCCTTTTTCGTTTGATATGGTCGGGAGAAATGGGCGCCACCTCAATGTGTCAATGGCGCCAATCCTGCATCATCCGTGCGTGCCGGACGCATGCTTTTTGTCGACCATGCCTGCCTCGACCAGCATTTCTGTCAGGCGCTTGGCCGCGCGCATGTCTTCAAGCGTATCGGCGTCGGTGATCTGATCGACGCAATACTCTTCAAGCAGTTGGCGCACATGGGCATCGGCGCTGACGGCCTCGACCTTGGGTGCCGCTGTCGTCGGTGTGTGTTCGTCCGACAACTCATAGGCGCGCTGATCAGAGACAAAGATGTTCCCTTCGATCCCCGCAAAGGCCCGGATCTTGCCGATCCGCGCGTCCGAACAATCCAGCAGCGCCGCCATCGCCGACACCTTGCCCATCAGCTTGGTCGATCCGACATAATCGTACGGCGCGCAATCTGACCGCTTGAGAACGCGGTTCATCACCGGATCGATCACCGTGATTATGTCCGAAATACCCGAGTTCTTGGCATATTCCAGCGATGCCGCCATCAACTCGCAGGTGGCATAGCTGACCGAGTTGCGGGTGTTGCCGCGCTCCAGAATGTCGGTGTCGACGCAGAACCGCGTTGATTCCCACAGCGTCGCACTGCGCAGGGGCGGCTCTCCGTCAAGGATGTCGTGGAACACGTCGGACAGCATGTGCGGCCCCGTGGTCTGCAAGGCCCGCACGCACGACACGACATGCCCCGTGTCGTTCAGTCCGATAACATAAGCCGGATCAAGTGCATCGAACTGGTCGACTTCCTTGCCGTCGATAATGTCTACATCCCAGCCCAGTCGCTGTCCGAATACCCTTGCACGCAATGCGAACATCTCGTCGAGGAGGCGGGTGTAGCGATGCCGGTTAAGGCCGTCGATTACGATGATCATGATTTTCTCCGCTACTGCATTTCTAGGGAGATCATCATGTTTTTAGGGCGAGACCGCTATACGGGAAATCCCGTAGTGTGCGCTATTGGGAGTTGACGTCAGCTGGGATGTACAAGACCAAGCCCGATTGCGCGGCCAACCGCCTGCGGCGTGGTCAATGCGCCAAGCTTTGAACGCCCGGATCGCAGGTGAACTTCGACCGTCCTGTTCGAGATCGAAAGGATGTCGCCCACGTCCTGCTGGCTTTTGCCGGCGGCGATCCATTGCAGAATCTCCAGTTCACGCGCTGACAGGCTAGGGTGCGTCAGCTTGCGGGTCAAGGAATGAGACTGGATCACATTGTCATGCAGGTGCACGGCGGCAGTTTGCAACCCGCCGAGTATCTTGGTTTTCAGCAGCCCCCATTCCCGGTCGGAACAGTTGCGCGTCACGCTGAACAGGCCCACGTCGCCATAAGGGCCACGTACAGGAACGGTCAGCCCCTGTTCCGAAATCCCGTGATCGCTGGCTGCCCGGAAAATGTCCCGAAATGTAGTTTCACCGCGCAGACGCTGCCAGTCGACGGGTGCAATGCTGCGGCTGGCCAACAGCAACGCAGGGTCGCGGTGCTGAAACCCTTCATTGACGTACCGTGTCTGCCACTCGTCGGGATAGTTGACAAAGCCGTGCACGGTCTGCGCAATCGGGTCCATGCCCGCATAGGCCGCGAAATCCAGCTCGTTTTCCTCGCACACAGAATCCAGAAACGAACGCAGGTTGTTCCCCGGATACGGCAAATTGCTAAGATCGATAACGGACAAAGCGTCCCCTTCTGGGCGCGACCAGCAAATTTTGTGCAAAATATTGACGTCAAGTGTCTTCGGCTGAACTCGTTAACGTAACATAATCCATCATACCTTATTTGTGCCCTCAAGGAAAGACCGTTTCGGCCCTTGTAAGGTTGTTACTCTGAGCTGAAATGTGTCAGCTGTGCTGTAACGCGTCATGGGCAGGACCAGCCTGCCCGATGTGCGGCGCTACAGAACCGTGACCTTTGTGCCAATCGGCACACGCTGATACAGGTCAATCGCATGTGCGTTCAGCATCCGTATGCAGCCGTTGCTGACCGATCTTCCGATGCTCTCGGGCTCGGTGGTGCCGTGGATGCGGAAATACGTGTCTACACCGTTCTGGAACAGGTACAGCGCCCGCGCGCCCAGCGGATTGGACGGGCCACCGGGTTGCACATAGTCGTTCTCGATAAAGCGTTCATAATTCTGGGGGTCGCGCTCGATCATCTCGTCGGTGGGCCGCCATGTGGGCCACTCTTTCTTGACGTCGATCGTGGCGACGCCGGTAAACTCCAGTCCTGCACGCCCGACGCCGACACCATAGCGGATGGCGGTCCGCGGTTCGGTCACCCAATACAGGTAATAGCTGCGCGGCAGGATCAGCAGTTGACCGGGCAGAAAGTCCTTCTTGATGTTCACGTATTGCGGCGTGGGATCAAAAACGACCTCTTGCGCAAGCGCCGGTGTCGCCAGTTGGGCCGCCACGGGGGCGGCAAGGGCTGAGGCAATGAATGTACGGCGATGCATGGCATGCTCCTGAACTGGAAACGACGTGTGACATATGTACACTTGTCGGTTTCCATATGGATTTCAAGAGCAAGGGTCGCGTTACCCATACCGTGACGTATAGTAACAGGGCGCGCCGCAGCGCACCCTGCCGGTTGATTTAGCGCATGAACTTCTTGTGCTTGAGGCGCTTTGGCTCAAGCGCATCGGCGCCCAGACGGCGTTTCTTGTCTTCTTCGTAGTCTTCGAAGTTGCCCTCGAACCATTCCACATGCGCCTCGCCCTCGAAGGCAAGGATATGCGTGCAGATCCGGTCAAGGAAGAAACGGTCGTGGCTGATGACCACGGCACAGCCGCCGAAATCCACCAGCGCATCTTCGAGCGCGCGCAGCGTTTCGACGTCCAAGTCGTTGGTCGGTTCATCCAGCAGCAGCACGTTGCCGCCTTCCTTCAACAGCCGCGCCATGTGGACCCGGTTGCGTTCACCGCCCGACAGCAGGCCGACTTTCTTTTGCTGGTCGCCGCCCTTGAAGTTGAACGACGAGCAATAGGCGCGGCTGTTCACCTCGGCGTTGCCCAGAGCGATCAACTCGGCCCCGCCCGAAATCGCCTGCCAGACGTTGTCGTCTGCGTTCAGATCGTCGCGCGACTGGTCGACATAGGACAGCTCGACGGTGTCGCCGAACTCGATCTCGCCCGCGTCGGGTTTTTCCTGACCGGTCAGCATCTTGAACAGGGTGGATTTGCCCGCGCCGTTGGGGCCGATCACGCCGACGATACCACCGGGCGGCAGCGAGAAATCCAGCCCGTCGATCAACTGCTTGTCGCCCATGTGTTTCTTCAGGCCGCTGACGTCGATCACCTTGTTGCCCAGACGCGGGCCGTTGGGGATGACGATCTGGGCATAGGCCAGCTTTTCGCGCTCGGACGTCTCAAGCAGATCGTTGTACGAGCTGATCCGCGCCTTGGACTTGGCCTGACGCGCCTTGGCCCCCTGCCGCATCCACTGCAATTCGCGTTCCAGCGTCTTTTGCTTGGACTTGTCCTCGCGCGATTCCTGTTGAAGGCGTTTGGCTTTCTGCTCCAGCCAGGCCGAATAGTTGCCCTCGTATGGGTTGCCGCGGCCACGGTCCAGTTCCAGAATCCAGCTGGTGATGTCGTCCAGGAAATACCGGTCGTGGGTGACGATCAGGATCGTGCCCTTGTAGTTGATCAGGTGCTGTTGCAGCCAGGCGATCGTTTCCGCATCAAGGTGGTTGGTCGGTTCGTCCAGCAGCAGCATGTCGGGCGCTTCCAGCAGCAGCTTGCACAGCGCGACACGGCGGGCTTCACCGCCCGACAGATCCTCGATGCGCGCATCGTCGGCGGGGCAGCGCAGCGCCTCCATCGACACGTCGATCTGGCTGTCGAGATCCCACAGGTTTTCCGCGTCGATCTGATCCTGAAGCGCCGCCATCTCGTCGGCGGTCTCGTCCGAATAGTTCATCGCCAATTCGTTATACCGGTCCAGCTTGGCCTTTTTGCCCGCGACACCCAGCATCACGTTTTCACGCACGCTGAGGGATGTGTCCAGCTTCGGCTCCTGCGGCAGATACCCCACACGCGCGCCCTCGGCCGCCCATGCTTCGCCGGTGAAATCCTTGTCCATGCCTGCCATGATCTTGAGCAGGGTGGATTTACCCGCACCGTTCACGCCGACGACGCCGATTTTCACGCCGGGCAGAAAGTTCAGGTGGATGTTTTCGAATAGCTTCTTGCCGCCCGGATAGGCCTTGGAGACTCCGGACATGTGGTAAACGTACTGATAGGCCGCCATTGGACGCTCCTTGCCGATGCGTGGATTTAGCTGGTGTCTTAGGCTGCGGCGCGCGACTTGGCAAACAGGTTTGATGCGCAGCTTGGGCACCGATCAGCCGTCTGGCCCCTTTTTTTCAGGGGGCAAGCCAGACTTCCAGCAGGTTGGGCCGTGCGATCAGCCCTGCTTCGGAAAAGTCGTTGACCAGAACATCGGCCCCGTCCAGTCGCGCCGACAGGTCGCGGGCCAGCCATTTGGCGTTTTCGGCATAGTCGGCGCTGTAATATCTGATCTGGGTTTTCGACGGCCCGCGCGACACTTCTTCGCCGCCCTGATCCGCGCCCGCGATGTTCCACCCGCTGTCGGCAAGATCCGCAGCGATATCTTTCGATGTGTCACGGGTGACGGGGGGCGTGAACTGCATGTAGATCAAGGGCGGTTCCGTCCCGCTTCCGGCCACGATCACGGGTTCCTCGGGCGGCGGCATGCCGTCGACCGCGACAGGTGGCAAGACGGGCGTCTCGACCGCTTCGGGCGTGTTCGACGTCACCGAAAAGCTGTTGCCCTTTTCCCCGGCCTCAAAGCGCGCCTTGCACACATGCGGCGGCTCCTCGAAGATCGTGCGCCAGCACGGCGGCGAGGGCGTGCGCCCGGTCATCTGTATGACACTGTCAAAGGCGCAGAACAGAATCAGGCCCAGCACCGCCACGAACATCCAGCCCATCACCGTCTTCATCAGGGGATTGGACACCACAAAGGTCAGCACCGTCGCGACCAGTCCGAACCCGAGGATATAGACCGCCAGCGTGATCACGTTCTGGCCGCCCCCGATCCAGCTGACCGCAACGGCCCCTGCGGCGACCACACCAAGGCCGGTCATGATCAGGATCGTGCCCGCGCGGTTGAGCTTGAGAATGGATTGCAGAAAATCTATCGGGGTCATTGAAAAAGGTCCTTGCGTCAAATGCGTGAACGCAGGGTAATGCAATTTATAAGGGAAGCGTTAATGGTTTTTGAGCGATTCAGCGGGGCGCCTGGTGCACTTGATGGCAGATTTGTCGGTGACAGGGTGCACGTGGTTGATTGACGCCGCACTCTGGGGCAACAAGCGGTGATGAACAGCGCGCGCCCCTTTGCCGGACCCGGTCAGACCATCGGTCTTCTGGGCGGATCTTTCGATCCGGCCCACGCGGGGCATGTGCATATCACCCGCGAGGCGCTCAAACGGTTCGGTCTCGACGCGGTGTGGTGGCTGGTCAGCCCCGGCAACCCGCTGAAATCCAAGGGCCCCGCGCCGCTGGCAAAACGTATGGCGCAGGCGCAGCACCTGATGCAGCACCCGCGTGTGACAGTCACCGACATCGAGGCGCAGCTTGGCACGCGCTACACGGCGGAAACGCTCAAGGCATTGCAGGCGCGCTACCACAACGTGCGCTTTGTCTGGCTGATGGGGGCGGACAATCTGGCGCAACTGCATCTCTGGCAGGACTGGCGCTGGATCGTGGCCAACGTGCCCATCGGGGTGCTTGCCCGTCCGGGCGACCGGATCTCGGCACGGATGAGCCCGGCGGCGCGGCTGTTTGCGCCCTACCGCATTGCAGGGCGTCATTCGCATCAACTCGGGCAGGCAGACGCGCCCGCGTGGTGTTTCGTCAACGTGCCGATGGTGGCGCACTCGTCCAGCGCGATCCGCGCGGCGGGCGGCTGGTCAGCGGCTTAACTCAGCGGCGTAGGCGGGCCGACACCACGCCAGCGCCCACGATCAGCGCCAGCCCGACCCACGTCAGCGCATCGGGCAGCGCGCCGAAAATCGCCCAGCCCAGCCCGACAGCCGCCAGCAGTTGAAAATAGACCAGCGGTGCCAGCTTGGTCGCCGGTGCGATCCGGTTGGCATAGAGCAGCAGCAGATTGCCCAGCATCGACCCCGCAGCGCTCAGCAGGGTCAGACCCGCAACCGTCGCCGTGGCGGGCGGCAGATTGGCCAGCCCGAACGGCAGCAATGCCAGTGCCGCAATCGCAAACTGCGTGAACGCCAGTGCCACAGGCGATCCAAGGCCAGCCAGCCAGCGCGAGGCGGTCAGAAACATGCCGTAGAAGGTTCCCGCAGCCACCGCCCAGATCAGCCCGGCACCACCGCCAAATCCGGGGCGCACCACGATCAGCACGCCGACAAAGCCCAGCACGATCAGCGCCACGCGCAGCCCGGTGACCCGTTCACGCAGCACCAGCGCCCCCAGCGCAAAGCTGATCAGCGGGCCGATAAAGAATGCGGCAAAGACATCCGCCACGGCTTCGGTCCGCAGCGCCATCTGGATACAGGTGATGCCCGCCGCCAGTATCAGCGCCCGCAGCCAGATCCGCCAGTTGCGCAGCAAGCCAAAGGCGCTGCGCGGCGCAAAGGGCGCGATCATCACGGCCGCAAGGAAAAACCGCGACGACGCGACCCACAGGGGCGATGCGCCGTAGGTCGACGTCAGCAGTTTGCCCGCGCTGTCTCCCAGCGGGATCAACGACATGGCGACAAACATGATCAAGGCGGCGCGGTGCATGACGGGCTGCTACCACGCGGGCAGGGGGTTGGGAATGGACCACGGTTCTGTTACCGGAAACCCTCGGATTGCGGCTTGTCCATCGCTTCGCTCCAAGGTTATTCTGCCTCCTATGGCCCACCAGATATCCAGACGCTTCTTTCTGTCCGCAACTGCGGCGACCCTTGCCACAGGGGCCGTTGCCGATGCGCCCAAGACCTCCCTGCTTCCGCGTTTGCGCGGCCAAGCCTTTCGCAAAAAAGCGGTCGCTGGCCCCGAAGTCATCGTGGCCGACGCCAAGCTGGGCGGGCAGGTATGCTACTCCGTGGCCGATGCTAAAACCGGCCTGCGTCTCGAGGGGATGAACCCCCAAACCGGCACGCCGCCTGCCAGCACGGCCAAGGCGATCACCGCGCTTTACGCGCTGGACGTGCTGGGCGGCGATCACCGGTTCGAGACGCAGGTGGTGGCGACCGGCACCGTGACCGACGGCATCGTCTCGGGCGATCTGGTTCTGCTGGGCGGCGGCGATCCCAGCCTTGATACCAATGCGCTGGCCACATTGGCCGCGAACGTCAAGGCGGCGGGCATCCGCGAAGTGCGCGGCGGTCTGGTGATCTACGATGGCGGACCCGCCAACGTCACCACGATCGACCCGGACCAACCGGCGCATGTGGGCTACAGCCCTGCCGTCTCGGGCATCGCGCTGAACTACAACCGGGTGCATTTCGAATGGAAACGCAACGGCGCTGACTATGCGGTGACGATGGACGCGCGGTCGAACAAATACCGGCCCGACGTGATCGTCGCACAGATGCGCATCGCGGACCGGTCCGGGCCCGTCTACACCTATGCCGACACCAACGGGCGCGACGACTGGACCGTGGCGCGGGGCGCGCTGGGCACGGGCGGTGCGCGCTGGCTGCCGGTGCGCAAGCCCGCGCTCTACGCAGGCGACGTATTCCATACCATGCTGCGGTCTCAGGGCATCGTCGTGCCTGCGGCCAAAGTGACCTCTGCGCTGCCATCGGGGCAGGTGCTGGCGCGTCATTTCAGCGATGATCTGCGTGCTCTGGTCAAGGACATGCTGCTCTATTCCACGAACCTGACCGCCGAGATGGTCGGACTGGCCGCAACCGTCAAACGCGGTGTCGCTCCCCAGACGTTGAAGCAATCCGCAGCCGCCATGAACGACTGGGCGCGTCAGACATTGGGCGTTGAGGGCCTGGGTTTGGTGGATCATTCGGGTCTGAGCGAAGACAGCCGGGTAACGGCAGACGGCATGGTCGAGGCGCTGGTCAAGGTCTACGGCGACGATAACCTGCGCCCGCTGCTAAAGATAATTCCGCTGCGCGACGTCAAGGGGCGGCCGATCTCGTCGGGGCCGGTCACGGTTCAGGCCAAGACCGGCACGCTGAATTTCGTGTCGGGACTGGCGGGGTATATTTCGGCAAAGGACGGCACGGTCATGGCCTTTGCCATCTTTGCCGCCGACGAGGACCGCCGCGCCGAACTGACCAGAGCGCAGCGCGAACGCCCGGAGGGTGCGCGCTGGTACAACGGACGCGCCAAGAACATGCAGCAAGAGCTGATAGAACGCTGGGGCGCGCTTTACAGCAGTTAAGCTACAGCTTGACGTGACGCGCACGCGCGCCGCGTTCGATGGCGGCCGCGTGCAGACGGTCAAGGTTCAGCTCGTAGCGGATTTCCTCAAGCAGACGCAGCTCGCTTTCGTTCAGATGCGCATTCGACGCGGCCACATCGCAGGCCAGCGCATAGGCGGTCTCGAACAGGCGCTCGGGCAATGCCGCGCGCACCAGTCCAAACAGCGCATCCAGCCCGTCCTCCTGGTCGAACAGATCGAACACCACCTGACTTACTGTCGCCAGACGGTCGGTGTCATAGCCTGCAAACACCGGCAATGTGTTGATGGCGGTGTTGATCTTGAGCAGCTCGGTGGTTTCCATCTCGGAATCCGATGCGGAAACGGCGATCATGACAGCGACCAGCGCATCCTGCTCGGTCATCGACGTCTGGGTGTCTTGGGGCACGGGGCACCGTCCTTTGGTCAGCGTGTTGCAGGTGCAGAATATTGACGCGCACCCCTTTGCACAATAGGTAGCGGCGGTACTGCGCGGTAATGCGCGTTCGATGTTAAGGATAAGTAACATGGCCAAGATCATGGCGAAAATGACGGAAGCTGGCATGACCAGCAAAGCGTGGCCTTTCGAAGAGGCCCGCCGCATCCTCAAACGCTATGAAAAGGCACCCCCCGAAAAGGGTTACGTGCTGTTCGAGACCGGCTATGGCCCCAGCGGCCTGCCGCATATCGGCACCTTCGGCGAGGTGGCGCGCACCACGATGATCCGCCGCGCCTTTCAGGAAATCAGCGACATCCCGACGCGTCTGATCTGCTTTTCCGACGATCTGGACGGCATGCGCAAGGTGCCCGGCAACGTGCCCAACCCCGACGCCTTGCAGGAATATCTGCAAAAGCCGCTGACATCGGTGCCGGACCCCTTCGAGAAATTCGAAAGCTTCGGCCACCACAACAACGCGATGCTGCGCCGGTTCCTCGACACCTTCGGCTTTGACTACGAGTTCATCTCGGCCACCGAATTCTACGCTTCGGGCCAGTTCGACGAAGTGCTGCTGCGCGCCGCCGAAAAATATGACGAGATCATGGAGGTCATGCTCAAAAGCCTGCGCGAAGAGCGCAGCAAGACCTATTCGATCTTCCTGCCCATCCACCCCGACACCGGGCGCGTCCTGTATGTGCCGATGAAAGAGGTGAACGCAGCCGACGGCACGATCACCTTCGACGATATGGACGGCACCGAAATGACCCTGCCGCTGACCGGCGGCAATGTGAAATTGCAGTGGAAACCCGATTTCGGCGCGCGCTGGGCCGCACTCGAGGTCGACTTCGAGATGTACGGCAAGGACCACAGCACCAACACGCCGATCTACGACAGCATCTGCCGTATTCTGGGCTGGAAGCCACCCGAACACTTCACCTACGAATTGTTCCTCGACGAGAACGGCCAGAAGATCTCGAAGTCCTCCGGCAACGGCGTCAGCATCGACGATTGGCTGACCTATGCCAGCGCCGAAAGCCTGTCGTATTTCATGTATCAAAAGCCCAAAACCGCCAAGCGGATGCACTTCGACGTGATCCCCAAGGCCGTGGACGAATACCACCAGCAATTGCGCGCCTACGCAGGTCAGGACGACACCGCGCGGCTGAACAACCCCGTCTGGCACATCCACGGCGGCGATGTTCCGACGTCGAAAATGCTGGTGCCGTTCTCGATGCTGCTGAACCTCGCCTCGGTCTCGCAGGCCGAAGACAAGGACCAGCTTTGGGGGTTCATCCAGCGCTACGCCCCCGATGCGACACCGCAAAGCAACCCCGACATGGATCAGGCGGCGGGCTTTGCCGTGCGCTATTTCAACGACTTCGTCAAACCCAAGCGGACCTTCCGCCTGCCCACCGATCTTGAGCGCGAAGCCCTCGAAGCGCTGCGCGACGAACTGAGCGCCTATGACGGTGCACGCGACGACGAGGCGCTGCAATCCATCGTCTACGCCGTGGGCCGCGACCGGTTCGATCCGCTCAAGGCATGGTTCTCCGCGCTCTACGAGGTGCTGCTCGGTGCGAGCCAGGGCCCGCGTTTCGGCGGCTTTATCGCGCTCTACGGCGTCGATGAAACCGTCGCGCTGATCGACCGCGCACTGGCGGGCGAACTGGTCTCCTGAGGGCTTCAAAGAAACACGGGCAGGATCTCACCGGCCCGTGTTTTGCCGTCCGACAAATTTACGCTAGGTTACCTCTCTTTCACAAAGAGGTATACCATGTCACGATTTTTCCTGTCCGCGCTGTTCGCCCTAACGCTGTCCCTAACTCTGTCCCTGACCCTCGCGCTGCCCGCGCAGGCGCAGGATGCAGCTATCGAAGATACGATCAACAGCCAGATCGAGGCCTTTCAGGCCGACGACTTCGATCAGGCCTTTGATTATGCCAGCCCGTCGCTGCAAAGCATGTTCCGCACCTCCGAGAACTTCCGCCAGATGGTCACCCAAGGCTATCCGATGGTCTGGCGTCCCGCTCAGGTGGAATATCTGGAACAGCGCAACGAAGACGGCGCGATCTGGCAAAAGGTGCTGATCACCGACCAGAAGGGCGGTGTGCATGTGCTGGACTACCGGATGCTGCAGACCGACGAAGGCTGGAAAATCAACGGTGTGACCCTGCTTGACAGCAGCGCCGTCGCCGTCTGATCGCAGATTTTCAGCCCCGACCACCGTGACGGTGCTGTGAAGCACCGTTAACTTCGTGCCGTTACATCCTGCCCCCGGAACGGGTGGCGTCGCCCCTGTCAGGTCAACACCGGCGATTGCACGGGGCCGTTCGGGGCCCTTTGCCGCGCCGCGGGAAAGGGTGAAACACATGAACAAGGCAATAACCGACGGCATACTGCTGATGCCGCCACCGTTCGCAAACGGGTTGAATGTCTATTCCAGCGGCGACGGCACGCCGGGGTCGGACACCTACGCAAGTGCCGCCAACGCGGCCTTCGTGCCCGCCGATCAGGACTTTGCCGGATGTCTTGAGGTTCAGAAAAACGCCAGCACCACCAAACTGCGCTACATGGGCGAAACCCCGATGCTGCCCGGCTGCTATCTGCGCGTCACCGCACGGGTCAAAGCCATCAGTGGCAACCTGCCGTCCGTCCGCATCGCAGGCTACGCCGCAGCCGCAGGGGGGGCCAACGTCGCAGGCGTGGTGCAGACCGGGCAGGCCACGACCCTGACCAGCTACGGCACCATCGTCGAGGTCAGCGCGATCATCGGCACGGGCGACCGCACCGGCGTCGACATGGTCTGGGGAACACAGGCGATCTACGGCCACTTCGGACTGGACCTCACGGGCCCCAACGGTGGCGTGGTGCGCATCGACGATATCGTGATCGAGGACGTCACGTCGGTCTTTCTGCGCGATATGCTGGCGCAGATCGACGTGCGCGACTACGGCGCGGTGGGCGACGGTGTGACCGACGACAGCGCCGCCTTCGATGCGGCCAACGCGGCGGCGGCGGGGCGGCATGTGCTGATCCCCGCAGGCGTCTACCGGCTGAACAGCGACATCACCTTCGACACCCACGTGACGTTCGAAGGCACGGTGTCGATGCCGACAGACGCAGTTCTGCTGCTGCGCCGCGATTTCCACCTGCCCGCCTATATCGACGCGTTCGAGAACGAGGAAGAAGCGTTCAAAAAGGCGTTTCAGGCGCTTCTGAACAACGCCGACCATGAATCGCTCGACATGGGCGGGCGCAAGATCACCGTGACGGAACCCATCGACATGATCGCAACCGTCCCCAGCAAGACCAGCTATGCCACCCGCCGCATCATCCGCAACGGTCAGTTCGAGGCTTCGGGCACAGCCGCATGGGCCACGCAGACAACCACCTCGCAGGCCACATATGACCCCGACAACGCCACCCGTCTCGACAATGTGGTGAACGTCGCCAACATCGAGGTCGGCAGCCTGATCACCGGCAACGGCGTCGGCCGCGAGGTCTACGTGCGCTCCAAGAACGTCGCCCAACAACGCATCACCCTGTCCGCACCGCTCTACGACGCCGACGGCACGCAGAACTTCACCTTCAAGAGGTTCCGTTACCTGCTGGATTTCAGCGGCTTTTCCAGCCTGTCCAAGTTCGGTCTCGATGGGATCGAATTTCAGTGCAACAACGTCTGCTCGGGCATCCTGCTGGCCGAATCCGGGCTGATCTTCACGGTGCAGGATTGCTATATCTCGCGCCCCAAGGATCGCGGCATCACCTCGCACGGCGGCGGCTGTCAGGGCATGATCATCGACCGCTGCCAGTTCCTGTCCTCCGAGGATGGCGCAGACGTGTCCGACCGCGTCTCGATCGGCTTCAACATCAACGCCAACGACGTCAAGATCCGCAACAACCGCGCGACCAAGTTCCGCCATTGGGCGGTGATCGGCGGCGGATCGTCGATCATCATCGGCAACCACTTCTTTCAGGGCGACACGGTCAACGGCGGCGTGCGCAGCGCCGGGCTGGTGATGGCGAAACCGCACAGCTCGGGCGTCATCTCGGCCAATTACATCGACAATTGCTTTATCGAATGGACCAACGAACACGATCAGGCGCCCGAATTCAATTCCGAGTTTTCGTTCAGCGCCATGAGGATCACCGGCAACACCTTCCTGTCGGGCGGCGTCGCTCCGTGGTTCAGCTACATCGTGGTGAAACCGCACGGGGTGGGGCACTTCCTGTCGGGTGTGTCGATCACCGGCAACAAGTTCCGGTCGATCAGCGGCAACATCGACAGGGTCGAACGGGTGGACACCTCCTTTGCCGATCTGGACCGCGCACGGTTCAAGGACATCGAGTTTCACGGCAATTCCTTCCACGGCATCAATACCTCCGTGTCCAATCCCCTGCGCCTGCGCCACGGCGAAGCCAGCACATCGCAGACATGGGTGATCGACACCAAGGGCGAGTTGCCCTTCGGCGGCTGGGCGCGACAGGTCACAAGCCTCACGGCGCACGGTCCGGTGCGCAACGACAACAACGTGATCCAGTACGATATGCCCTACACCAAGCCCGAAGAAGGCCCGAACCGCGATCAGGTACATCTGGGTTGGGCTCAGCCGGTGAAGGGCACTGTGAACCTGAATGTCCGACTGGACAACTAAGCAGTTTACGCCGTTCCAACGTTCAGGGCCCGCACCCATTCCGGTGCGGGCCCTGTGCTGTCCGGGCTCTAGAAATCGCTCCACAATCCCAGCTTGATCCCGTAGCTGGCGACGCTGCTGCGCGTGGCCTCGACCCCGACCACATAGCTGAACTTGCCGCTTTTCGGAGTAAAGACATAGGACGGCGACAGCGTGGTGCTGGTGCCGCCCAGACTGTCCACCGTCCAGAACATCTGCATCATCGCCTTGCTGCGATCACTGAACGTCAGACCCGCGGTCGTGTCGATCTTCAGGCTGTGCACCGATGTGCCGAAATCCCACTGCGCCGCACTGTCCAGTGCCAGCCAGCCGTCGTATTTGCCCAACGTGATGCCCCGGCCATAGCTCAGCCCCAGTTTCGCCAGCGGCGTGGCCGCGATTTCCTGAAACGCAACACCCAAGCCGATCTGATAGGCCCAGACACCTTTGCCGCCAAAGGGCAGGGCGCGGCGGGCAAAGATATGGCCGGTGCCCGATTGCCCCGCCGGGGTCAGCTTCATGTCGATATCCAGCCCGACGGTGGTCTTGGCGGTCAGCCCGTACTCCAGATAGAAACCGTTCTGGGCGTCGAACTGGTCCGTCATGCCGGTCGAGGTGGCGGTGAACCCCTCCCCCTTTTCGCGCAGCCACGCCCCCGCATCGGCAGGCGCCGCACATAGACTTGCGCAAAGAATGGCGATCCACAGACGCATGACGATCCCCCCGGACTGGACCTCCACTTGAGCGGAACATGGTTAACAGGGGGTTACCAAACATGACCTCGCACTTGCGCGATGCCGACAGTTCGGAATTCCCGAAACTTTCTTGGAACCAACCCGCCGCTGACGTGGTTAGGTGACCACAAACACAGGATTTTGAAGAGTTTTCACAGGAGACCATCATGAGTACCGGAGCCAAGATCGCCCTCGCCGTCCTCGCAGTTGTCGTGATTGCCGCAGGCATTTACATGATCGATATCGACCAGACAGCAGAGGGCAACCTGCCCGAATATGACGCAGAGGTAGGGTCGGTCGACGTGACCTCCGAAGAGCAAACCGTGACCCTGCCGGATGTGGATGTGACGACGGAAGAAACCACAGTGACCGTCCCCGACGTCACGGTCACACCGCCTTCGGAATAAGAGCAACCCGCATCGAACGGATGTTTGTTGCAAAGTTCAGTAACGAGTTCCTGGCCCCTTGCAGCACGCAGGGGGCCTTTTTCATGCCATCCGGTTTGCACCTGTGCAGAGTGACAGTGCAAAGGCGCACGTTGAGCGTCCGGGTGCCGCGTGATAGGTTGCCACCATGATAAAACCCGCAAATCCTCTGGCGCTGGATCAGCGCGACGGCCTTCCCGACAGCCTGCGCGTGCTGGCCGATGCCTATCCGCGTGGCACGTGGGAAAAGCACGACAATTTCAACCAGATGATCCAGTTCTGGATGCAGCGGCACATGATGTTCCGCCAGTTGATCGGGCTGCTGAACACCGACGCCGAACAGCTGATGGACCGCAACATCGCCTTCAACGACTACGCCCCGCGCCTGTCGCATTACGCCGGATCGCTGCTGAACGAATTGCATGGCCACCACCACATCGAAGACGCGCATTACTTCCCGCAACTGATCCGGCTCGACAGCCGCATCGAACGCGCCTTCGACCTGCTGGAAAGCGACCATCTGGCGATGGACGGCCTGCTGCACGGCATGGCCAACGGCGCCAACGCGGTGCTTCAGGGTGGCGAGATCGGCACCTTCCGCGACACCCTGACAGGTTTCGGCACCCTGCTGGAACGCCACCTGACCGACGAGGAAGACATCGTCGTCCCCGTGGTGCTGGAAACGGGGTTTCAGGGGTAGGCCAAAGCAGAGGCAGACCCCTACCGCTTCCCCCCATACCGCGATTTGCCGCCGCGCATACCGCCGCGTCCGCCCGTACTGCGCCCCGATGCCTTCTGCGCATCGCCCACGGCCTTTTCGACCGCGTATTGCCGTGCCATCGGATCGTCGGCCACCACCAGATCGACCGCTTCCAGCCGTTTGACCTCGTCGCGCAGACGCGCCGCCTCTTCGAACTCCAGGTTCTCGGCGGCCTTGCGCATGTCGGTGCGCAGACCGTCCAGAACCGCCTGAAGATTGCCGCCCGCCAGACCCTTGTCGATCTTGGCAGTGACACGGCTCTGGTCGGTGTCGCCCTTGTAGAGACCCGCCAGAATATCCTCGACGTTCTTTTTCACCGTCGCAGGCGTGATCCCGTGTTCGGTGTTGTAGGCGATCTGCCTGTTGCGGCGACGCTCAGTCTCGCCCATCGCGCGTTCCATGCTGCCGGTGATGCGGTCGGCGTACATGATGACCCGGCCCTCGGAATTGCGCGCCGCCCGCCCGATGGTCTGGATCAACGAGGTCTCGGATCGCAGGAATCCTTCCTTGTCAGCGTCCAGAATGGCCACCAGCCCGCACTCGGGAATATCCAGACCCTCACGCAGCAGGTTGATCCCGATCAGCACGTCAAAGGCGCCCAGCCGCAAATCACGCAGGATCTCGATCCGTTCGATGGTGTCGATATCGCTGTGCATATAGCGCACGCGGATGCCCTGTTCGTGCATGTATTCGGTCAGGTCCTCGGCCATGCGTTTGGTCAGCGTGGTGCACAGCGTCCGCATGCCATTGGCGGCCACCTTGCGCACCTCGTCCAGCAGGTCATCGACCTGCATCTCGACGGGCCGGATCTCGATCATCGGATCGACCAGCCCGGTTGGGCGGATCACCTGTTCGGTGAACACGCCGCCGGTCTGCTCGATCTCCCAGGCGGCGGGTGTGGCGCTGACGAACACCGACTGCGGGCGCATCGCGTCCCATTCCTCGAACTTCAGGGGCCGGTTGTCCATACACGAAGGCAAGCGGAACCCGTGCTCCGCCAGCGTCATCTTGCGCCGGAAGTCGCCCTTGTACATGCCCCCGATCTGCGGAACGCTCACGTGGCTTTCGTCGGCAAAGACGATGGCACTGTCGGGGATGAACTCGAACAGTGTGGGGGGCGGCTCGCCCGGCGCGCGCCCCGTCAGATAGCGCGAATAGTTCTCGATGCCGTTGCACACGCCCGTGGCTTCCAGCATTTCCAGATCAAAGTTCGTACGCTGCTCCAGCCGCTGCGCCTCCAGCAGCTTGCCCTCGCCCACCAACTGGTCCAGCCGCATGCGCAGCTCTTTCTTGATGCCGATGATCGCCTGAGACATCGCCGGTTTCGGCGTCACATAGTGGCTGTTGGCATAGACCCTGATCTGGTCCATCATCGCGGTCTTTTCGCCGGTCAGCGGATCGAACTCGGTGATGCTCTCCAGTTCCTCGCCAAAGAACGACAGCCGCCAGGCGCGGTCATCAAGGTGCGCGGGAAAGATCTCCAGCGCATCGCCGCGCACACGAAATGCCCCGCGAAAGAACGCCTGATCGTTGCGCTTGTACTGCTGGGCCACCAGATCCGCGATCACCTGCCGCTGGTCGTACATCTGGCCGACCTTCAGATCCTGCGTCATAGCACCATAGGTTTCGACCGACCCGATACCATAGATGCACGACACCGACGCCACGATGATCACATCGTCCCGCTCCAACAGCGCCCGCGTGGCCGAGTGGCGCATGCGGTCGATCTGCTCGTTGATCTGGCTCTCTTTTTCGATGAACGTGTCCGACCGCGCCACATAGGCTTCGGGCTGGTAATAGTCGTAATAGCTGACGAAATACTCGACTGCGTTCTCGGGAAAGAACCCCTTGAACTCACCGTAAAGCTGCGCCGCCAGCGTCTTGTTCGGGGCCAGAATGATCGCCGGGCGCTGGGTTTCCTCGATCACCCGCGCCATCGTAAACGTCTTGCCCGTGCCGGTCGCGCCCAGCAGCACCTGATCGCGCTCGCCCGCGTTCACCCCTTCGGTCAGCTCGGCAATCGCCTTGGGCTGGTCGCCTGCGGCCGTGAACTCGGTGTGCATGGTAAACCGCTTGCCGCCCTCAAGCTTGGGGCGGCTTCTTACGTCCGGCGCAGGGTTCGACAGCACCGGCGCAGAAGAGTCGGAGTGGGCGTAGGGCATGGCAGTCTCGCTTTCATCCCCCAACTTGGGCCGTTTCACGCGCGGCGCAAGGGGGTGACGCGGCATTGCTGCCAGAATTTGTCAGCAGTCAGGTGCCAAGACTGGCTTACGGCCCGTCGCGAGTGTCGTCGCCGGTATCGTCTAGCGGATCAGTGGCAGTGAACAGGCTGAGACCCGCCATGACAACATTGACCCGGAGGCGATGATTTCCGGCAGCCACCGCTGTGGGCGATAACAGTCTGGTCGGCACGGACAAGCAGAGCGTTTTGTGGTCCAGCCAGGACCGGTGTGCAAAAAGCCGATGCGGCGCAGAACGTAAAGACTGACAGGTATTTCATAATTTTTGACCTTTGATAAAATGGTTAACACCACGTTAACGCCTTTAAGGCACCATCGGTCAACGCGCACGGCCTCTCGATGGCCTTGGGGCAATGGCACACCCGGCACCCGGCACCCGCACGCGGCCCGCGTCAAAACGCATCTTGCCCCACGCGGCAAAATTGCCGATATATCAACACGTCATAACAGGAGCCTGTCCATGCGCGCACGAATCTTCCAACCCGCCAAAACCGCCATGTCCTCGGGCAATGCGCGCACCAAGGGCTGGGTGCTGGAATTCATCCCCACCACCGCGCGCACGGTCGATCCGCTGATGGGCTGGACCTCCTCCGACGACACCCAGGCCCAGGTCCGCCTGCAATTCGACACCCGCGAACAGGCCGAAGACTACGCCCGCGAAAACGGCATCGACGCCGTGGTCCAGGACCCCAACAAGCGCAAGGTCAACATCCGCCCCGGCGGCTACGGCGACAACTTCGCCACCAACCGTCGCGGTGTGTGGACACACTAGGCAGCAGGCTGGCGCAACTTCGAACAGACGCTTCGGCAGATTGCCCAAGACGTGCGCCTGCATCACTGCCGCGCGACCGCAGCCCCAGAAACGGCAGCCCAAGGGGTCGCCCCCTATCCAAGGCCAGCCATGACCATCACCCACCTCGTGACCCATTCGGGCGGCTTTCACGCCGACGAACTTTTGTCGTCGGCGATCCTGACGCGCCTGTTCCCTGACGCCGAACTCATCCGCAGCCGCGACAAGGGCTGGATCACGCCCGCCTCCGACCGCATCATCTACGACGTCGGCGGGCAGTTCGATGCCTCCGCGCAAATCTTCGACCACCACCAGCGCCCCAATCCCCTGCGCGACGATGGCCAGCCCTACAGCTCTTTCGGGCTGATCTGGGCGCAGTATGGCCGCGACTACCTGACGGCGATGGGCGTGCCCGCGCGCGATATCGACCTGATCCACGCCTCCTTCGACCGTGGCTTTGTGCTGCCGGTCGACCTGCTGGACAACGGTGCGGTGAACGCCTCCGAGGCCGGGCCGATCTTCGCCGCGATGACGCTGCCGGTGCTGCTCGAAACCCTCAAGCCCGCCTTTGACGATCCGACAGACGACGCCGACGACCGCGCCTTCATGGCGGCCCTTCCCGTGGCGCGCGCCTTCGTCGAGGCGCAGGTCAACCGCCGCGCCGCGAAACACCGCGCCGAGGCGATGGTGCTGGCCGCAATCGAGGCCGCAGGCGAAAACCGCGTTCTGGAATTGCCGATGGGGATGCCGTTCCGCGCAGGCGTCGAAAAGGCTGGCGCCGATCACCTGCTGTTCGTCGTCCACCCGCGCGGCACCGACTGGGCGCTGACCACCATCCGCATCGGCGACGACACGTTTGACAACCGCGCCGATCTGCCCGCCGCATGGGCAGGGCTGACGGATGCGGCACTCGAACAGGCCTGCGGCATCAAAGGTGCCAAATTCTGCCACAACGGCCGCTTTATCGCCGTCGCAGACAGCCGGGACGCGATCTTGCAGATGGCGCAACTGGCCGTGTCCGAGGCAGAATAGAGACACGTTAGGGCGAGTTTCAGGGATCGGGGCGCTCAAGCCACTCAATGCACGCCACGGCGAGTTGAAATCAATGCACACCGCAGCCGGGGCCCGCGGCAAGGGCGTCGCGCGTGCGATCCTGCGCAGCATGATCTAACTGGCCCAAAGCAAGGGCCTGCACCGTCTCAGCCTAGAGACCGGAACGACCGAGCTCTTCGCCCCCGCCCGCGCGCTCTACACGGCCCAGCTCTACGAGGCCCAGGGGTTCGAGACCTGCCCGCCTTTCGGCGACTACAGCCTCGACCCCTCAAGCCTGTTCATGACGCGCAACATCCAGCCGCGTGTCTCGTGGCTCAGCCAGCAGGCGCGAACACACCGCAGGCAATGCGTGATCCGGCATCGCCGGACGGCTGCGACGTATAATCATCGGCATCCGCGTGCACGATGAACGCTGCGCCATCCTCGTCCATGATCATGCCGTCGATGTCCAGCAGGTCCAGAAAGGCATCCGCCTTCAACACGCCATTGGCGCCAACCGTCATGTTGGGCATGTCACCCGGATGCGGGCCACCTTCGGCCAACACGCCGTGCATCTGGTCGCCGGCAATATGCCCGCCCGCAGATGTGAAATCATCGGCAGAGCAATCGCCGGTCTCGTGCAGGTGTAC
>JAGXHE010000047.1 GCA_024636445.1 Sulfitobacter sp.
CGGCGGCGGTGGCGTCGCCAGTGTTGATCATGAAGTTGGAATGTTTGGGGCTCATTTGTGCGCCGCCCAGAGTGGTCCCGCGAAGCCCTGCGTCGTCGATCACCTTCCACGCCTTGAGATCATGCACGTCATCCGAGCGGCCTGTCGAAGAATACCCGGCAGGGTTGCGGAATGTCGATCCGGCGCTGCGGTCCCTGGTGGGCTGGGTCTCGTCGCGTTTCTGCAATTGCGCGGTCATGCGGTCGTGCAGTGCTGCCGGATCGCCTGAGGGGCCGCGCAATGTCGCCTCGATCAGTACGGCACCGTCTGGCAAATCGCTTTGACGGTAGGCGAAATTCATCTGCTCACGCGTCAGTGTCACCACCTTGCCCGAGCGCAGCACAGCGCGTGCGGATTGGAACACATCCGCCGTATAGCTGCCGTAGCAGCCTGCGTTCATCCGCACGGCGCCGCCGATGCTGCCCGGAATGGTGCGCAGGAATGTAAGATCAACGCCCGCATCGGCTGCCTTGCGGGCCACATGGGCGTCGAGCGCTGCCGCCCCTGCGGTGACGGTGCAGCCCTCGACGGTGATCCCGTTGAAGCCACGCCCCAGCCGGATCACCACGGCACGCAGGCCGCCATCGCGCACGATCAGGTTGCTGCCGACGCCCATCGGGAACACTTCGATGGCGTCGGGCAAGGCTGCCAGAAACTGCGCCAGATCGTCCACATCCGCAGGCTGGAACAGCCAGTCGGCAGGTCCGCCCACGCGCAGCCACGTCAGATCGCTGAGGGCGCGGTTGGGGGTCAGCTTGCCCCGGACGGGCGGAAGATCGGTCATGTCACCCTCGGGTGTTGCGGGTCAGAAAGCGGTGGATGATCCACCCCATACCAAAACAGGCGCACAGAAACAGGCCCATTGCCAGCAAGGCCATCACCACGGTGGTGGTATAGGGCGGCACGCCCAACGCCAGCCACAGCAACGCGGCGATGATCGCCAGCGACACCGGCACATAGTAGAGGTAGACGCGAATATAACCGCACAGCCCCAGATACATCGCCACCGCCCCCAGCACCAAGGGCGGAAGAAAGGCCGAGACAAATGTCATTCGCCCAGCATCCGGCTGCGCGCCCAGCGGCTGAAATAGATCACCGGCCAGCGCAGGATCGACATGCCGGCGGCCAGCACCAGCAGACCGACCCAGGGGCCGTTCTGCATGGTGACGTAGCCCAGGATCGGGATGCCGAAGGCGATCAGCACATAGGCGACGCGCCAGTGGTAATCGCGGCTGGGGGTTATGGCGATCAGGTTGGCGGCCAATGCCCAGAGGCAGGCGCATATCAGGGAAAGTGTCATGATTCAGGAAGCTCCGGTCGTTGCCCCCTCAGGCGTGCGTAGAAATAGAGCAGCGGGTTGCGAAACATCGAAACAAAGGCAGCGAGCGCCAGCAGGCCCGCCCACCATGCGACCTGCATCCAGATCATCCCGATCAGAACCGGGGCCGCAATCAACAATGCAACGCCGGGTACATATTGGCGTCGCATCGGCAGCATCGCCACGAGGGCCGCAGCAATGACCCATGCGGCAGAGATCCATACCAGCGTCACGCCGCGCCCTTTTGCAACCGGCTTGGCAAGGCGTTGGCCCAGGCGCTGATCGTCCCTGCCCCAAGGCAGACGACCATGTCGCCGGGGCGCGCGTTTTCACGCACCAGACGTTCCAGATCATCCTCGTCCAGAACGGCAAAGGCATGGCGGTGGCCGCTGCGGATCAGACCGGCCACCAGATCATCGCGCGACGCGCCCGGTATGGGCTGTTCGCCCGCGGCGTAGACCTCGGCAATGCCGACCACATCGGCATCGTTGAAACAGGTGCAGAATGCGTCGAAGTGATGCGACAGACGCGAATAGCGGTGCGGCTGATGCACGGCGATCACCCGGCCTTCGGTTGCCTGACGGGCGGCGCGCAGCACGGCGGCGATCTCGACCGGATGGTGGCCGTAGTCGTCGATGATGGTCACACCGTTCACTGTGCCTACACGGGTAAAGCGGCGGTTGACGCCGCCGAAGTTGGCCAGCGCCTTGCGGATCTCGGCGCTTTTCATGCCCAGATGCCGCGCCACGGCGATGGCCGACAGCGCGTTCGAGACGTTGTGATCGCCGGGCATCGGCAGGGTGCAGCCTTCGATCACCTTGTCTTCGGCGCGCAGCACCACGTCGAAATGGGCGACGCCGTTTTCGTAGGTCAGATTGATCGCGCGCACGTCGGCCTGCGCGTTGAAGCCATAGGTGGTGACGCGGCGGTCGGTCAGCTTGCCCACAAGACTTTGCACATCCGGGTCATCGGTGCAGCACACTGCCAGCCCGTAGAACGGAATGTTCGAGACGAAGTCGAGGAACCCCTTGTGCAGGTTCTCTTCGGTGCCCCAATGCTCCATGTGCTCGGGGTCGATGTTGGTGACGATGGCAATGGTTGCGGGCAGCCGGTTGAAGGTGCCGTCGCTTTCGTCCGCCTCGACGACCATCCACTCGCCCTCGCCCTTGCGGGCATTGCTGCCATAGGCGTGGATGACGCCGCCGTTGACGACCGTGGGGTCGAACTTGCCCTCGTCCAGCAAGGCCGCGACCATCGTGGTCGTCGTGGTCTTGCCGTGGGTGCCCGCGACGGCGATGTTGGATTTCAGCCGCATCAGTTCGGCCAGCATCTCGGCGCGGCGCACGATGGGCAGACCGCGCGCGCGGGCTGCGTCCAGTTCGGCATTGCCCGACTTGATCGCGGACGAGATGACGACCACCTGCGCATCGGCGATGTTTTCGGCGCGCTGACCTTCGAAGATATGCGCGCCGAGCTCTTGCAGACGGTCGGTGATCTTCGAGGTCTTCAGGTCCGAGCCCTGCACCACATAGCCGTGGTTCAGCAGCACTTCGGCGATGCCCGACATGCCGATACCGCCGATGCCGACGAAATGGATGGGGCCGACGTCACCGGGCAGTTTTGTGGCAGCGTTCATTCTTGTGTCTCCTTGCCGGCAAGCGTTTCGACCATCACGGCCAGTTCAAGTGCTGCCGCAGGTTTGGCGTGTCCGTGCGCGGCGGAGGCCATTTGCAATGCTCCGCTGGGATTGTCCAGCACAGCGTAGATCTGTTCCGCGAGGGCATCCGGGGTCAGCGCATCTTCGGGGATCAGGATCGCAGCGCCCGCATCGACCAGCCCGCGTGCGTTGGCGGTCTGGTGGTCGCCGGTGGCGGCAGCGTACGGGATCAGGATCGACGGGCGGCCGATCACGCCGATGTCGGCCACGGACGACGCACCAGAGCGCGAGATTACCAGCTGTGCTTCGGTCATGCGGCGGGGGACATCGTCAAAGAACGGCTGCACATCGGCGTCGACGCCCGATTGCGCGTAATATTCGGCGACACGTTCGAGATCTTCTTTGCGGGCCTGATGGCTGACACGGATGTTGCGCACCATCTCCATCGGCAGTTGCGCAATGGCGGGCGGCACCACGTCGCTGAGAATACGCGCGCCCTGGCTGCCGCCGATCACCAGCAGTTCCATCGGGTAGTCGCCGGGCACGATGTAACCGGCCTCGGCGCGTTCCAGCACCGCGCGGCGCACCGGATTGCCGACATAGTAGCCTTCGATGCCGTCAGGCAGGACTGTGGGCCAGGTGCCGCAGGCGACCGCGTGGACACGTTTGGCGAAAATCTGGTTCACCCGCCCCAGCACACCGTTCTGTTCGTGGATCATGCGCGGAATACGCAGAACCGTCGCCGCCGACATTGCAGGGATCGACGGATAGCCGCCAAAGCCCACGACCGCGTCCGGCTTGTCGCGCAGCATCCTGATGATCGCGCCGACGATGCCGCCTGCAATGCGAAACGGCACCAGCGCCTTGGCAAGCACGCCGCCGCGCGCAAAGGTGGCGCTGCTGATCTGTTCGATCTGGGTGGAGTGGGGAAAGCCACCGGTGTAGCGCGCGCCGCGCGCATCTGTTGACAGCTTGACCCGCCAGCCACGGCGCAACATCTCTTCTGCCAGCGCCTGCGCGGGGAACATGTGTCCGCCCGTGCCACCGGCTGCAATCATCAACAGCGGCTGTTTCATCGGCCGCGGCTCCGTCCCAGCAGATCGCTGATCTCGCCTTGGGGGCGGTTGCGGGTAAAGGCCAGCAGCATCCCCAGCGCGATGCCCGAGGCAATCACCGACGATCCGCCATAGCTGACAAAGGGCAATGTCATCCCCTTGGCGGGCAGCAACCGCACGGCCACGCCCATGTTGATCATCGCCTGAACGCCAAAGCTGCACGCAAGCCCGGTGCCCGCCAGACGGATGAACGGGTCACGCTCGCGCACCAGCCGCAGCAGCGACCGCACGACGACGGTGGTGTACAGCGTTATGATCACCAGCACGAGGATCAGGCCATATTCTTCGGCGGCCACCGCGATGATAAAGTCGGTATGCGCGTCGGGCAGCGACCATTTCACTTCGCCCTCGCCGACGCCGACACCAAACAGGCCACCTTCGCGGATCGCGTTGGTGGCATAACCCAGCTGCGTGGTCGGATCGACATCGGGGCTGAGAAATCCGTCAATCCGGCGTGCGAAGTGTTCGGAGTTGGAATAGGCAACCGAACCTGCAAACACCACCATGCCCGCCATGCCCACCAACAGCAGCATCGGCGCACCAGCGACAAAATACATCACGCCCCAGCTGAACAGCACCAGACAGGCCTGACCAAAGTCGGGCTGCAAGGCCAGCATCAGCACGATGCTTATGCAAAGCACAAAGGACCACATCCGCCCCGGAGGGCCGTTGAGATCCTGCCCTGCGGCCATCATCCATGCGGCGACGACGACAAAACCCGGTTTGAGAAATTCCGAAGGCTGCACGCTGGCGAAGCCGAGCGAAAACCACCGGGTCGCGCCCTTGCCGAAATCGGTGCCGAAAAACGGCAGGAACATCAGCGCCACGAATGTCACAAGGAAGCCCAGGACCGCCAGACGACGCACCATCACCGGCGTCATCATCGAGGTCAGCATCATGGCAATCAGCGCGAAACAGCCGAAAAACGCCTGTCGCTGCACGTAGTGGAAGGCTTCGAACCCGTTTTTGGCGGCCAGAGGGGGCGACGCGGCCAGCCCCAGAAGCAATCCGATCGTGAACAGGATCAGAACGCAGGACATCGACCACATGTCGATGGTACGCCACCATTTCGGCAGAATCGGCTCGCTGTTGCGCACCGGTGCTGCACCATACACCATTTCTGTCATGTCAAACCGCCTAGAACTGCCTCTGGTCGCCCCTTTGCGGGGTCTGGGGGCTATCATAGCGGGAAAAGTCACTGCGGGCTAGTGGGTTTCAGCCCTGCCCGTCACTGTTCAGGGTCACTGGGCAGAGGCGTGCCGATCAATCTCGGGAGCGGGTGCCGCGGATCGGGTAATTCTTTTCGCGCACGAACGTCAGACCGCGCAGCAACGCATCCAGATCGGGGCGTGCAAAGGGCGCGTTCGACACATCGACGATCTGCAGTTTGCCCTGGGCATTGACCACGAACAATCCCGGCTCGGAGAACGGCTGATCGGTCTCTTGCGGGCTGCGCGGGTCCGAGACATACAGACCCAACTGCGCCATCTGCTCAAGGCTCAGGCCATAGGCAACAGGCAGTTCAAGCGATTGATCATCAACCATCTGCTTGGCCTTGCCCAACGGATCGCCGGAAACGACGATGATGTCCACGCCCAGATCGTAAAACGCCGATGCCATTTCCTGCAGTTGCGACAGATATTTCTTGCAGATCGGGCAGTGCAGCCCGCGATAGGCCACCACCATTTGCCAGTCATGGCCCGAATGCGGCTTGCCCAGCGTGCGGGTGGCACCGCCGACTGTGGGCAGTTGGATCTGGGGAAACGGGGTTCCTGCATCAAGCGCGTTCATGGGGGGTCCTTTCAGAATTGCGTTGTGTCCTACCTACGCCCTAAGCGGGGCACGTCAAAGGGGATCAGCAGTTTCTTGACCATACCCGCACAATCAGGCAGGGCAGTGCGATGCAAATCGACACTTTGATCATAGGCGCAGGTGCCGCCGGAATGATGTGCGCCGCCCACGCGGGCGGGCGTGTCATGGTGGTCGACCATGCCAAGGCACCGGGCGAGAAGATCCGCATCTCGGGCGGGGGGCGGTGCAATTTCACCAATATGTATTGCGATCCGAATGCGTTCATCTCGCGCAATCCGCATTTCGCCAAATCGGCGCTGGCGCGGTATACGCAGTGGGATTTCATTGATCTGATCGACCGGCATGGCATTGCGTGGCACGAAAAGACGCTGGGGCAGTTGTTCTGCGACGGCTCGGCCAAGCAGATCGTGGCGATGCTGACCGGGATGATGGCCGATGTGGGTGTCACCCTGCATCTGCAAACCTCGGTCGCGCATGTTGCAAAGTCCGAAGCCGGGTTCGAAGTGGCCTTGCAAACGCCTGAAGGTGCGTTGCACGTGCAGACGCGGCAGCTGGTGCTGGCCTCGGGCGGCAAGTCGATCCCGAAGATGGGTGCGACGGGCCTTGCCTATGATATCGCGCGGCAGTTCGGTCTGCCCCTGACCGAAACACGGCCCGCGCTGGTGCCCTTCACCTTTGCAGAAGGGCGTTTTGTTCCGCTGGCAGGCGTTGCTGCACCCTCGCGGATGGTGGCGGACGGGCCCGCCTTTGACGAGGCGGTGCTGTTCACCCATCGCGGGCTGTCCGGCCCTGCGGTGCTGCAGGTGTCGAGCTATTGGCATGAGGGTGAAGCCGTCACGCTGAACCTGGACCCGCAGAATTCCATCGCCCCTGCCCTGCGCGCGCAGCGCCAGCAGTACGGGCGGCGCAACCTTACGACGGAACTGGCGACGCATCTGCCGTCACGGCTGGTGGAGTTCATGAAAGACGACTGGGCGCTGGGTGGCAATCTGGCCGATCAGTCCGACACCCGCATCGACGCGCTGGTGGATCAGATCCAGAACTGGCGGCTGACGCCCACCGGCACTGAAGGTTACCGCACCGCCGAAGTCACCCTTGGCGGTATCGACACCGATGCGCTGTCGTCAAAGACGATGCAGGCCAAGGACGTGCCCGGCCTTTATGTCATCGGTGAAGCGGTGGATGTGACCGGCTGGCTGGGCGGTTACAACTTTCAGTGGGCCTGGGCGTCGGGCATGGCGGCAGCGCGGGCGATTGCAACCCGCTAGAGCGTTTCGAGCTGACCCAGACCCAGCCGGGCGCGGACCTCGGCCACGAAATCATCGCCGCGTTTTTCAAAGCTGTCGTATTGGTCGAAACTGGCCGCAGCCGGTGCCAACAGCACGGTATCGCCCTTGTCGGCGTCGGCAATCGCGGCCTCGACCGCCTGTGCCATCGTAGTGCAAACCTGCGCCTCGGCGTCCAGCTGCACGGCAAATGCTGCAGCCTCGCGCCCGATCACATAGGCCTTCCTGACCGATCCCGACACAGCGTTCAGCGGACCAAGCCCACCCTCTTTTTGCAAGCCGCCACAGATCCAGCGGATGTTGCTGAACGCCTCAAGCGCCTTGACCGCGCTGTCGACATTGGTGGCCTTGCTGTCGTTCACGTAGGTCACACCGTTCGCTTCGGCGATCAGCTGGCTGCGGTGCGGCAATCCGCCAAAGCTGTGGAACGCGGCCTCGATCACGCGCGGGGCCAATCCCAGCGACCGGCATGCGGCAAAGGCGGCGCAGGCGTTCTGGTGGTTGTGCGCGCCCGGCAATCCCTTGACGCTGCGCAGGTCGATGGACGCGACCTGTTTGCCCTTGCGGTATTCCGACAGGAAGCCTTTGCGCGCGAATATGTTCCAGCCGGGGCCTGCCAGCTTTTCGGCAACGGAAATGCGGATGATGCGGTCGTCGGTCGGCCCTTCGGCCAGTTGCCCCGCCAGAAAGCGCCCCTCGGGTTCGTCCACGCCGATCACCGCGCGGTCGGGGCCGCCTTCGGCAAACAGGCGGCGCTTGGCGGCGAAGTAGCCGCCCATCCCGGCGTGCCGGTCCAGATGGTCGGGGCTGAGGTTGGTGAACACGGCCACGTCGGGGGTCAGGCTGCGGGCCAGATCGGTCTGGTAGGATGACAGCTCAAGCACCACCACACCGCCATCTTCGGGCGGGTCGATGTCCAGCACGCCGCGCCCGATGTTGCCCGCAAGCTGGCTCATGCGCCCCGCCTCGGTCAGGATGTGGTGGATCAGCGCCGATGTGGTCGATTTGCCGTTCGATCCGGTGATCGCGATCACCCGCGGGACCGTGTCAAAGGAATCCCACGCGCTGGTGGCGAAGCTTTGAAAGAACAGGCCGATGTCGTTGTCCACCGGCACACCTGCAGTCTGCGCGGCGGCGACGATGGTGTTGGGTGCGGGATACAGATGTGGAATGCCGGGGCTGACGATCAGCCGCGCGATGTCGTCGAATGCGTCGGGGTGGTGCAGGTCCTGAACGGTGAAACCTTCGACCTCGGCCTTTTCCCGCGCGTCCGGGTTGTCATCCCAGCAGACAGGCTTCGCATCACCTGCCGCCAGTGCGCGCGCGGCGGACAGACCGGACCGCCCAAGCCCCAGCACCGCCACTTTTGCACCCGCCAAACCCTGTACTGGAATCATCACATCGCCCCTGTTACCTGTGCGCCGCAGAATGGTCGCAATACGCGTCTTTCACAAGCCGGAGTGCCGCGAAATGGCCGATCTTACCTCCATCCTGAAAAGGTTGGACAGCGATGCACGCGAAGCCTGCGATTGGGGTCAGGTCGCCCAGTATATTCCGCAGCTGGCAGACGTGGACCCGGCGCAGTTCGCAATCTCGGTTGCGCTGTCCGATGGTCGCCTGCTTGAGGCCGGGGATTGTCAGGTGCCCTTTTCGGTCCAGTCGATCACCAAGGTGTTCACGCTGGCCATCGCATTGGGCCGCTCGGGCGATCAGCTGTGGACCCGCGTGGGCCGCGAGCCTTCGGGGCGGGCGTTCAACTCGATCGTACAACTGGAACAGGAAGACGGCCGCCCGCGCAATCCGTTCATCAACGCAGGCGCTATCGTGACCACCGACGCGGTGCTGGGCGCGCGCGCGCCGCGCGAAGCCTTGGGCGAAATCATCAGCTTCGTGCGTGCCGCCGCCGGATCGGACGAGATTTACATCAACGACGCGGTCGCCGCCTCGGAGACCGCCTATGGCCACCGCAACTTTGCGCTGGCGCATTTTCTGGCGTCCCGTGACAACCTGCTCAACAGTCCCGAAAAAGTGCTGGGCACCTATTTCCACCATTGCGCGCTGGAAATGACCACCGGTCAGTTGGCAATGGCGGGCCGCTTTCTGGTGGACGGGCCCGCGATGCCGCATCTGGTCTCGCCGCGCCGGATCAGGCGACTGAATGCGCTGATGCTGACCTGCGGACACTATGACGGCTCAGGCGATTTCGCCTACCGCGTCGGCATCCCCGGCAAAAGCGGTGTCGGGGGCGGTATCTTGGCAATCGTTCCGGGGCAGGCCTCGATCGCGGTCTGGAGCCCCGGTCTTAATCGCTATGGCAACTCGCACCGGGGCACCGAGGCGCTGGCAAAGCTGACGACCGGCATGGGCTGGACGATTTTCTAGACTGTCAGCGCACCTTCAGCGTCGCCAGACCGATCATCGCGAGGATCAGCGAGATGATCCAGAAACGGATGACGATCTGCGGCTCGGCCCAGCCTTTTTTCTCGTAGTGGTGGTGGATCGGCGCCATCAGGAAAACGCGTTTGCCGGTGCGTTTGAAATAGAGCACCTGGATGATCACGCTCAGTGCTTCGACCACGAACAGGCCGCCGACGATGGCCAGCACCAGTTCGTGCTTGGTCGCCACGGCAATCGCTCCCAGCGCGCCGCCAAGGCCCAGACTGCCGGTGTCGCCCATGAAGACCGCCGCCGGTGGCGCGTTGTACCACAAAAAGCCCAAGCCGCCGCCAAAGAGCCCCGCGGTAAAGATCAATATTTCACCGGTGCCCGGCACATAGTGCACATCGAGATATTCGGTAAAGTCGACGCGGCCCACCGCATAGGCGATCACGCCCAGCGTGCCTGCGGCGATCATCACCGGCATGATCGCCAGCCCGTCCAACCCATCGGTCAGGTTGACCGCATTGGCAGAGCCCACGATCACGATCATCGAGAACGGGATGAACAGATAGCCAAGGTTGATCAGCGTGTCCTTGAACACCGGCAGGGCAAGCTGGTTCTGCAACTCCGCCGGATGATAGAGCGCCGAGACATAGGCCGCGATGCCCGCGATGGCGAAGCCCAGCAACAGGCGCACCTTGCCCGACACGCCGTTCGAGGATTGTTTGGACACTTTGGCATAGTCATCGGCAAAGCCGATTGCGGCGAATGACATGGTGACGAAGAGCACGACCCAGATGAACGGATTGTCCAGCCGCGCCCAGAGCAGCGTCGAGGTCAGCAATGCGCCGACGATCAACAGCCCGCCCATGGTGGGGGTGCCTGCCTTGATAAAGTGCCCTTCGGGCCCGTCCGTGCGGATAGGCTGGCCCTTGCCCTGGGTGCGGCGCAGCACGTTGATCAACGGTTGACCAAAGATGAAGCCGAACAACAAGGCCGTCAGAAAGGCCCCGCCCGCGCGGAAGGTGATATAGCGAAACAGGTTAAAGAAATCGCCGCCATCCGACAGCAAGGTCAACCAATAGAGCATGTGAGGCGTTCCAACTCATTCTTTGCGGCGCGAAGCCTTTTGGCCCGAAGCAGGTTCAGGCGTTTTCGACCGGATGGCCCATTTTGCGGATAGCGTCAACGACAAGCGCCAGTTTCATGCTGAGCGAGCCTTTGGCCAGCACAACATCGCCGGCGTCCAGCCGCGCGCGGAGTGTTTTGGCCATTTCTTCCGACGTTTCGCACCAGCGTCCGCGTTGATGTTCGGGCAGCGTATCATACAACGTGCGCATCAGCGGTCCGATGCAATGCACGCGGTCGACCTTTTCCATCGCGTCCAGATCGGCAAGCCCTGCGTGCAGACGTTCGGCGTCGGGGCCCAGTTCCTTCATGTCGCCCAGCACCGCGATGCGACGGCCATAGCGCACGCGCCCCATGTTGTTGATGACTTCGGCGGCGGCCAGAACATCCAGCGCTGCGGCCATCGATGTGGGGTTGGCATTATAGCTGTCGTCGATCAGCTCCAGCGTCAGATCGCGTTCGACCGGATCAAGGTGGATCGTCTCGCGCGCGCCGCGTCCCTTGAAGGGCGCCCAGCGACCCAGGCTTTGCGCGGCCAGTGCCAGATCGGCACCAAGCTCGGCACAGGCGGCCAGAGCGCCCAGCCCATTCATCGCGAAATGCTGGCCAACGGTGGCGATCTTGAACACCAGTGGGGTGCCGTGCGCCTCGGCGCGGACCACGGTGGTATCGCTGTGCAGTTGCACGTCCTTTAGCACGTAATCAAAACCATGCCAGCCAAAGCCTACGTCCTTGCGTTTGGCGTCCAGCGCCTTGGCCTGCAGGATCGCGGCGGTTTCGACATCGTTGTTCAGGATCGCCGCGCCGCCATATTCCAGACCGTCGATGATGCTGGCCTTCTCGATGGCGATGCCGGTGATATTGTCGAAGGCTTCCAGATGCGCGGCAGCGACCGTGGTGATCAGCGCCACGTGCGGACGCGCCATGCGGGCCAGTGGAGCGATCTCTCCGGGGTGGTTCATGCCGATCTCGATCACCGCATATTCGGTGTCCTGCGGCATCCTTGCAAGCGTCAGCGGCACGCCCCAGTGGTTGTTGTAGCTGGCGACAGAGGCATGGGTGCGGCCCTGATCGCCCAGCATCGCCAGCAGCATTTCCTTGGTCGAGGTCTTGCCGACGCTGCCGGTGACGGCGACCACGCGGGCACGGGTGCGGGCCCGACCCTTGCGGCCCAGAGCCTCGAGCGCCTTGAGCACATCGGGCACCACCAGCAGCGGCGCATCCTGGGGCACACCGTCGGGGATATGGCTGACCAAAGCGGCAGCAGCACCTTTTTCCAGCGCTGCGGCGACGAAATCGTGGCCGTCGCGCACGTCTTGCAGGGCCACGAACAGGTCGCCCTTTTCCAGCGTGCGGGTGTCTATGGACACGCCATTTGCAGCCCAGTTTCCGGTCGCGGTGCCGCCCGTGGCGTCGGCGGCGTCGGCGGCTGTCCAAAGCGGTGTGTCGGTCATGTCAGACGTCCTTCCAAAGCAGCCACGGCCAGGCTCGCCTGTTCCGCATCGTCAAAGGGCAGCACATCGTCGCCGACGATCTGCCCGGACTCGTGGCCCTTGCCCGCGATCAGCAGCGCGTCGCCCGCATCCAGCATGTCGACGCCGCGCAGGATCGCCTCGGCGCGGTCTGCGACCTCAAGCGCGCCTGCGCATCCGGCCATCACCGCGGCGCGGATCTTGGCAGGATCTTCCGAGCGGGGGTTGTCGTCGGTGACGATCACCAGATCGGCGTTGGCGGCGGCAGCCTTGCCCATCAGCGGGCGTTTGCCTGCGTCACGGTCGCCGCCTGCACCGATGATGGCGATCAGGCGGCCCATCACGTGCGGGCGCATGGCAGAGAGTGCGGTCTCGATTGCAGCGGGGGTATGGGCAAAGTCGACAAAGACCGCCGCGCCGTTTTCGCGGGTGGCGGCCAGCTGCATCCGGCCCCTGACCGTGACCAGATGCGGCAGCGTGTCAAAGACGTGGTCGGGGTCAGCCCCGCAGGCGATCACCAGACCTGCGGCCAGTGCCACATTGTCGGCCTGAAAATCACCGATCAGGTTCAGACGCTTCTGATAGACCTTGCCGCGACAGACCAGCCGGATGTCCTGCCCCGTGGCATCCATGCGCTGCCCTGCCAGATGCAGATCGCCGCCAGAGCGGCCAACGGTCATCACCTGCTGGCCCCGCGCCTTGGCGATGGCGGCCATATCGACACCGCGTTCGTCGTCGATGTTGATCACGGCGGTGCCGTCTTCGGGCAGCACGCGGGCAAAGAGCCCGGCCTTGGCGTCGAAATAGGCTTCGAAGCTGTGGTGATAGTCCAGATGGTCCTGCGTAAAGTTGGTGAAACCGGCAGCGCGCAGCACCACACCGTCCAGCCGCCGCTGGTCCAGCCCGTGCGACGAGGCCTCCATCGCGGCATGGGTGATCCCGTTTTGAGCAGCGGCGGTCAGGGTGCGGTGCAGCGTGATCGGTTCGGGCGTGGTATGGGCAAGCGGTGCGGTCCATGCCCCCTCGACGCCGGTGGTGCCAAGGTTGATGGCGGCGAGGCCCATCTCGATCCAGATCTGGCGCACGAAGGTCGACACCGACGTCTTGCCGTTGGTGCCGGTCACCGCCACCATGACTTTGGGCTGCGCGCCAAAGAACAGTGCGGCGGTGCGCGCCAATGTCTCGCGCGGGGTGTCGGAGACAACCAGTGCCGCGTCTGAGCCTGCAAGCGCGTCGCGCGCCAGTTCGGCCCCGACGGGGTCGGTCAGAATGGCGGATGCCCCGCGTTGCAATGCGCCCTCGATAAAGCTGGCACCGTGGAAACGGGTGCCGGGCATGGCGGCGAACAGGCTGCCTTCGCGGACTTCGCGGCTGTCGACGCACAGGTTGACCAGCTGCGGATTCGCCCCTGATGCGGCCATCAGCCCCAGAGAATTCAACGTGATACTGCGGGGCGTGACCATAGAAATGCCTTTTCGGCTTAGTTGCTGCTGGTCAGCGTTATATCAGCCAGTGTGGTCGGTTCAACGGTTGGTCTCAGTCCCAACAGCGGCGCCACACGGCGGATCATCTCGGCGGCGACGGGCACGGCTGTCCAGCCAGCCGTACGGCGCGGCTCGTCCCCGGAGGTGTCCACCGGCTCGTCCATCGAGACGATCAGCACGTATTTGGGATCATGCGAGGGGAATATGCTGGCAAAGGTCGCGATGTTGCGGTCCTTGTAGTATCCGCCCTGCGGGTTGGGCTTGTCCGCCGAGCCGGTCTTGCCGCCCACAGCATAGCCCGGCACTTCGCCAAAGCTGGCGGTGCCCGAGGTGACGACCTTGCGCAGCATCGTACGGGCCGCTTCGGCGGCTTGCGCGCTCATGATGCGCGCGCCCTGCTGGGTGCGGCCATCTTGCTTGAGGATGGTGGGCCGCACGCTGAAGCCGCCGTTGGCAATCGCGGAATAGCCTGCGGCCAGTTGCATCGGCGACGTCGAAAGCCCGTGACCGTAGGAAATGGTAACGGCACTCAGATCGGTCCATTGCTTGGGCAACAAGGGCTTGCCCTGAACCGCTTCGACGATCTCGAACGGCGTGATATCGAAAAAGCCCAGCGACTTGAGAAAGGCCTGCTGACGCGCGACACCGATTTGCAGCGCCAGACGGCCAGAGCCACGGTTGGACGACTGCATGATGACATCGGACACGCTGATCACGCCGTAATTCTTGTTCTTGAACTCGCCGATGGGAAAGCCCCCCACCCGCATCGGCGGCGTGGTGTCGATCATCGTGTCGGCTGTGACCAAGCCCAGATCAATCGCTTGTGCTGCTGCAAAAATCTTGAACACTGACCCCAGCTCGTAGACCCCCTGCACCGAGCGGTTGTAGAGCGGGCTGTCCGACGGGTCGCCGACAATCGCGGGGCGCGGACGGTCGTTGGGATCAAAAGTGGGCAGCGACACCACCGACACGACTTCGCCGGTGTGCACGTCCATCAGGACCGATGTGGCCCCCTTGGCGTTCATCAGCTTCATCCCGCCATAGAGCACCTGTTCGGCGGCGGCCTGAACGGTCAGGTCCATCGACAGGGTCAGCGGTTTGCCCGCGTTGTCCGGATCGCGCAGATAGTCGTCAAAGTATTTTTCAGTACCCGCAACGCCGATCACCTCGGCGCCGTGCACGCCTTCCTTGCCAAAGGACGCACCGCCCAGCACGTGTGCTGCAAGTTTCCCATTGGGATAAAGCCGCATGTCGCGCGGGCCGAACAGCAGGCCGGGATCACCGATCTCGTGCACCGCCTGCATCTGCTCGGGGCTCATTTTCTTTTTGATCCACAAGAACTTGCGCTTGCCGGTGAAGTCCGTGACCAGACGGTCGCGGTTCAGATCGGGGAATATCTGCACCAGCGCTTCTGCTGCACCCAGCGGATCGATCATATGGGGCGGCTGCGCATAAAGTGCGTGGGTTTCAAAGTTCGTCGCCAGAAGACGCCCGTTGCGATCAACGATATCGGCGCGGGCGGCAGAGATGGCTGCACCCGGCGCATAGGCGCGCGGCTCGGACGGCTCGGAGATCGACATCAGACCCATGCGGGCGCCCACCACCACGAATGCGCAGACGAAGAACAGGCCCAGGATCAGCAGACGGCTTTCGGCACGCGCCCGCATCCTGTCCCGCATTTCCTCGTGGCGGATGCGTTTGTTCTCGCGCTCGATCGCGTCGGGGTTTTCACCATTGGCACGGGCTGGCAGGATACGCGCCAGCGGGCGCAGGGGAACGCGGATCATTCGTCGGCCTCCATTGTAGAGACATCCACCGGGTTGGTGACCTGCATTCCCGCGGGATCGGTGATCGGCACATCCATCGGATTGGTGATCGGCACTTCTTCGGGCACCGGATAGGCCACCTGATCGATAATGCCGAACTGTTCGGGGGCCAGCGGCAGCAGGCCCAGACTGTCAAAGTTGATGTCCGCCAGATCGCGCAGGCGGTCGGGACGGTTGAGATAGGCCCATTCGGCGCGCAGAACCGCCAGACGCGCGTGTGCGCGCTGGATGTCGCGGTGCAGTTTTTCGGTGTCGGACAGCGACTGCTGCGTGGCATAGTTTTCGCGGTAGGCCCAGAAGGCCAGACCGATCACCGTCAGCACCGTCAGAATGTAAAGTACTGATTTCATTTACTCAAACACTCCTGCCGTATACGGCATACCAATGGATTTCGCGTCAATCTGACCGGGCGGCGTATCGGTGCGCGTGGCGATCCGCAGCTTGGCCGAGCGCGCGCGCGGGTTGGCGGCGACTTCGTCCGGGTCTGCGGCGATGGCTTTGCGGGTTTTTTGGGTGAACTGAGCGGCTTCGGTTTCGGTCTCGGGGGCGTAGCGGTTGGCGTTGGCCTGACTGCCCGTGCGCGCGGTCAGAAAGCGTTTGACCATACGGTCCTCGACGGAATGAAAGGTGACCACGGCCAGCTGCCCGCCGGGTTTAAGCGCCCGTTCTGCCGCCATAAGCCCGCGGTAAAGCTCGCCGTATTCGTCGTTGACCGCGATCCGCAAGGCCTGAAAGCTGCGGGTGGCGGGGTGCGACTGGTTCGGCTTGGCGCGCGGCAGGCAGGATTCGATGATCTTGGCCAGACGCAGGGTGGTGGTGATCGGTGCTGTGTCGCGCTCGCGCACGATGGCCTTGGCGATGCGGCGGCTGGCGCGTTCCTCGCCGTAGTGAAACAGGATATTGGCGAGCACCGCCTCGTCGCCGTCATTGACCAGATCGGCAGCCGACGGGCCATCCTGGCTCATCCGCATGTCCAGCGGTCCGTCGCGCATGAAGGAAAATCCGCGCTCGGCCAGATCCAGCTGCATCGAGCTTACGCCGAGATCCAGTACAACACCGTCCAGATCCTGTACATATTCGTCCAGCCTGGAAAAAACCCCCTGCTGCATGACGATCCGGTCGCCATATGCGCCCGCCCATTCCGCCGCCATGTCAAAGGCCAGCGGGTCGCGATCAACGGCGATCACACGCTCGGCACCTGCCTCCAGCAGCGCACGGGTGTAGCCCCCTGCGCCAAAGGTTCCGTCCAGCCATGTCCCGGTGATGGGCGCGCAGTCGCGCAGGATGGCGTTGATCAGAACCGGAATATGTGGCCCCCCAGCCATGATCTATTCCATCTCCCCGTCCAGATAGACGGATGGGTCCATATCGGGGTCATAGCCGTCCCCTTCGAGGTCGTCGTGCACCTCGTCGAACTTGTCGGGGTTCCAGATCTCGAAGGTATCGCCGGACGCGGCAAAGCGGGCCGTGTCGGTCAGGCCGATCTTTTCGCGCAGCTTGGCCGACAACACGATGCGGCCCGTATCATCCACGACGATTTCGATAGCTTGCGTCGAATACAGACGTTCCATCGCCTTGCGCTTGGCCGAACCACGCGGGTGTTTCGAGATTTTTGCGTCGACTTCGTCCATCGCCTCGATGGTGAAGCCTTCGAGGTAATCGCGGGTCTTGCCGCCGTATACGATGATGATGCGGGGGGGCAGGCCTTCGGTCCATTCAGGGTCGGATCCTTCGATCACACGGCGAAACGAGGCCGGGATGGAGACCCTGCCCTTTGCGTCCACCTTGTGGTCGCTTTCGCCTCTGAACCTGCGTGCCATCTGGCCTGGTCCGTCCCAATGTTACGCCCGTTGTCTCTCGGGCTTTTGCCGTCCCCAGTTTTGAAATTAAAAACGGCGGGTTGATCTGCTGCCACTGATCAACCCGCCGCCTGTCCCGCTTGGCGGGATGTCCAGCTGCGCGCGCCACCTGGGGGGATGTCTGCTCGCTCACGCGCCGGATCTTTGGTCTGATGAAAGCGAGGTGCCTGTATGAAACCTGCTAGAGTCTTATTGTCTGCTTGGGGTCGTTTGGTGCCCCGTGTCTCGTTCTCATCCGATGAACAAGTGATCGCATGGGAATTCATGGGCGGCAATAGTTTTTTATGGGCACGAGCCACCAATTGTTGTTTGCGACAAGAGTTATACACAACATATTGTGGATAAAAATCGGCGGAATTTAGCTCAATTGGTTTAAAACAGGGCAAACTACACAATATATTGTGCCCACTTGAAGTGCGAAAATACTTCCCACGATTTCCCAAAAAACTTATCCACAGAGCCTTGGGATATTCCATGTTTCTGTTACGTTCTCAAGGCTGGTTCGCAGAACTTAGATGAATCACCAGCGAATCTCTGATTCACGGCCCCGTGATTCGGCGTGAGAGGGTGAATTTCCATCGGTGACCCATGAATTCCCATAGTTATGAGAAGCGCTGGCGCCGTTCCCATGAATTCCCGGAACTTGCTTGATTGGTGTAGCGTGACATCGAAAGACGCCACGGCGCATCGGCCCAAAAAATACGCGGTATAAATTAACCGCCGGGATCTGTCCTGCCGGCCTCACCCTCTACTCGACAAGACTTCGCGGCATAGCTATGTTGGACCGCGCCCATTGCAAGAAAAGGCCGCAACGGTGAGCGATCAGAAAAGCAACGGTCAAAACCCAAAAAATCAAGGCAAACTGGTTGCGTTTCGGGCAGATCGACTTGGCGGACGGCTGATTTCGCTGCTCAATACCTTTCGGCTGGCCGAGGCGCACAATCTGCCTTGCATCGTGCACTGGCGAGACAGCGACGGATTGAACGATCCCTGCGATATCTTTGCCAAGGATTTCGTCGATCAGTATTTCATTGATAAGCAGGAATTTCAGAAACTGCGAAAAGGCGGCGCGCCCATTGCTTCGATCATGGGCTCCGCCTCGCCGGAAGAGTTCATCGCAAACTTCCAAAACAACCGCCATGTGATCGTAGACCCGGCATTTGATGTGCTGACCCTGCCATACGACGACCCTGACGAGGCCAAAGCGCATTTTATCCGCATCGCCCAAAACCTGCCCCTGAACCCTCTGCTGGAAGAGCGTCTGCACCAAGCCCGCGGCAGTTTCCAAACTGGCATTCGCAGCGTCGCCTATCATATCCGTCGAGGCGATCTAACAGCGGACAGGCGCGCGATGAACAAGGCATGGCCCAACAAATTCGTCCCTGACGAGTTTTTCGAGGCACATATGCGCGCCAACATCGGTGGCCAATCCCGCGTGATCCTGTTCAGCGACAACAAGGCGGTTCTGACCCGCTACAAGGCGATGTTTCCCGACCTTTTGATTTTCACCGATGTCGCCGACAACACCGGTCTGAACGAAACTCAATGCGACGCATTGGAACTGATGGTCATGGCGATGGCCGATCAACTGATCGCGCCGCCCTCCAGTGCATTCAGTTCAACGGCGAAAACCATCGGCGGCGGGACCTTTAACGATGTCGAAAGCCAGCTTGATCCCGACACGCGGATTGCCTCGCTTGATCTGCTGACCCAACGTCTGCGCGATGAACCCGAAGTTTTTGCCAATGAAGGCGAAATCGGCCAATATCTCGTCTACGCCCACAACCATCTGATCGAACAGAACCGGCGCAGCGAATTCGCCAGTCTGGCGGCGACCCACATCAGATCCGGGCTGAACATCGCATTCATCCACGCGATGGCCGCGCGCGAGATGTACCTCGATGGGCAATACCAAAAACTGTGTGACCTGCGCGACGACATCGACCGCGGCTTTGTCGCGCATTCCCGAAGCTTTGCGCATCTTACGTTCTTCCACTGCCTGTCCCTGCTGATGCTCGGCCGCAAACCAGAGGCCATCGCCCAGATTTCGACCGCGTTCTGGCTTGAGCCCACCGAAGGGGAAATAAACGCCCTTGTCGGCATCCTGGAAACCCAAGGCGACCTGACCCGCCAAAACTTTTGGTTCAGCGATCCGGTCGTCGAAAAAGTATTCGGCAACCGCTTTTTGCTGGATTTCGTAAAACAGTATTTTGGACCGCTCACGGACAACGGCACCCTTACGATCACCCGCGCGGTTCCCAACAGCCGGGTCAAAATCTGGGAATGGCCCTATTTCGCCAAGTCCGACATCAGCAATCAGCATCGCTACAAGGGACATTTTCGTAAGATGCTTACGGTGCTTCAGCGCCACGACTGGTCCGGTGACCTCGAACCGCACTTCAACAGCTTCATCGGCATGATGGCCCTGCGCGAAGGCGATATGGGGCTGGCTGAAAAACACATTTTTCCGGCGGCCAAAGCCTACCCCAACAACGCGCTGTTCCACAAACGCTGCGCGGATTTCTACTTTGTCAAAGAAAACTACGGCCAAGCGATCAAATCCATCGATGAAGCCATCAAGCTGGAGCCTGACACCGCCTTGTTCCAAGCGTTCAAGGGCCTGATCCAATCCCGCACCGACGATAAACAGGGGGCAGGTAAAAGCTTTATGGATCTGCTCGAACGGGACAGCCCGGTCCAGATTCCGGGCATCTACTTCATCGCCGGCGAGGCACTGCAAGCGGCCGGAAAACCCAAACAGGCGGCTCAGATGATGGCCAAAGGCCTAAGACTGGCCCCGATGGACTGGAAACAGCAGGTGGCACTCGCCAGCCTTGAAAATGAGCTGGGCGAAAGAGACGCGGCAATCTCCCGTATGCAATGGACACTGCAATGGGCAGATGAACGACCACCAGTGGTGAAAACCCTGACCGGGCTGCTGACAGATGCCGAGCGTGGCGACGATGCCCTGAAAATCCTCGATTATGTCAAAACCCGTTACGCTGATAAAACGCAATTTAGCAAACTCTACAACAAGCAGGTCAAACTGAACGACCGCACCGCAGATTAGAACGCCCGCAAAAAGTAGCGTGCGCCACATTTGATCACAATTACGCTCCCTTTCGCACCTAAAGCCTTGCGAAAAAGGGACCACAGCAGCAAGAATCCGACGAAGGGATAACAAATGTCAAAACGTTACGATAAGGCACACTTCATCGTCTATTCCAACAACGCCGAGCCTTTTCGGACCAATGGGGATGCGTACTGCGCCTCAGCGCTCAAGGCAGGCTTCGATACCGCGACGCATTTCACCGAAGAAAAGCTACGCGAAACGCCGTTCTGGGCCGAAAATGCAGGGATACTCGAACAGGAACGCGGCGCGGGTTATTGGCTTTGGAAACCCTATCTGCTGCTGGAAACCCTGCGCTCGGCAGGTCCCGATGACATCGTTGTCTACAACGACATTGGACGCTATTCGCCCGGCAGTTTCACACCCTTTCCGCGGTTTCCTCACGCCGCGATCAACATGACAGCGTTGACGCCGCAGCGGTTCCTGCACGGGTTCATCACCGAATGGATGATCCAGGGGCAGTATACCAAACGCGACTGCTTCATCGCCCTGGATGCCGATACCGAGGACATGCACCGCGCAGCCCAGATCTCGGCCTGCCCGCTGTTCTACATGCCCAGCCCGGAAAGTTTCGCGTTCCTCGAGCGCTGGTTGGAGCTGGCCAAAGACCCCAATATTCTCACCGACCTTCCGGATGAAAACGGTACGCCCCTGCCAGATTTCAAGGACCACCGGCACGACCAGTCGATCTCTTCGATCCTGCTGCATCAGACCCGTGGGGCTTATGTCGATCTGTCCAAAACCAGCGGATTTCCCTTCGCGGAAGAGACCCGCCGTCGCAACCGCGACGTACCGCGCGCGCAATCTCATTCGGGCTACATGTCGCTGATGATCGAACGGGCGCTTCCGGATGACTACTTTATGCGCGACACCCCGGACCTGTCCGAGGCAAGCCATATTATCCGCAACCTGACAGATGACGACACGATCCCGCTGCGCGAAATGGTTCCCTCGCGCGCGACCTTGGCAGAAGAATTCATCGAGATGATGCGGATCGGCCAAATCTGGATTTCGCAAGACCATTTGGCAGCGGCCTTGGCAGACAACAAAGTGATCGGCTCTAAGATGCATGCCTTGTCCAAGCTCCCCGAACAGGACACTGCCCCCTTCTGGAAAGAGGCGGTCGATCACGTGAATGCATCGGCCCAAGACCACATCGGTGGCTATAACCCCATTGCGGAAGATACGCCTTTCTTACTCGGGGCAGATGCCTTTCACAGGGCCGAGCTGGCGCACCCTGAACTGCGTACCGACATCATGATTGATTTCATTTGGGGGGTGCTGAACAGCGACGCGCGGGACTTGTTCAAGTCAGCGCACAAGACCGTCAAGACCCCGATAGGCCGCGCGGCCATGCGCGAATTCGTTGATGCCACCGGCCACGACACGCTGCTGCCACAAGAAAATGCTCTTGCGGGACAAACCAAACACGAATCCGAGCGCATCTCGCAGCTGGTCATAGATTGGTTGGTCAAAGCCGACGCTACACAGGCCGCGTCTTGACAAGGACTTTGATCACCGGCGGTGCGGGCTTCATCGGGGGGCATCTGGCCCGCGCCCTGACGGCCCAGGGCCAATCGGTCACGATCCTTGATGATTTTAGCTCGGGCACCCGCGCCAATCTGGCGAAAGGCGCGCGCCTTGTCGAAGGGTCCGTCACCGACCCGGCAGCGGTCCGCGACGCCATGCAGGATTGCGATCAGATCTACCACTTTGCAGCTCTGGTGTCGGTGCCTGCCTGCATCGACAACTGGCTGGAAGGCCACCACATCAACATCGGCGGCACCATCAATGTGTTCGAAGCCGCCAAGTCCATGGGCGGCCTTCCCGTTGTCTATGCGTCCTCGGCGGCCATCTATGGCGATCTGGGCGCAGTTCCATGCAGCGAAGGCGCCCTGCCCTGTCCCAAGTCCCCTTACGGCGCGGACAAGCTGTCTTGCGAGCATCACGCGCGGGCCTTTTGGGTCAACGGCCGCGTGCCGTCCATCGGGCTTCGGTTTTTCAACATTTACGGTCCTGGCCAAAGCCTGTCGTCACCCTATGCCGGGGTGATCGCGCGCTTTGCGGACAATGCGGCCAACGGCATCCCGCACACCATTTTCGGAGAGGGTCAGCAAATCCGGGATTTCGTCTACGTCACGGACTTGGTGACGGTCCTGCAAACCCTGATGACCAACATTCAAGCAAACTCCCGTGCCGAAGTATCAAACGTCTGCACCAATACGCCCACAAGCCTGCTGGATCTGATTGGCATGATTGACAGGTTGATCGCAGGCTCTGGTCAGGACATCATCTTTAAAGACACGCGAGCCGGCGATATCCAATATTCGCGCGGGGACGATACTCACCTGAAAAGCCTCATCGGTGACACGCACTGGACCCCTATGCTCAGTGGTCTGCGCAAAACAATCGCAAAGACATGACTTGCGTTGATCCACGCCGCACCCGGTTCCATATCAGATAGGATGACTCAAAAGCCGATCCTGCGTGGGGGATGATCAAACCGATTTAAGCCCTTGGAAATCAATCCCTTCGGCAAGTGTCCTGTAACCAAAAACGGCCTGTTCGGGGATACTGCTGCGCAGTATGGAGCGAAATTCGAACGGCAGGCCAGAGCCGTTTTGCGACCTGCACATGTAAAGCAGATCGCGCGCCGGGGCGGGCTTAGGCCATGCCGCCGTCGATCAGGCCTTTGGCGATCTTGGCGTAGGCCTGCGCCATCGGGCCGTCACCTGCGGCCACGGGCGTGCCGTTGTCGCCTGCCAGCCGGGTTTCCAGATCGATCGGCAAAGCCCCCAGCAAGGGCACGCCCATCTTTTCAGCCTCGGCGGCCACGCCACCTGTGCCGAAGATCTCGTGTTGCGCGCCGCAATCGGGGCAGACGAACATCGACATGTTCTCGATCAGCCCCAGCACCGGGGTTTTCAGCGTCTTGAACATATCCAGCGCCTTGCGGGCGTCGATCAGGGCCACATCCTGCGGGGTGCTGACCACGATGGCACCGGTCAGTTCGGTCTTGGTACACAGGGTCAGCTGCACATCGCCGGTGCCGGGGGGCAGATCGACCAGCAGCACGTCCAGCTCGCCCCACTGCACCTGCCCCAGCATCTGCTGCAAGGCGCCCATCAACATCGGACCACGCCAGACGACGGCCTTGCCCTCTTCCATCATGAAGCCGATGGACATCAGGGTGACGCCGTGCGCGTGCAGGGGGATGATCGTCTTGCCGTCAGGCGATGCGGGACGTTTGTTGACGCCCATCATGCGCGGCTGCGAGGGGCCGTAGATGTCGGCGTCCAGCAGGCCGACCTTGCGGCCCTGCCTGGCCAGCGCCACCGCAAGGTTGGACGAGATGGTGGATTTGCCGACGCCGCCCTTGCCCGAGCCGATTGCCAGTATGCGCTGCACGCCCGATGGTTTGGTCGGACCGTCCTGCGGTTTGGGATGGCCGCCGATCTTGAGGCTGGGCGGTGGCGTCGAGGGCTTTGCGGCGGGGCCATGTGCCGTCATCGCGACCTGAACGCTGTCCACGCCCGGCACGGCGGCGACGGCGGCCTGGGCTGCTTCGCGGACCGGTGCCATCGCCTGTGCTGCCTCTGGCGTGGGGGCCTCGATGATGAAGCGCACAGCGGCACCGTCGATCTGAATTGCACGAATCATATCGCGGCTGACCAGGTCGCCGCCATCGGGCAAAGTGACTCGTTTCAACGCGGCGGTGATCAGATCGGGTGTGAGTGTCATTGATAAACTCCGTTCAGCGCCAGTGTTGTGGCACTTCCGCCCCCATGTGCAACCCCTATCGGCGGCTGTGCACGGTCCTTGGGCAGTTTGTGAAAATAGGTCAGTGCTTCCTATGCAATTGCTGCATGGCAGCAATGTTGATACGTCTATTGTGCAAGCGCAGCATATCTCTAAATTAAGGTCAAGACGAACGCAAACGAACCCGAAACAACCATCCGAGGCACCGACGAACATGGCCTATATGAACCAGAGCACCACGTACAGCAGCCTGACCGAGCGTCTGCTGGCATCCACAGCCCGTATTCTGGACGCAGCCGCAGCGCGCCAGGCGCAGCGCGCCGTCTACCGCAAGACATTCAACGAACTGGCAGGCCTGAGCGATCGCGATCTTGGCGATCTCGGTCTGCACCGTTCGAACATCCGCCGCATCGCTAAAGAAACAGCGTACGGCGCACAGGTTTAAGAGTTCGGACGTTTCCACCTCCTCCCGGAAACGTTCGTCACGACGCGGCGGTATCTCTCCTCCTCCCTGATACCGCCGCACCCTTTACCCCGATCAAACGGGGATGCGACATCGCTGCAGGGTCTTTCCTCCTCCCTGACCCATGCAGTGACTAACGCGGCGACACCGCTCCTCCCTCAGGTGTCGCCGTACAGGATACCCCGGTCAAACGGGGGTACGGCATCGCCACTTGGGTCTCTCCTCCTCCCTGACCTCGGTGGTGAACAAGGCGGCGGCCCCCTCCTCCCGGGTGTCGTCGCACCTTCTACCCCGATCATACGGGGATACGACTTCGCCGCTTGGGCCTCTCCTCCTCCCTGGCCCGGTGGTGAAAAACAGCGACGCTTTCTCCTCCCGAGTGTCGTCGCAACTCATGATCGTCGGGCCCTCTCCTCCTCCCTGGTCCTGACGGTTGCCAAGACGGCGGTCCCATCCTCCCGGGGCCGCCGTTTTTTTGTGTTTTGTGGGAAGGTTGGCAGGGGGCCCTGGCGTCTGTCACCTGCGGGAACATACCGATTGCCAAGGTGTAAAAGGCAGCGCTCCCGACGCGTGTCACGCCGACGGTGCGATGTGCAGACGCTGCCCTCAGTTTAGCTCAGCTGCTTACCACAGCCTCTGCTGCACGCCGTCAGATCGCGAATGCTAATGCATCCTCCGCCGACCGGCGGCACCGCCGCGGCGTTGGGGGGCGGGCACAAGACGCGTCGCCGCTTCGATGTGATCCAGAAACGCGCTGACCGCCGGTCCCGGATTGTCGTCTTCCCAATCCGCCAGCACATCGCGCGCGGCCTGTCCGGGCCGCACGTCTTGCGGCAGGGTGAACACCCATTCCAGAAACCCCGCCCGTGCCGCTGCATCGCCGTCGGCACTGGCCCCGACACCGGCATCATCCAGATCGGCAAGCCCTGCCACTATCCTTGAAAACATCTTTCGCCCTTTCCCGTCACGCCCCGTGACGTATTCAATTGGGCGGAAGGGTCAGGAAGGGCAGTACGGGAAACGCGCCCGCACGAAAGCCGCTTCCATCGCCACCCGCGATAAACGTAACACCAAGGCTGGTTTCCGGGCTTGGGGCGGGTGACCTTGCGGCCCGCGAGCGGCACCTTCCCGGAGGTATCCTCCAGTGGCATTGCCGTTCGCATCCCACCCTCACCGTTGCGGGGGCAGCGCCGGCTTCTCACCGGCTTCCCAATTCTCCGCCCGTGGGCGGCACCTTGGATGTTCAGACTATTGGCGGGGGTGATTCACAGCAAGCCCAAAGGCGGCGGGCGGGCAATGATTTTGCCCGTGCCCGCAACAAATATTCAAAATGGAATGTCGTCGGTGCCTGTGATGAACTTTGACACGACCTTCTTGGTGCCTGCCTTTTCAAAGGCGATCTCGAGCTTGTCGCCTTCGATCCCGACAACCGCGCCATAACCGAACTTTTGATGGAAGACCCGCTCGCCCACGGTAAAGCTGCTGACCGCACTGGCGTCGATCGTGGTGTTGCGGGTTTCACGTGGCTGGCTGACAGAGCGGTCCTGACTGCGCGCCTGCAGCCGCCGCCATCCGGGCGAATCGTAGACGTTGGCCTCGAATGCGGCATCATGCAGGCGGGATTTCACGCCCGCCATGCCAGCAGCACCGTAATTTCCGCCGTGCAGTCCCGGAGGGGTCAGCACATCGACGTGGTCGGCGGGCAGTTCGTCGATGAACCGCGACGGCAGCGCCGATTGCCACTGGCCAAAGACAAAGCGGTTCGAGACGAAGGAGATCGTGCACACCTCTTCGGCGCGGGTGATGCCGACATAGGCAAGGCGGCGTTCTTCTTCCAATCCCTTGACCCCGCTTTCGTCCATCGAGCGTTGCGAGGGGAACAGACCGTCTTCCCAGCCGGGCAGAAAGACCATCGGGAATTCAAGCCCCTTTGCCGCGTGCAGGGTCATGATGCTGACCTTGGCGCCTTCGCCCTCTTGTTCGTTGTCCATGATCAGGCTGACGTGTTCAAGAAACCCTTGCAGGTTTTCGAAGTTGTGCAGCTGATTGATCAACTCCTTGAGGTTCTCCAGCCGCCCCGGTGCCTCGGGCGTCTTGTCGTTCTGCCAGTGGGCGGTATAGCCGCTGTCGTCGAGGATCACCTCGGCCAGTTCGATATGGGTATAGTCGGGCGGTGTATCGGTTTCAGTGTCCACCACAGAATCGTCGTCGTCCAGAATACGGGTGCCGCTGGCGCGCAGCATGGCCGACCAACGGTCGATCCCCTCGATCAGCTTGCGTAATTCGCCCGCACCCTTGCCCTTGATCAGCCCCTGTTCCAGCGCCAGCCGCGCGCCTTCGATCAGGTTGACGCCATTGGCACGCGCGGTGATCTGGATGGTCTGCTGCGCCTTGTCGCCAAGGCCGCGCTTGGGGGTGTTCACGATACGCTCGAAGGCCAGATCGTTGTCGTTGGACACCACGATGCGGAAATAGGCCATCGCGTCGCGGATTTCGAGACGCTCGTAGAACCGCGGGCCGCCGATGACACGGTAGGGCAGACCGATGGTCAGAAACCGATCCTCGAAGGCGCGCATCTGGTGCGAGGCGCGCACGAGGATTGCCATTTCGTCGAGGTCAAAACGCTGAAAAGCAGGTTCTAGCGATAGGCCTTCATCCTGTCGCGTTCTCAGCTCCCAAAGCAAGTTTTGACGCTTTTCATCTGCTAGAAAACTTTTGTGGTCCTGCAATTTTTGGATCAGTTCTGCCTTACTATTAAGGCCCCTTAAGGCGTCCATTTCGCCAAGCCGCTCAATTTCCTTCATTAATAGCTCTGCCCGCGAATTCACGCGTCTTTTTGCAAGAGGGGAAGTCCCTTCATCAAGACCGACAATCTGATCGCCAATCCATCGGGCTTCCTCTTCACCGTCCCAGTGACCAAGCAACCGAATTTTCTCACCGTCTTGACTGGCTGTCCAAAGCGTCTTGCCCAGACGGTCGGAGTTGCCTTCGATCACGCCCGAGGCTGCGGCCAGAATATGCGGGGTCGAGCGGTAGTTCTGTTCCAGCCGGACCACATGCGCGCCGGGGAAATCCTTTTCAAAGCGCAGAATGTTGCCCACTTCGGCCCCGCGCCAGCCATAGATCGACTGGTCGTCGTCGCCGACGCAGCAGATGTTCTTGTGCCCGCCCGCCAGCAGCCGCAGCCACAGGTACTGGGCGACGTTGGTATCCTGGTATTCGTCCACGAGGATGTATTTGAACCAGCGCTGGTATTGTTCCAGCACGTCGGGGTGCTTTTGAAAGATCGTGACCATGTGCAGCAGCAGATCACCGAAGTCGGTGGCGTTCAGGTCGACCAGGCGGCGCTGGTATTGGGCGTAAAGCGCGACGCCCTTGTGGTTATAGGCGCCCGCATCTGCTGCGGGGATCTTGTCAGGCGTCAGGGCGCGGTTCTTCCAGCTGTCGATGACACCTGCCAGTTGCCGCGCAGGCCAGCGTTTGTCGTCGATGCCCGAGGCGCTGACCAGTTGTTTGAGCAGACGCAGCTGGTCGTCCATGTCGAGGATCGTAAAGTTGGATTTCAGCCCAACCAGTTCCGCGTGACGGCGCAGCAGCTTGACGCAGATGGCATGGAAGGTGCCCAGCCACGGCATGCCCTCGATCTGCTGGCCCAGCATCTGGCCCACGCGGTTCTTCATCTCGCGGGCGGCCTTGTTGGTGAAGGTCACCGCCAGCACCTCGTTGGGACGTGCGCGGCCCGTCATCAGCAGATGCACGATTCGCGCCGTCAGCGCGCGGGTCTTGCCGGTTCCGGCCCCCGCCAGCATCAGCACGGGGCCATCCATCTGTTCCACGGCGGCACGCTGGGCGGGGTTCAGACCGTCCAGATAGGGCTGTGGCCGCGCGGCCATGGCGCGGGCGGACAGCGAAGCGCCCTCGAAGGCGTCCATTTCATCGAAATCACTCATGTGCTCTTCTTAAAACGGAACGCGCATTAAGAAAAGCCATGTTCCCAAAATGTTCCAATGCGGCACGTCGTTTTGCGCGTTTGGCGCAAAGCGGGGCTGACATGGCGCTTTTCGCGGTGCTGCGGGGCATAATATATCCAAAACAACGGGGGCGGATGTTGCGTGGCCCCGAAAAGCGCCATGCGACTGTACCCTGCGACAAATTCGTCCTAGACCCTAGGCGACTGTCATTCGTCTGCCAAAACAAAGGATGCCCACCTTGACCGAGTTCACGAAGATCCTCATCGCCAACCGTGGCGAAATCGCAATCCGCATCATGCGTGCGGCCAACGAGATGGGCAAAAAGACGGTGGCCGTCTTTGCCGAAGAGGACAAGCTGGGCTTGCATCGGTTCAAGGCGGACGAGGCCTACCGTATTGGCGAAGGCATGGGGCCGGTCGCGGCCTATCTGAGCATCGAGGAGATCATCCGCGTCGCCCGCATGTCGGGGGCGGATGCGATCCACCCCGGTTATGGGCTGCTGTCGGAAAACCCCGATTTTGTCGATGCCTGCGACGCGGCTGGGATCACGTTTATCGGTCCCAAGGCGGAAACCATGCGCGCGCTTGGCGACAAGGCCAGCGCGCGGCGCGTGGCGGTCGAGGCAGGCGTGCCGGTGATCCCGGCGACCGAGGTGCTGGGCACCGACATGGATGCGATCCGCAAAGAGGCGGCGGAGGTCGGCTATCCCCTGATGCTCAAGGCGTCATGGGGCGGTGGCGGGCGCGGCATGCGGCCCATCGAAGGGCCGGACGAGCTGGAAGACAAGGTGCTGGAAGGTCGGCGCGAGGCCGAGGCCGCCTTTGGCAACGGCGAGGGCTATCTGGAAAAGATGATCCTGCGCGCGCGCCACGTCGAGGTGCAGATCCTGGGCGACAAGCACGGCGGCATGTATCACCTGTTCGAACGGGATTGCTCGGTGCAGCGGCGCAATCAGAAGGTCGTGGAGCGCGCCCCTGCCCCCTATCTGACCCCCGAACAGCGCGAGGAGATCTGCGCGCTGGGGTACAAGATCTGCAAGCATGTGAACTATGAATGCGCGGGCACGGTCGAGTTCCTGATGGATATGGACGACGAGAAGTTCTATTTCATCGAGGTGAACCCGCGCGTGCAGGTCGAACACACCGTCACCGAGGAAGTCACCGGCATTGACATCGTGCGCGCGCAGATCCTGATCGCCGAGGGCAAGACCATCGCCGAGGCCACGGGCAAGGACAGCCAGGCGGACGTGATCCTGAACGGCCACGCGCTGCAAACCCGGATCACCACCGAAGACCCGCAGAACAACTTTATCCCCGACTATGGCCGGATCACCGCCTATCGTTCGGCCACCGGTCTGGGCATCCGTCTGGACGGCGGTACGGCCTATTCGGGCGGGGTGATCACCCGCTATTATGACAGCCTGCTGACCAAGGTCACCGCCAAGGCACCGACGCCGCAGATGGCCATCGCCCGCATGGACCGCGCCCTGCGCGAGTTTCGCATTCGCGGCGTCAGCACCAACATTGCTTTCGTGGAAAACCTGCTGAAACACCCGACGTTTCTGGACGACACCTATACCACCAAATTTATCGACACGACGCCCGAGCTGTTCCAGTTCTCGCGCAGGCGCGACCGGGGTACCAAGGTTCTGACCTATATCGCGGATATCACCGTGAACGGCCACCCCGAGACCAAGGACCGCCCCCTGCCCGCCAATGCCCGCGCGCCCAAAGCGCCGGTGCCGATGCAAGAGCCCAGCATGGGCACCCGCAACCTGCTGGAACAACAGGGCCCGCAGGCCGTTGCAGACTGGATGAAGGCGCAAAAGCAGTTGCTGCTGACCGACACAACCATGCGCGACGGGCACCAATCCTTGCTGGCGACACGGATGCGGTCGATCGACATGATCCACGCGGCCCCCGCCTATGCCGCCAACCTGCCGCAGCTCTTTTCGGTGGAATGCTGGGGCGGTGCGACCTTCGACGTGGCGTACCGCTTCTTGCAGGAATGCCCCTGGCAGCGACTGCGCGATCTGCGCGCACGGATGCCCAACGTGATGACGCAGATGCTGCTGCGCGGCTCGAACGGCGTGGGTTACACCAACTATCCCGACAACGTGGTCGAGTTCTTCGTGAAACAGGCCGCCGAGAGTGGCGTCGATGTGTTCCGCGTGTTCGACAGTCTGAACTGGGTCGAGAACATGCGCGTGGCGATGGACGCGGTGGTCGACAGCGGCAAGATCTGCGAAGGCACGATCTGCTACACCGGCGATCTGCTGAACCCCGACCGCGCAAAATACGATCTGAAGTATTACGTGCAGATGGGCCACGATCTGAAGGACGCGGGCGCGCATATTCTGGGCCTCAAGGACATGGCGGGCCTGTTGAAACCCGCTGCGGCCAAGGTGCTGATCCATGCGCTGAAGCAGGAAGTCGGCCTGCCGATCCATTTCCACACCCACGACACATCGGGTGCGGCGGCAGCGACGGTGATGGCGGCGGCCGATGCGGGCGTCGATGCGGTCGATGCGGCGATGGACGCATTCTCAGGCGGCACCTCGCAACCCTGCCTTGGGTCGATCGTCGAAGCCTTGCGCAACACACCCCGCGACACCGGCCTTGATATGGCCGCCGTGCGCGAGATGTCGGACTATTGGGAAGGCGTGCGCGCGCAATACGCGGCCTTTGAGAGCGGGCTGATGGCGCCTGCATCCGAGGTGTACCTGCACGAGATGCCGGGCGGGCAGTTTACCAACCTCAAGGCGCAGGCGCGCTCGCTGGGGCTTGAGGACCGCTGGCACGAGGTGGCGCAGACCTATGCGGACGTGAACCAGATGTTCGGTGATATCGTGAAGGTCACGCCCTCGTCCAAGGTGGTCGGTGACATGGCGCTGATGATGGTCAGCCAGGGGCTGACTCGCGCGCAGGTCGAAGACCCCAAGGCCGACGTGGCTTTTCCCGACAGCGTCGTGGACATGATGCGCGGCAATCTGGGCCAGCCTCCGGGTGGGTTCCCTGCGGGCATCCAGAAGAAAGTGCTGAAAGGCGAGGCACCCTCGACCGAGCGCCCCGGCAAGCATCTCAAGCCCGTGGACATCGAAGAGACCCGCGCCACCGTCTCGAAAGAGCTGGGCGGTATGGACGTGGATGACGAGGATCTGGCGGGCTACCTGATGTATCCCAAGGTGTTTCTGGACTACAGGGAACGCAACCGCGCCTATGGCCCCGTGCGGACCCTGCCGACGCATACGTTCTTTTACGGGATGGCCCCTGCCGAAGAGATCAGCGTCGAGATCGACCCCGGCAAGACGATGGAAATCCGCCTGCAAGCGGTGGGTGACACCGGCGAAGACGGCGAGGTGAAGGTGTTCTTTGAACTCAACGGCCAGCCGCGGGTGATCCGCGTGCCGAACCGTCTGGTGAAATCCACCACCCAGCAACGCCCGAAGGCGGAACTGGGCAACCCCAACCACATCGGCGCGCCGATGCCGGGCGTGGTGGCGACGGTTGCGACGTCCGTGGGCACTGCGGTGAAAGAGGGCGATCTGCTGTTGACCATCGAAGCGATGAAGATGGAAACCGGCATCCACGCCGAACGAGATGCGGTGGTCAAGGCGGTGAACGTCCAGCCCGGCAGCCAGATCGACGCGAAGGATTTGCTGATCGAGTTGGAGTGAGGGGGGCGTTTGCCCCGAGCGGCGAGATGAACTTTTTTTGACGAACCTCAATTTTCCACTTGCAGCCGGCACCCTGCGTTTGTACATCCGCCCTACCAAAGGAAGCGGGCGTAGCTCAGGGGTAGAGCATAACCTTGCCAAGGTTAGGGTCGGGCGTTCGAATCGCCTCGCCCGCTCCAATTTGGTCCTGCCCACCCACGCAGGAAACAGACAAGGCCACCTTCGGGTGGCCTTGCTGCGTTCTGGGGGCTTGCACATTCCCATCTATACCTCTTGCCGAAAACGACCAGCGTCGGTAAGAACGAATAAAGAACATGACGTACGCGATGTCCGGGCTCTTGATCCCGGCGGTCACAACCCGTCTTATGTGTGAAAAAGGGCGGGCCACATGCTGACATCTGTAGAACTTTGCGCTGGTGCAGGCGGTCAGGCGCTTGGGCTGGAAAAGGCGGGGTTTGCCCACACCGCATTGGTCGAGATCGACAAGCATTGCTGCAACACCCTGCGTCACAACCGACCTGAATGGAACGTTCTGGAAGAGGACATGCGCCTGTTCAAGGAGCGCGCATCCGATTTTCGCGGCATGGACCTGTTGGCGGGCGGACTGCCCTGCCCGCCCTTTTCGGTCGCGGGCAAGCAGTTGGGCGAACAAGACGAGCGCAACCTGTTCAACGACGCCATCGACATCGTCGATGATGCGCGCCCGCGTGCGGTGATGATCGAAAACGTGCGCGGGTTTCTGGATGCGGTGTTCCATGACTACCGCGAAAAACTAAAGACGCAGCTGGACAAGCTGGGGTACAAGACCGACTGGCGGCTGCTGAACGCGTCGGATTACGGCGTGCCGCAACTGCGTCCGCGCGTGGTGATTGTGGCGGTGCAAAAGGCGCGTGCCGAGTTTTTCGACTGGCCCGATCCGCTGCCGCACAATCCGCCCACCGTGGGCGAGACGCTGCGCGATTTGATGGCGGCGGGGGGCTGGCGCGGCGCACAGGCTTGGGCCGACAAGGCGGACGAGATCGCGCCCACCATCGTTGGCGGATCGAAAAAACACGGGGGGCCCGACCTTGGGCCGACACGCGCGCGCGCCGCATGGGCCACCTTGGGCGTCGAGGGGCGCACGATTGCGCCCGAGGCACCCGATGCGTTCCACGACGGGATGCCGCGCCTGACCGTGCCGATGGTCGCGCGGATACAAGGGTTTCCCGACGATTGGCATTTTACCGGCGCGAAGACGAACGCCTACCGGCAGGTCGGCAATGCGTTTCCGCCGCCCGTCGCACAGGCCGTATCAGCCCAGATCGCCAAGGCCCTGCGCAAGCGCGTGTTGCGTGCGGTCAGCGCCTGAGCTTTTCAAACCGGCGGTTCTTTGACAGCATGTCAGGACTTATCGAGGCGGTGGGTCGTTGAAGAAATCCGTTCCAGACAGCATCGTCGTCGCAGGGCACCCTGATCATGAGCTGCTAAGCGCGCTTGCCCACGACATCACCCAGCGTGCGGGAGGCGATACGGCGCTTGGGGCCAAGTTCTCTGCAATGCTGCGGCAATGCGTTGACGACGTGATCATGACGCCAAAGACCGGGCGGCGGTCTTATGACGAGCTGGAAAAGACCGAAAAGACCTATATCGGCACGCGCGTCGAGATCGAGCTGCGCGCGATGCTGAACCTGCCGAAGGGCAAGCTGGACACGCTTATCCTCGGTCGCGATGTCGACATCAAGAACACGATGGGCAGCAACTGGATGATCCCGACCGAGGCGGTGGGTCATCCCTGCATTCTCGTGGCCGCCGACGAGGTGCGCGCGCTGTGCTATCTGGGGCTGTTCATCGCGCGGCCCGACTATCTGACCCAAGGGCAGAACAAGGACGCCAAGAAAAGCGTGTCGGCCACGGGGTTTGCCAACATTCTTTGGCTGCTTCTCGATCACCCCTATCCGCCGAATTTCTGGCGCACAGTGCCGCCCGATGTGGTCACGCGGATATTCGAGGGGCGCACCGGCAATCAGCGGATGGCCAATCTGTTTCGCGAGGTGCAGCGCACGCCGATCACCCGCGATGTGGTCGAAGCTGTGGCACAGCAACAAGATTTCATGCGGCGCATCCGGTCGGACAATGGCAGGGGCACGCGCGATCATCTGGCGCGCGAGGGGATCTTGCTGTTGTCGGGGCATTACGATGCGCCGCTGATCGCGGGCTTGGGTCTGCCGCCCTGTACGGGCAGCGAGTTCGTATCGTATCGCGCGCGGTCGCAGGACGAAGTGGATATGGCGGCGGAGCATGGCATCGCATTGGACTGGCACGCGCCCGGCTGACTTGCGCGAAACTGCCACCTTGATAGACGTCTGTCAAAAAATGATTGACGTCTATCATTGCGGCTGATTTACACACCGCAGGGAGATTTCAATGCACGACCGACCGCCAACATTGGCAGACGTGGCGCAACGCGCCGGTGTCAGCTATGCGACCGCAGACCGTGTCGTGAACGGGCGCGGCGGCGTGTCGGACAAGACCGTGCGCAGCGTACACGCAGCGGTCAGCGCGCTTGGATATGTGCGCAACGTCGCGGCGGCGAACCTGTCTCAGCAACGCGTCTACCGGTTTGTGGCTGTCCTGCCTGACGGATCAAACGCGTTCTTTGCCCGGATGCGCGCACTGTTCGAGGCTGCAGCCACGCGGATGATAGCGGACCGCGTCAATCTGTCGGTCGAAACCGTCGCGGCCTTTGACCCTGCAGCACTCCGCGAGCGGCTGGAAACATTGGCAAAACAAGGCGTGGACGGCATCGCCGTTGTGGGCAGTGACGATGCATCTACCATCAACACCATCGCCGCCCTGCGTGACAGCGGCATTGCCGTTATGACGCTGGTGTCGGAAGTGCCCGGATCGGACCGCGCCGCCTATGTCGGCATCGACAACACAGTTGCGGGCGGTACCGTCGGTCGGTTGCTGGTATTGGCGCATGGCGGCCGAAGCGGGCGCATCTTGCCGGTGGTCGGCGCATTGACCGCGCGCGACCATGCGGACCGTCTGCAAGGGTTGCGCGAGGTGGTCGCCCCCGAGATCACCATCGCCCCCGTGATCGAAGGACGCGACCGTCAGGATCTGGTCGAAGCTGGGGTGACCCAAGCCCTGCGTGCTGATCCGTCCATCACCGCGATCTACAGCGCGGGTGCAGGCAATGTCGGGCTGATCCGCGTGCTGCAAGCACTGCCTGCAACCACCAGACGCCCTATCGTCGTGCTGCACGAACTGGTCGCACATTCGCGCCGCGCGCTTGAGGCCGGGCTGATCGACATCATCATCGACCAGCGCCCCGAAGAAGAGGTGGCGCGGGTGATCGACGGGCTGCGTCTGCTGGCAGACCGACGTGCGCCGATCCTGACCGACCCGATTGTCCCGACGATCTACGTGCGCGAAAACCTTCCCCCGGAACCCCAAATCACAATCACAGGAAACCCGCAAAGATGAGCAACTTTTTTGATGGCACAGCACCCCTGACCTATGACCCCGATGCGACGGGTCTGGCGTTCCGGCATTACAACCCCGACGAACTTGTCCAAGGCAAGCGGATGGAGGACCACCTGCGGTTTGCCGTCGCCTATTGGCACAGCTTTGCCTGGCCGGGCGGTGATCCCTTTGGCGGCCAGACGTTCGACCGGCCCTGGTGGGGCGAAACGATGGAAGGCGCGCGGCTGAAGGCCGAGATCGCCTTCGAGATGTTCGACATTCTGGGCGTGCCCTATTTCTGCTGGCATGATGCCGATATCCGTCCCGAGGGAGCGAGCTTCGACGAGAGCAAGCGCAATTTTTACGAGATCATCGCACTGTTCGAGGAGAAGATGGAAACCTCGAAGACCCGGCTGCTGTGGGGCACCGCGAACCTGTTTTCGCACCGCCGGTTCATGTCGGGAGCGTCCACCAACCCCGACCCGGACGTGTTCGCGTGGTCCGCGGCGACAGTGAAGAACTGTCTGGACGCCACCCACCGCCTGAACGGTGAGAACTATGTGCTTTGGGGCGGGCGCGAAGGCTACGAGACGCTGCTGAACACCGATCTGGGGCAGGAAATGGACCATATGGGCCGGTTTCTGTCGATGGTCGTCGATTACAAACACAAAATCGGGTTCAAGGGGCAGATCCTGATCGAACCCAAGCCGCAGGAGCCGACGAAGCATCAGTACGACTATGACGTCGCCACCGTTTACGGGTTTCTGCAGCGTTTCGGGCTGGAGAAAGAGGTGAAAGTGAACATCGAACAGGGCCATGCGATATTGGCGGGGCATTCGTTCGAACATGAACTGGCGATGGCCCGCGAGCTGGGCATTCTGGGCTCGATCGACATGAACCGCAACGATTACCAGTCCGGCTGGGACACCGACCAGTTCCCGAACAACGTGCCTGAGATTGCGCTGGCCTACTACGAGATCCTCAAGGCGGGCGGGCTGAAACAGGGCGGCACCAACTTTGACGCCAAGCTGCGGCGTCAGTCGCTGGACCCGTCGGATCTGATCGCCGCCCACGCAGGCGCGATGGACGTCTGCGCGCGCGGATTAAAGGCAGCGGCAAGGATGCTGGAAGACGACACGCTGGAGGCTGCGCGCCGCGCGCGTTATGCCGGTTGGGAGACGCAGGAGGCGCAAGCCATGCTGACCAGTGATCTGGCGACCATCGCGGGACGGGTCGCAGGCGGTGGGATCAACCCCGAGCCACGCTCGGGTCAGCAGGAAAAGCTGGAGAATATCGTCAACCGGTACGTTTGAGACCTGAAAAAGGCCGACGCAGCGAAGCGTCGGCC
>JAGXHE010000048.1 GCA_024636445.1 Sulfitobacter sp.
CAGGCGCTGCTGCGCACCGTGGCGGATGAGTTTGAACGCTATGCCAAGGTCCGCAAGAATGTGCCCGAAGAGGCGCTGACTGCCGTGGGCGAAACTGTCGAGCCTGCCAAGCTGGCGGACCTTGTGGCGGGGCATCTGGGCATCGAGGTGAACCAGAAGCAGGAGCTTCTGGAGACGCTGAGCATTTCCGAGCGTCTTGAGAAGGTTTACGGCCTGATGCAGGGCGAGATGTCGGTTCTGCAGGTCGAGAAAAAGATCAAGACCCGCGTGAAGTCCCAGATGGAGCGGACCCAGCGCGAGTATTATCTGAACGAACAGATGAAGGCGATCCAGCAAGAGCTGGGCGATGGCGAGGACGGCAAGAACGAAGTTGCCGAACTGGAAGCCCGCATCGCCGCGACCAAGTTGAGCAAGGAAGCCCGTGAAAAGGCCGACAGCGAGATCAAAAAGCTCAAGAACATGAGCCCGATGAGCGCCGAAGCCACTGTTGTGCGCAACTACCTAGACTGGATGCTGTCGATCCCGTGGGGCGTGAAAAGCCGCGTCAAAAAGGATCTTGGCCGCGCCCAGAAGGTGCTGGATGACGATCACTACGGCCTCGAAAAGGTCAAGGAACGGATCGTCGAATATCTGGCCGTGCAACAGCGCAGCAAGAAGATGAAAGGCCCGATCATGTGCCTTGTCGGCCCTCCGGGCGTCGGCAAGACCAGCTTGGGCAAATCCGTGGCCAAGGCGACGGGCCGCGAGTTTATCCGCATTTCGCTTGGCGGTGTGCGCGACGAGTCCGAAATCCGTGGACACCGCCGGACCTACATCGGCTCCATGCCCGGCAAGATCATTCAGGCGCTGAAAAAGGCGAAAACCACCAACCCGCTGATCCTGCTCGATGAGATTGACAAGATGGGTCAGGATTTCCGTGGCGACCCTGCGTCGGCCATGCTTGAGGTGCTGGACCCGGAACAGAACGGCACGTTTGTCGATCACTATCTCGAGGTCGAATATGACCTGAGCAACGTGATGTTCCTGACCACGTCGAACAGCTACAACATGCCTGGACCGCTTCTGGACCGGATGGAGATCATCCCGCTGGCCGGCTATACCGAGGACGAAAAGCGCGAGATCGCCAAGCATCACCTTCTGGCCAAGCAGATCAAGAACCACGGTCTGAAAAAGTCCGAGTTCGAGCTGAAGGACGATGGGCTGACCGATATCATCCGCTACTACACCCGCGAGGCGGGCGTGCGGAATCTGGAACGCGAAATCGCCAAGGTGGCGCGCAAATCGCTGACCAAGATCGTCAAGAAAGAGGTCGAGTCCATCTCGGTGACCTCGGACAACCTTGACGAGTTCCTTGGGGTGCGCAAACACCGCTACGGTCTGGCCGAGAAAGAGGATCAGATCGGTGTCGTAACCGGACTGGCCTATACATCGGTCGGCGGCGAGCTGTTGCAGATCGAAGCGCTGCGCCTGCCGGGCAAGGGTCGGATGAAGACCACCGGCAAGCTGGGCGACGTGATGAAGGAAAGCATCGACGCGGCATCAAGCTATGTCCGTTCGATCAGCCCCAAGATCGGGGTGAAGCCGACGCAGTTCGACAAGATCGACATCCACGTGCACGTGCCCGACGGTGCGACGCCCAAAGATGGCCCCTCTGCCGGTCTGGCGATGGTCACGTCTATCGTGTCCGTGCTGACGCAGATCCCTGTGCGCAAGGATATCGCGATGACCGGCGAGGTCAGCCTGCGTGGCAACGCGATGCCGATCGGGGGCCTCAAGGAGAAACTGCTCGCAGCCCTGCGTGGCGGCATCAAGACGGTGCTGATCCCGCAGGAAAACGAAAAGGACATGGCCGAGATCCCTGACAACGTCAAAGAGGGGATGACCATCATTCCGGTCAGCCACGTCTCGGAAGTGCTGAAACACGCGCTGGTGCGCCAGCCCGAGGCGATCGAGTGGGACGAGGTGGCCGAAGAGGCTGCCGCTGCCGCCGCCGCGTCCAAAGAGACGGGTTCTTCGGCTACCGCACACTGATCTTTGATCGGTTGAACTTGATCAGACGCCCTGCAGGAGACTGCTGGGCGTTTTTTCGTGTTTGGCGTTAATTATTGCTCATACGCGAATCTTTTGCCGAGAACAGTGGCGCAAAAGGCGCAAAATCGGCGTCCTGCGGACCCGAGGGCCACTGTGCGGTAGGAACTTTTGCAAAACCGGATTACCCTCGTCGTTGAATTTAACACGTGACCAAAGGCATTCGCATGGCAACGTCCAAGACTTCTACGATCCCTATTAAAAGTGCCGCAGCCTCTGCTGCCGCTGCAACCAAAGCCGCTGCGGCCACCACAGCCGCCCGCACCAAAAAGCCAAAGACCCCCAAAACCACGGAGCCGTCGACAGGTGGCGCCGAAATGGTCGTGCCAGGCACGATGATGCGCAAGAAAGAGTTGATCGACGCGGTCGTCGAAGCCTCTGGCGTCAAGAAAAAAGACGCAAAGCCCGTGGTCGAAGCGATGCTCGAAGTTCTGGGCACGGCCCTGAGCGAAAACCGTGAATTGAATCTGCACCCCCTTGGCAGCGTCAAGATACGCCGCGCCAACGACATGACCAAAGCACGCGTTCTGACCGCCAAAATCCGCCAGCGCAAACCAGAAGCGATTGCCGCAGCCAACGCCGAATCGGCGGCCGATGGCGAGATAGACGACGGCAGCACCGACGACATGATGGAATAAGTTCTGCGCTTTGTGGGTAGAATTTCAATGCGGCCTCTTGCAAGGGAGGCCGCAGTTTTGTATCTGCCCCCGCAGGGGTGATTAGCTCAGTGGTAGAGCGCTTCGTTCACATCGAAGATGTCAGGGGTTCAAATCCCTTATCACCCACCATTTTTTCCGGCACTTTTAACTCACAGGCGTACAGGGCCCAAGATGCGCCCCGTGACCCTGTCCAAAGTCTGCAATCACACAGGAACGACCAGCTTCTGGTCTTCTTCCGGTGCGTCGAGCAGCAGGTGGTTGTCTTCGAGCACCAGGATGTTCTCGGCCCCGATCACGTCACTTTTGGTCTTGTATCCAATGACGCTTTCGACCGGCATGTCCAGATTGCGCGCCAGCAGCATGGTTTCCTCTGATGAGAAGTTGGTCAGGCCGCGCGCCACTTCGACGCCGTCTTCGTTATAGACGTGCAGCACGTCGCCTTTGCTGAAATCGCCCTGCATCGAGATCACGTCGGCGCGGCTGATCCCGCAATCGCCCGCGATCACTGCGTCGGCCAGCGCGTTGGACACCACCAGAGTGCCTGAAACCTGCAAGCGGTTGCTCAGCCAGATTTTCAGCGGCGACGCGGTCTCGCCGGTGACCAGGCAGCGCGTGTAGCGGCGTTCGTTGGCCAGCAGAGAGGCGAGGGGGCGTTCAATGATGCCTTCGGCGATGATCGTCTCGACGCCAGCGTTCTGGGCCATGTTCGCGGCCAGCATCTTGGTCAGCATGCCGCCACTGCCCAGATCGCTGATGCCGGTGGTGGATTCCAGGTGCTCGGTCACGTCTTCGACTTCGGAGATGAATTTTGCGTCGGGGTCTGACGGGTCGCGGTCATACAGACCCTCGACGCTGGTCAGGATGATCAGCAGATCGGCCTGCACCATCTGAGCGACCTTGGCGGACAAGCGGTCGTTGTCGCCCACGCGCAGGTCGCGGGTGGCCACGGAATCGTTCTCGTTGATGATCGGCAGGATGTCGTTTTCGAACAGTTTCATCATCGTGTTCTTGATGTTCAGAAAGCGGCGGCGATCTTCCATGTCCTCGACCGTCACCAGCATCTGTGCGACGTCCAGTTCGTATTCGGATGCAACCTGGCGGTAGGCGTTCATCAACAGTGGCTGACCACATGCCGCGGCTGCCTGCTTGTCCAGAATGCCCGCATCTTCGGGGCGTTTTCCGACCATGTTCAGCCCCAGTGCGACTGATCCAGAGGAGGTCAGGATGATGTCGTGCCCGTCTTTTTGCAACTGCGCCAGATCGCTCATCAACCCGTTCATGAATGCATAGCGCAGGGTCAGATTGTCCTCGTTTGCCAGCAGGCTGGACCCGATTTTTACGACGATCTTTTTCTTCTTGGTCATGTACTACTCCGATATCCGTTTGGTTTTACTCGCAAATGCCACGCCAGTTTGCCAATTGCGGCTCTGACCTGTAGCACTGGACCTCCCAATGATTCGCCGATGTATAACACGTACCCAGTACGTGAATGCAAACGGGCTGCTATAAAGTGCTGCATTGCAGCATCACTTGCTGCCCTGCGGCGACGAAAAACAGAATTCGGACGATCGGGCATCTCGGAGACGCAAGACCACGTGTTTCGGTGCAAGACGTTTTGGACAAACCGGAGACGAGAATGAACATACTTTTGATCGGATGTGGCAAGATGGGCGGCGCGATGTTGCGCCAGTGGGCCAAGGACGCGAACAACAGCTTTACCGTGGCTGATCCGGTGAAGCCCGAGCTGCCCGACAGCGTGCGCCATGTGTCAAAACCGACATCTTTGTCCGAAGGGGAGTTCGACGTCATCCTGATCGCGATCAAGCCGCAGATGATCGCCGATGTGCTGCCCGACTATGTCTTTGCGCTGAAGCCTGATGGCTGTTTCGTGTCCATTGCCGCAGGCTGCAGCGTCGCCACGATTTCGGGCATTGTGGGCGACCGCGCCATCGTGCGTGTGATGCCGAACATGGCGGCGATGGTGGGTTTGGGGGTCTCTGGCCTCTATGCCAACGATGCGTGCACGGACCAGCAACAAAGCGACGTGACCGCATGGATCGGGCAGACGGGCACCTGCGTGCCGGTTGACAGCGAGGACAGGATCGACCGTTTGACCGCGATTAGCGGCAGCGGGCCGGGCTATGTGTTCGAGATCTTGCGCAGCTATGTGGCCGCCGCGATGGACATCGGGTTTGACGAGCAGACCGCACGCGCGCTGGTGTTCGACACGATCACCGGCACCGTCGAGACTGCGCGGCAATCTGATGAAACACTGGAGGATCTGCGCAAGTCGGTCACCAGCAAGAACGGCACCACGCAGGCCGGTCTGGAACAGTTGATGCGCGACGGACAGTTGCACGCGCTGCTGCACGACACTGTGCACGCCGCCTATGACCGTGCTGTTGCTTTGAAGTAAATCGCGCTGAAGTGAACAGATTTTTAAGGAGTGATTGATATGACGACCACGACACTTGAACGATCCGAAGCTGACGTCAAAGCGGTTGTTGCCGATCTGGGCCAGCGCGCCAAACGCGCGGCGCAGGGTTTGGCGATGGCTTCGGGGCAGCAGCGCAATCTGGCGCTGACCAAGGCGGCGGATGCGCTGCGTGACCATATGGACGATCTGCTGCGCGCCAACGCACAGGATGTCGAGGCGATCAAGGACAGTGGCAAGGATGCCGCATTTGTCGACCGTCTGACGTTGAACGCAGAGCGCGTAGGCGGCATGGCAGACGCACTTGATGCCATTGCGGCGCAGGACGACCCCCTGGGGCGCGTTCTGGCGTCCTTTGACCGCCCCAACGGATTGAAGATCGAACGCGTCAGCGTGCCGATCGGCGTGATCGCGATGATCTACGAGTCGCGCCCCAACGTCGGCTCGGACGCCGGTGCGCTGTGCATCAAGTCGGGCAATGCGGTGATCCTGCGCGGCGGCTCGGAAAGCCTGCAATCGTCACGGGTGATCGTGGCCTGCATGGCGCAGGGTCTGCGCGCTGCCGGTCTGCCCGAAGACGCGGTGCAAATGGTCGATACCCGCGACCGCGAGGCGGTCAAGCTGTTGTTGCACAGCACAGATACCGTCGATCTGGTGATTCCGCGTGGCGGGCGCGGTCTGGTCTCGCTGGTTCAGAAAGAGGCGCGGGTGCCGACCTTGCTGCACCTTGACGGCAACAACCACACCTACCTACACGCCAGCGCCGACATCGAAAAGGCGGTTGGCATCGTCCAGAACGCCAAGATGCGCCGCACCGGCATTTGCGGGGCGACCGAATGCGTGGTGATCGACGCGGCCATTGCGCAGAAGGCGCTGCCGCTGCTGGCAAAGGCGCTGAGCGATTGCGAGCTGCGCGGAGATGCGGCAGCGCGTCAGATCGTGCCGGATATGATCGCCGCCAATGACGCGGACTGGGATACCGAATATCTCAGCAATATCATGTCGGTGCGGATCGTGGACGGGCTGGAAGAGGGCATCGCCTTCGTGCAGGCGCATTCGTCCGGCCATACCGATGCCATCGTTGCCGAAGATATCACCGTTGCGCGGCAGTTCATGACGGCGGTTGATTCAGCCGTGGTGATGCACAACACCTCGACGCAGTTCTCGGACGGGGGCGAATTCGGAATGGGCGCAGAGATCGGCATTGCGACGGGCAAGATGCACGCGCGCGGACCGGTGGGCGCTGAACAGCTGACCAGCTTCAAGTATTTCGTGCACGGCGACGGCCAGAAACGGCCCTGATTGCCACGCTGGCCTGATGACGTGTCAGGCCAGCACCGCGACCATCCGCAGCGGAGCAGTGGCCCGCCGGGCGGACCTTGGCACGCTGACAAAGATGATCGCCGTGTTGCGGATATCATGTGCCGCCAGTGCGTCGACCATGCCACCCGCGCTACAGCGCAGGCTGCGCTGATCGGGCATCTGGGCATTTGCCACAAGCTCGACCCCGATGGCGTCGCGCCAGGGATGCGTGGCCAGCATCGCCTGAATACGCGGGGCTTCGGCGACACCGATTTAGACCGCGACACGCACGCCAGGGTGCAGTTGGCTGGGCCAGTCGGGGCGGTCCTGTGAGGTTTCATTGCGCGCGGTGGCCAGCACCAGCGCATCAATCGCACCGCGTTCGGTCAGAAACCTGCCCGTGGCAGCCGCCGCTGTACTGGCGGCTGTGGCGCCGGGCACGATTTCGCAAGCGATGACGACGTTGATCTGCGCCTGCGTCATGCTGTGCGCGCCGGGGGCCTTGCCGACGTAGACACGTTCGGCGTCGCGGTCGGCCAGATCCAGCACCTCCGGGTCGACCAGCCGGTCGCAAAATTTCACATCGGCCTCTTGCAGGCGATGCACGCCGCTCAGGGTGATCAGGTCTTTTGATCACGGCCCGTCAAACACCCAACGCCCCAGATCGCGCCGCGCGCGCGGCGCCAGATGGTGCGCGGCCTGCACCACGCGCCACGATGCGGACATAGGGTGACAGCGTCATTCGGCGGGCCACCTGTCGCACCACTTGTGCCAGCAGGGCCGCAAGTTCGGGTCGGCCTCGACCACCAGTATTTTACGGCGTGATCCATGCCCCATGGCCAACCGATCCGGCGCGGGGGGCGAGGGGATATGCACATCATTGGCGCTGTTGCGAAGCTCCTGCACGATTTTGGGCGTTCTTGTCGGCGCACCCGCTCTTGCCTCCGCGCCCACCGCTGCTTAACCACTCAGGCATGAGCGAATATCCCGACCTGTTGATCCTGCGCCACGGCGAGACCATCTGGAATCGCGAAGGCCGTATGCAGGGCGAACAAGACAGCCCGCTGACCGATGCGGGCC
>JAGXHE010000004.1 GCA_024636445.1 Sulfitobacter sp.
AGCCTCGCGTGTGCCGCAGCACCAAGCGCCTTGCAATCCGCCAGCGCAAGGTCGAACCACTTGTGCGAAAACGCAGTCAACAGATCAGCGGCAAGCGCCGTCTCGCCCGCGTCGATAAGTACCTCGGCCGAACGCTTGACCCCCGGCAACGCGTCCTCGATGCACGCCTCGAAGTTGCGCCAATGCGCATCAGTCTCCGACAGAATTGTATCTTGCTTTTGAAACGCCAGATGCATCAGCTGCTTGAAGCTGAACACTGCGCTATCGCCGCTCTCGATGCCCTGCGGCACGGTCGAGACAGCCTCGGGCGTCGTCGGCTCCTTGCGGCGATCCAGAAACCGCGCGCTTTCGCCCGTCGTCAGATAACGGTGGCGCGCATAGGCGTCCGGCACAGAATTCTGGCCCAGCCAGACAGGCATCAGCGGCGCGGTAACCGGTCCGACAGGTGCGTGGTACATCATACGTAGTTCAGGATGAGCAGGATGTTCCAGCGGTACGACCTGGCCGTATCCTGCAGTATCGCCGGTCAGCCTGCTGGTCGAGATCGACCAGAAAACATCGCTCAGGGTGATCTTGCCGGGTCGCGCGGCACGGCACTGCATCTCCTCCTCGATCCAGACGACACCGTCCCAACGGCCTTTTCCATCGCCATAGACACGGTTCACGTCGAACGGCCCCGACGCCGGATCATACCAGCCGTGATCGCAAGCGGTCTGGATGAAATGCGCCGGATACAGAAAATCCGCCGTAGGTGCGCTTGGCACTTCGCCAATATAGCCGGGACGCGACGCGCGGATGCTGTCCGGCCCCAGCCGCTCGGCCACCCACAGCCCCAGACCTCCGGCAAACTCGATCACCACCCAGGCCTCGTCGGGGTCTGCGATGATGTGCGAGTTGCCGCCATAGGTCGAATAGCCATGTTCGGCGATCAACGCCCCGATCAGATCAACCCCTTCACGGGCGGTGCGGGCCCGCTCGACGACAATCCGCGCAAGGTCTGAATAGTTTGGCCCGGTCTGGTCCTTGGGCGTCAGCGCGATCAACGCCTCGCTTGAGGTCGACCAGATATCGCGCACCGCGACCCCGTGTTCGTTCAGCCCGCCGTTGGTCAGCGGCGCAGGCACGCCCAGGTAATAGCTGTAATCGACACGCATGTTGCGCGCGGTCTCACGCGCTTGGGGGATCCGGGTCAGATGTCCCGGCATGTCGGCCTGCGGCGTGACCCCCACCGTGATCGTCGCATCGGCGGCATGGGTCTGCGCAGGCGCGATCGTCAGCCAATGGCTCGACGGCTCGTCGCCGTAGCCGGCAAGATAGGGAATGCCCGTCGCCGTGTGCGACTTGCCGATATAGATACCGTAGCTCAACGTGATGATCCTTCTTTTTCGGGAATGCTGGCCGCGCCCAGTGGAAAATGACAGGCATGGGTGCGCCTGTGCCCTGCGGTGACATGCGGCGGCACCACTTGGTGACAAAGCGCGCGGGCATGGGGGCAACGCGATACGAAATCGCAGCCTCGGGGCCGGTTCAGCAGGCTTGGCACCTCGCCCTTGACCACCACATGCGTGCGTCGCCGGTCGGGGTCCGGTTGCGGCACGCCGCGCACCAGCGTTTCCGTGTAGGGATGCAGGGGGGCCGCGAACACTTCGTCTGCCGGTCCCTCCTCAACGATCCGCCCCAGATACATGATGGCAAGCCGATCGCTGATATGACGCACCACGGGCAGGTTGTGGGTAATGATCAGATAGCCAAGCCCATGCTCGGCCTGCAACTCCGCCATCAGGTTCAGGATTTCCCCCTGCACCGACACGTCCAGACCCGCCGTAGGCTCGTCCGCAATCACCAGCTTGGGATTAAGCGCCAGGGCCCGCGCCGCGCCCACACGCCGCGCCTGCCCGCCCGAAAGCTCGTGGGGATAGCGCGACAACAGCGCCTTCGGCAGCCGCACCATATCGGCCAGACGTTCCGCCTCGTGATCGGGGTCCACGTTCCTGATGCCGTGGATCTTCATCGGCTCGGTGATCAGCGCGCGCACGGACTTGCGCGGCGACAGCGATCCAACCGGGTCCTGGAACATCATCACCATATCGCGCCGAAACGGCTTGAACGCGGCCTCCGCCATGCCCCGGATGTCCTGCCCCTCGAACCGTACGGAGCCGCCCTGCGATCCAACGAGATTCAGCGCAGCGCGCGCCAGCGTGGTCTTGCCCGACCCGCTTTCCCCGACCAGACCGACGGTTTCCCCCGCATGCACCTTGATGCTGGCATCGACGACCGCCGTGACCCAGGGCTGCTTCACCCCCCGCACCTTGGCCCAGACCGGACCCATCGTGTTGAACTGCACGTTCAGGTCCGCAATCTCCAGCAGCGGCTCGGACGAGACCGCCTTCGCACCTGTCGTCGCCGGAGCACCGCGCGCCACCGTCAGCACCTCGGGCGGCGGCGGCCAGTTCACATCATGCCCCGGACCGGCCAGCAGGTGACAGCGCGCATACCCCCCCTGCCCGTCCTCGACCAGCGGCGGCGCCTCGGTCAGACAGCGCGGCATCACCCGCTGGCAACGCGCGGCAAAGATGCAACCCTGCGGCGGCTGGACAAGATCGGGAATGTCGCCGGGGATCACCGGCAGCCGGTGTGACTTTTCCTCGATCCGCGCCGGATCGCATTCCAGCAGCGCCCGCGTATAGGGATGCTGCGCGTGGTGAAAGATGTCGCGCACGTCGCCCGCCTCGACGACCTCGCCCGCGTACATCACCACCACCTCGTCGCACAGCTCCGCGATCAGCCCCAGATTGTGCGAGACCACGACCACCGTCGCTTCGGTCTCGCGCTGCATCTCGCGCAACAGATGGATGATCTGCGCCTCCATCGTGACGTCCAGCGCGGTCGTAGGCTCATCTGCAAGCAGCAGCCTGGGCCCGGTTAGCATCGCCATGGCAATGCCCGCACGCTGACGCATCCCGCCGGAAAAGTTGTGCGGATACTGATCGACGCGCATGTCGGGGTCCGGTATCCCCACCTTGTCCAGCATCTCCACCGACATCTCGCGTTTGCGCGCCTTGCCCAGACCGCGCCTGCGATACAGGATATCGCGCATCTGGCGGGCATAGGTCAGCACCGGGATCTGCGATGTCATCGGGTCCTGAAACACCACCGACACGTCCTCGCCCCGCAGCGCCAGCATCTCTTGCGTCGACCGGGTAAGCATGTCGCGATCCTCAAAGCGGATCTGTCCGCCCGTCACGATGGCGTTGCCCGCCAACAGATCCAAGATCGACCACAGCACCGTGCTCTTGCCCGATCCGCTTTCGCCGACAATGCCCACGATGCGCCCCGGCTGCACCGAGAAACTGACATTGCGCAACGCCTTGATGCGCCCGCGCGCGGTGCGAAATTCGACCGAAAGATCGCGTACTTCCAATACAGGGTCCATGCGTCAGCGTCCTCTGCCCATGCGGGGATCGAAGATGTCGCGCAGCGCCTCGCCCAAAAATGTGAAACCCAGCGTAGTCAGGATCAGCGGTATCCCGGCGGCGACCACCATCCAAGGCGCATCGCGAATGACCAGGTAGCCCTCGTTCAGGATCGTGCCCCAGCTTGCCGTCGGCGGCAGCACCCCCAACCCCAGAAAGCTCAGCCCCGCCTCGACCGACACCACCACCGGCACGTCCATCGCCGCCAGGATCAGCAGCGGCCCGATCACGTTGGGCAGGATGTGGTGCCACAATATCCGGATGGTTGACGCCCCCAGCGACCGCTCAGCCTGAATGAACTCGGTGTTGCGCAACGACATAGTGGCGGTCCGCGTCACGCGCGCATATTGCGGGATCGACGTGATGATGACGATGGCCAGCACCATCTCCATGCTCGGTCCGGTCAGTGCCACCGTCGCCAGCGCCAGGATGATCGTCGGAAAGGCGCGCACCGCGTCGAACAGCAGTAGCAGCAGATTATCCAGCCAGCGCGGCCCCAGCCCCGCGATCATCCCCAGTAACAGCCCGATCGCCAGCGACACCGAAACACCGATCACCGCGATCTTCAGCGCGACGCGCCCGCCATACAGCAGACGTGAAAACGTATCGCGGCCCAACTGATCGGTGCCCGCGATATGGTCCCACACCGGCGGCGACAGCCGTGCGGGAATGTCCATCGTGTTGGGCTCGTAGGGCGCGATCCAGGGGGCAAAGATCGCACTGACAAAGAACAGCACCACCAGCACCAGCCCGACGACACCCTGCCAGTTGCGCAGGAACGCCGACAGCTTCTCACGACGCTCGCGCGCTGCGGACTCCCTGATATCGGGGGCTTTGACGATGATGACTTCAGAGGGAATCACGGACACGCGGATCAATCCAGGCAATGAGAAGGTCAGAGAAAAGCACGACAACCAGATACAGCGAGGTGGCGACCAGCACGCCGCCCTGCACGATCGGGAAATTGCGCGCCATTACGGAATCGAAGATCAATTTGCCAAGTCCGGGACGGGCAAAGATGATCTCGGCGAAAACGGCAGCCGAGATCAGTCCGCCGAACCCCATCCCGATCAGGGTGATCGTCGGCAGGATCGCCACGCGCAACGCATATCCGAAGACGATACGCCGCTGCGTCAGGCCAAAGGCGCGCGCCGAGCGGATATAGGTTTCGCCCATCACCTCAAGCATCGAGGCACGCACCATCCGCGCAAGGTACCCAACCCAGCTCAGCCCGACGGCAAAGGCAGGCAGGATCAGGTGCGTCAGCTGGTCCGCCGTGTCGCCGGGCTCTCCCGCGCCGATCGCCGGAAGCCAGCGCAGATTGACCGCAAAGATCAGGATCGCCCAGATCGACACCAGGAACGACGGCACCGCGATAGTGCCAACAGACAAGACGCCGGTGATCCGGTCGACCCAGGTGTTGGGCTTGACCGCAGCCAGGCACCCCAGCGGAATCCCCAGCAGCATGGCCCAGCCCATCGCCGCAAAGATCAGCGCCAGCGTAAAGCCGATCCGCTCGAGGATGATCGTGGTGACCGCCCGTTCCGAGAAAACATCAATACCCAGATCACCCGTCGCCGCATTGCCCGCATAGATCAGAAATTGCTGCCAGACGGGCGCGTTCAGATGCATCTTTTCGGCATACCGCGCCACGGCTTCAGGAGTTGCACGCGGCCCCAGCGCCACAGTCGCAGGATCGCCGGGGATCAGCTGCAACAGTGAAAACAGCATGAGCACGACAAGAAACACCACGGCAACCGACAGGCCAAGCCGCTTGGTCAGATAGGCGATCACGAATGAAGTCCCTTTCGTGGCCGAAACACGTTCGGCGACAGGCACCCCGCCGCCATAGGGCAGCGGGTTGTCACCACATCAGATCCTTGCGAAACGACGATAGTCCAACTCGCCCGACGGTGCCGAGCTGATCTGAATATCGGTTCCGTGCACGTAGGCTTCGGGCTCATGGTTAATCCAGACGTAAGCGCCGGTTTCTTCCATGATGTCCTGCATCTTGAGGTATATCTCGTTGCGCTTCTCCGGATCGGATTCCACTAGGCCCGCTTCGTAAAGCCGGTCATACTCTGGGTCGGTCCATCGCTCCCAATTCCAGACACCCACCTGCGAGGACACGAACCACTGTGCTGCTTCGTAGGGGTCCGGCGTGCCGGCAAACCGCATGGTCCACAGCTGAAGATCCTGCCATGTATCGCCAGCAGATTCCGTTCCCATCTCCCAGAACGGACCGCTGTCGAGCGGCAGAATTTCCACAGTGATGCCGATCACCGCCAGATTGGCCTGAATGATCTGCGAGGTCAGCATGCGTTCCTGGTTGTTCAGCGTCCGCAACGTCAGGGTAAGCCCTGTCACGCCGGAAGCGTCCATCAGTTCACGCGCTTTTGCAGGGTCGTAGCTATAGGATTTTGTGGCCTCGCGATGGCCGATCAATCCGGGGCAAACGATCCCGTTGGATTTGGTGGTCGTGCCGGAATAGGCCCCCGCAAGGATCGAATCCACGTCGACCGCATGCTGGATCGCTTGCCGGACCTGCTTGTCCTGCAGCTTGGGATGTTCGGTGTTCATGCCCATCCACATGTACTGCAATTCGCCCGCCGTTGTCAGAGACGAGTTGGGCGGCATCGCAGCGGCATAGCGCGCCATCGTATCCGCCCCAAGTTCGGTGCAATCAAGCTCACCCGCTTCATAAGCAAGTTCAGCCGCTTTCACTTCGGTGATAACTTGCAAAGTGACCGTGTCAAAGCCAGGCTTTGGCCCTGTCCATTCCGGGTTCAGCGCAAAGGTTGTCCGCTGGCCGGGGATCTGTTCATATGTGTAAGGTCCGCAGATTGCGGGAAACTTGGTGGTGAATTTACCACCTGCGTCTTCTGTCGCCTTCTCGCACAGTATCGCACCCGGACCGTGGCACAGGGTGACCATGAAAAACGGCGCGAACGGTTTGTTAAGGACAATGGTGCCCGTGCGATCGCCGGTCACTTCGACATGGTCGAGCGCGTCGAAATAACCGCCCCAGTCGGTGCCCTTCATGCGTTCGTAGGAGTATTTCACATCCGACGCCATCAGCGGCCCATAGCCGTTCGACCAAATCAGCCCTTCGGTCAGTTCAAAGTCAATATGCGTGGGGTCGCGCTGTTCCAGCTTGGTCACGTAATAGGTCGGCTCCCAGCCGAAGGTGTCGCCTTCACGCTTGTACTGCGCCAGAAACGGCAGACATTGCTTTTGCGCTTCAACCTCGGTGCCGCCGATCATATAGCCGGGGTCTAGTATCTGGTTGTCGCCATCCAGCCGCAGCCGCAAAAGCTCCGTTCCCTGCGCCCGAGCGCCAAAAGGATAGGTTCCTGCCAGTCCTAAGGCTCCAACTGCGACACCGCTGGCAAGAAATCCCCGCCGCGAAAGTTCGAGTTTCTTCATTCTTTGCACTCCCTGATCGCTTGTTGTTTGAACAAAGCAGATCACATCTCAAGTGCTTCGGCTATTTCGCTCGTTTTCGCGACTTGACACTGTATCTGCTTCCATGTGCGAATGGTGACATGAAGAATGATTTCGCCATCAACCTCGGCCTCTTGTGCAGCTATCGGCCCTCGATCGCCGAAGCCTGCCGCCGTTTGGGTATGAACCGTCAGCAATTCAACAAGTACCTCGCAGGCCAGACCCGCCCTTCGCGTGCTAACATGCGCAAGATATGCGACTTTTTCGGCGTCACCGAGGCAGAGATGTTGCTGGAGCATCCGCAATTCGAGCAGATGATCCTGCTCAGGCGGGTGCCCGAGCAATCAGGCGCGCTGGACAAGCCGCTTGAAAAGATCGAAGCCATCTATCGCGAGAGCCAGAAACTTGATCGATACGTTGGCTTCTACTACCGCTATTTCTTTTCCTTTGGGAACAAAGGCTTGGTCACACGGTCTCTAGCCTCGATCCACGAGGTAGGCGGCAGGTATTACTGGAAGAACATCGAAGTTCTACGCGACCCCGATACCGGAAAATCGATGGGCTTGAACAAATACGAAGGCGCGGTGTTCTACTTGGCGGATCGTATCTATATCGTCGAATATGAGACGCTGGAGAAGAAATCGATCACCCAGGCGACGCTCTACCCCAGCCACCAACACCGCCTGACTAATCTCGTCGGCATACAGACCGGCGGCCCAACGCGCCGCGGCCGCAAACCAGGCGCCTCGAAGGTACTCCTCGACTACCTCGGTCGTCGGATCAACGTCCGCAAGGCCCTGCAGGACATCGGGTTTTTTCACCCCACGTCCGGTCGAATTCGGCAAGATATAATCCCGCTGATCACAAACCGGATAGACCCGGACAGCTTTGTCTTCGAAGTCGACGAGTTTTAGAACTTGTCCGCGCGCTCGAAAGCTG
>JAGXHE010000049.1 GCA_024636445.1 Sulfitobacter sp.
GCGTTCGGCTCACCCGCTAACTCCAGAGCCTCCCGCATGCTACCCGCAAAAGCGTAGCATTCTCGACGGTTGGTATCATCGGGTGCGCTACGCACTATGATTTTCCAAACGTACTTCATGTTTGCCAATTTTGTTCCCCCCCCTGAACGAAAGCTGTCCAAAGTTGAAACGTCACACATTTCCTCTGTCTTTAACTTGATCCAGATCATTGCGCTGTAAATGCGTTGTACCCGATTTAAGAGGCACAGCGTAATAGCATCCGAATAAATCTTTTGCGGCCTCTCAGAGCGACTCAGCATTGCAAGCGAATCTGGGACAGGTAACTCTTGGCGCATGTCCGGAAACATTGAAGCCCTTCTATTCTCACGTGGCGTGACAGGCGTTGAAGTCCGGTGCAGGTCTTGCGGTCATACCGTCGTGGTAACGCCAGGGGAGCTACCGAAGGGCATCACACGCCATGATTTCGAGCGCAGGGCAAAGTGCAAATGCGGTAGGGGGTGGCCGCACCTCAAGCAGCTTCCTAAGCTTCTCAGTCGCTTGTAGCGGGTAGACAAGACTTTGCCATATCTGGCACGAATCTGCGTGGAACTGTAAATTTTGCACGGGGTCGAGACCAAGGCAGCAAAGGTTGGCAACGCAGCCATGAAGGGGGTTTAAAAGGGGGATTGAAATACTGGCAATCAGCCTAAATTATTGTTTTATATGAATAATTTAGGGATGATTGGTGCCCAGAAGAGGACTCGAACCTCCACGTCCTTGCGGACACTAGCACCTGAAGCTAGCGCGTCTACCATTCCGCCATCTGGGCACGGGTTGGTGACGCGTCGTTTAGGCAAGCTGGCGGTGGGTGTCAAACAGATTCTCTTCAGAATTCCGGGTTCAGGCCGGAAGATTTGGCGAAAAACATCCCATCACGGCGAAACCGTGCCAAATTGCCGTCTTGTCTGGCGTGAGCCCGCCCGTTAGACCCGATTGCAACGAATTGCCCCAAGGAGCTTTTGCGATGTCCAAGCTGGTCACTATCTACGGCGGGTCCGGGTTTGTCGGGCGCTATGTTGCACGTCGCATGGCCAAGGCTGGCTGGCGCGTGCGCGTCGCCGTGCGTCGCCCGAACGAGGCGATCTTTGTCAAACCTTACGGTGTCGTCGGTCAGGTCGAACCGGTGCTGTGCAACATCCGCGACGAAGCGTCGGTGGCCGAAGTGATGGTAGGGGCTGATGCGGTGATCAACTGCGTCGGCATTCTGGCGCCCAGCGGCAAGAACACCTTTGACAATATCCAGACCGAGGGCGCGACCCGCGTTGCGCGGATTGCGGCGCAGCAGGGCATCAAGAAATTGGTGCACATCTCGGCCATCGGTGCCGATGCGGATGCTGACAGCGATTATGCCCGCTCGAAGGCCGAAGGCGAGGCCGGAGTGCTGCAGCACATGCCACAGGCGGTGATCCTGCGTCCGTCGATCGTGTTCGGTGCCGAGGATGAGTTCTTTAACCGGTTCGCCGGGATGACACGCATGGCTCCGATCCTTCCTGTTGTGGGTGCAGATACCAAATTTCAGCCCGTCTACGTCGAGGATGTCGCGCGCGCCGCTGAAGTGGCGCTGACCCGCACTGACGTCGCCGGTGTATACGAGTTGGGCGGCCCGGACGTGAACACTTTTCGTGCGTTGATGGAGCAGATGCTGCACGTCATCCGCCGCCGTCGTATGGTGCTGAACATGCCATTCGGTATTGCACGCATCGTCGCATTCTTTGCCGGGCTGGTGCAGACCCTGTCTCTGGGCATCATCAAGGCGCCGATCACCGCTGATCAGGTGGCGAACCTGCGCCATGATAACGTGGTCAGCGCAAGCGCACGCGGCTTTGCCGAGTTGGGGATCGAGCCTATTGCGATGGAATCGGTGCTGCCGGATTATCTGTGGCGCTTTCGTCCGTCGGGCCAATATGACGCGATCAAGGAAAGCGCGAGAAATCTGCGCGCTTAACTGTAGGCCCACCACAGCAGAAACGCGCCAAACACAATGCGGTAGACCACGTAAGGCGTGAAATCGACGCTTTTGAGCAGGCGCATCATCACCTTGAGCGACAACAGCGCTGCGACAAAGGCAAAGGCCGCAGCGATGCCGCCGTCGCGGGCCAGTGCCCAATCGGCGTTATCGACAACATCTGCGCCTAGCAACACGCCCGAGGCGATGATCGTCGGTATCGACATCAACATGGACAGGGTGGCCGCCGACTCGCGGTCGTAGCCCAGTTTACGTGCGGCCGTGATGGTGATGCCTGACCGCGACGTGCCTGGGATCAGCGCGATGACCTGAGCCAGACCCATCTTGACCGCATCGGACAGGGTCCAGCCTTCCTTGGTCTTGGTGGTTTCGCCGGTGCGGTCGGCCCAGTAGAGCACGATGCCAAAGCCCAGCATGGTCCAGCCGATGACTGCCACCGAACGCATTGCCTGGTCCAGCCCTGTCAGCTTGATGATCAGACCGGCGATGATCACCGGTATGGTTGCGATGATCAGGCAAAAGGCCAGAAAGGCGCCGCGCGTGTCGATCTTGCCGCGCACAAGCCGTCCCATGCCCATCAGGGCGCTGCGCACATCGGACCAAAAGAACAGGATTACGGCGACCAGAGTGCCAACATGCACCGCAACATCGATCGCAAGTCCTTGATCGTCGGCACCGGTAAGCGCGGGAAGCAATATAAGGTGGCCCGAGCTGCTGATGGGAAGAAATTCCGTGACGCCCTGAATAACGGCCGCGATCAGCAGATAATACAATGACATGGTGGTCCCCAATGGTCTCGTTAGCGGTGGTATAATAGCTGCGAATCAAATTAAAAGCGGCAATGTAAGTCCGGTTCGGCCTTATTTCGGACAAATAAACGCGCCCTGAGCGAGCTTCGATCTAAAAAAGTCATATAAAGGTCAGTAGTGCTGCCTTTTAATGTTTCTGTTCTTAAAGTATGAGGCCCACAGAGGACCCCAAGCAAGGTAGGTAATCCATGGCCAAGCAGCCAATGCTGAAATTCACCACAGTTGAGCGGGACATGCCTTTAAAGCGTGCAGCCCCTGAACGTCGCGAGGATTTCGCCGAAATCTACGCCGAATTTGCTCATGCCAAGGCTCAGGAGCAATCCAGCCGGTGCAGCCAGTGTGGCGTTCCCTATTGCCAGACGCATTGCCCCTTGCACAACAACATCCCCGATTGGCTGCGTCTGACGGCCGAAGGGCGTCTGCGCGAGGCCTATGAGATCAGTCAGGCCACCAACACCTTTCCCGAGATCTGCGGCCGCATCTGCCCGCAGGACCGTCTGTGCGAAGGCAACTGCGTCATCGAGCAATCGGGCCACGGCACCGTTACCATCGGTGCGGTCGAAAAATACATCACAGACACCGCCTGGGACGAAGGCTGGGTTCTGCCGATCAAACCGGCGCACGAACGCGCCGAGAGCGTCGGCATTATCGGAGCAGGTCCCGGTGGTCTGGCCGCAGCCGACGTGCTGCGCCGTGCCGGTGTGCAGGTCACGATCTATGACCGCTACGATCGCGCGGGCGGTCTGCTGACTTATGGCATCCCCGGCTTCAAGCTGGAAAAAGACATTGTCATGCGCCGCAACGACCAGCTGGCCTTGGGCGGGGTGAAGTTTGAGCAGAACTGCAATGTCGGCACGGACATCAGCTTTGCCGATCTGCACGCCAAACACGATGCGATCATCATCGCCACCGGCGTTTACAAAAGCCGCGATCTGACCGTACCCAACAGCGCGTCCAAAGGCGTGGTGCGCGCGATTGATTTCCTGACCGCCAGCAACCGCAAAAGCTTTGGCGACGCGGTGCCGGAATTCGACAGCGGCGAGTTGAATGCCGAAGGCAAGCGCATCGTTGTCATCGGCGGTGGGGACACGGCGATGGACTGCGTGCGCACCTCGATCCGTCAGGGCGCGACCTCGGTGAAATGTCTGTACCGCCGTGACCGGACCAACATGCCGGGCAGCCAGCGCGAAGTGCAAAACGCCGAAGAAGAGGGTGTCGTGTTCGAATGGCTGAGCGCGCCCAAGGGCTTTGCCGAAAGCGGCGGCAAGGTCACCGGCGTGATGGTGCAGAAAATGCGTCTGGGTGCTGCCGATACCACTGGCCGCCAGACGCCCGAGATCATCGAAGGTGCGGATTACGTCGAGGACGCCGACATCGTCATCATGGCGCTGGGCTTCGAGCCCGAGGCGCTGCCGACGCTGTGGGACCAGCCCGACCTGGAAGTGACCCGTTGGGGCACTGTCATGGCCGAATTCACCACGGGCAAAACCGCGATGGAAGGCGTCTATGCCGTCGGTGACATCGTGCGCGGTGCATCCCTGGTGGTGTGGGCCATCCGCGACGGACGCGATTGCGCCAACGCGATACTGCAACAAATGGCAGCGCCGCAGCAGGTCGCGGCAGAGTAGTCTGCTGAACACGACAGCAGACCATGCAACTATCAGCGCTCGGGCGGGCGATCATCGTCGCCTGAGCACGCTCGAGACAATCGCGATATTCGCGCCCGTACAAGGAGACGACCAATGACCAAATATGATGCAGACTGGGTCCGGGCCGAGGAAGCCAAACGCAAATACATGGCCGAAAATGGCCTGTATTCCGAGCAAGAAGAGCATTCCTCGTGTGGCGTCGGCCTTGTGGTCAACATTGACGGCTCCAAAAGCCGTACGGTCGTTGAAAACGGCATCGCAGCGCTGAAAGCGATCTGGCACCGTGGTGCTGTGGATGCCGATGGCAAGACCGGCGATGGCGCGGGCATTCACGTGCAAATTCCGGTGCCGTTTTTCTATGACCAGATCGAACGCACCGGCCACCGTCCGCGCAAGGATCAGTTGATTGCCGTCGGTCAGGTCTTCCTGCCGCGCACCAACTTTGCCGCTCAGGAAACCTGCCGTACGATCGTGGAATCCGAAGTGCTGCGCATGGGCTACAACATCTACGGTTGGCGCCACGTTCCGGTGAACGTCGCCTGTCTGGGCGAAAAGGCCAATGCGACCCGCCCCGAGATCGAACAAATCCTGATTTCCAACAGCAAGGGCGTGGACGAAGAAACCTTCGAGCGCGAGCTGTACGTGATCCGTCGTCGTATTGAAAAGGCGGCGCTGGCCGCACAGGCGCCCCAGCTTTATATCGCGTCGCTGTCGTGCCGCAGCATCATCTACAAAGGCATGATGCTGGCCGAGCAGGTCGCCGATTTCTATCCCGACCTTATGGACGAACGGTTCGAGAGCGCATTCGCGATCTATCACCAGCGCTATTCGACCAACACGTTCCCGCAGTGGTGGCTGGCCCAGCCGTTCCGCATGCTGGCCCACAACGGCGAGATCAACACGCTGAAGGGCAACCTGAACTGGATGAAAAGCCACGAGATCCGCATGGCCTCCAGCACCTTTGGCGAAATGGCCGAAGACATCAAACCCATCGTCGCGAGCGGGTCGTCCGACAGCGCCGCACTGGATGCAGTGTTCGAAGTGCTGGTGCGTGCGGGCCGCAACGCGCCGATGGCGAAAACCATGCTGGTGCCTGAATCATGGTCCAAGCAGGCAGTGGAATTGCCGCAGGCCTGGCGCGATATGTATTCCTATTGCAACTCGGTGATCGAGCCGTGGGACGGCCCTGCAGCACTGGCGATGACCGATGGCCGCTGGGTCTGTGCGGGTCTGGACCGCAACGGCCTGCGCCCCATGCGCTATGTCGTGACCAGCGATGGCATGGTCATCGCGGGCTCCGAGGCAGGCATGGTGCCACTGGACGAGACCCGCATCGTGCGCAAGGGCGCGCTGGGCCCCGGTCAGATGCTGGCCGTCGACATGACCGAGGGCAAACTGTTCGACGACGCGCAGATCAAGGATCAGCTTGCCGCCTCGCAGCCGTTTGGCGAATGGGTGGGCAAGATCAAAGAACTGGGCGACAGCTTTGGTTCGGTTACTGAAAAGGCGCTGTTTTCGGGCGGTGAATTGCGCCGTCGTCAGATAGCTGCCGGTTTCAGCGTCGAAGATCTTGAGCAGATTCTGGCCCCGATGGCCGAGGATGGCAAAGAAGCACTGGCCTCGATGGGCGATGATACACCTTCGGCGGTGCTGTCAAAACTGTACCGTCCGCTCAGCCACTTCTTCCGCCAGAACTTTAGCCAAGTGACCAACCCGCCCATCGACAGCTTGCGCGAATTCCGGGTGATGAGCCTGAAGACGCGTTTCGGCAACCTCAAGAACGTGCTGGACGAAGACAGCAGCCAGACCGAGATCCTGACGCTGGACAGCCCGTTTGTCGGCAACGCGCAATGGGACGAGCTGACCACGCATTTCAACGCCAGTCTGGTCGAGATCGACTGTTCGTTCGCACCCGGTGAAAATACGCTGAGTGCGGGTCTGGCCCGTATCCGCGCCGAGGCCGAAGACGCCGTGCGATCGGGTGCCGGTCATATCGTGCTGACAGATCATCACAGCAACGCCGACAAGGTGGCAATGCCGATGATCCTGGCGACTTCGGCGGTCCATTCGCATCTGACCCGCAAGGGTCTGCGCACCTTCTGTTCGCTGAACGTGCGGTGTGCCGAATGCATGGACGCACATTATTTCGCGGTTCTGGTTGCCAGCGGTGCCACAATCGTCAACGCCTATCTGGCCGAGGATTCCATCGCCGACCGGATCGAGCGTGGCCTGCTGGACGGCAACCTGACCGACGCCATCGTGCGTTACCGTCAGGCGATTGATCAGGGCCTGCTGAAAATCATGGCCAAGATGGGCATCAGCGTCGTGTCGTCCTATCGCGGGGGCCTGAACTTCGAGGCCGTCGGCCTAAGCCGCGCGATGTGCGCCGAGTATTTCCCCGGCATGACCAGCCGGATCAGTGGCATCGGCGTCACCGGTATCCAGTCCAAGGTCGAAGAGGTGCACGCCCGCGGCTGGCTGAGCGATGCGGTTCTGCCCATCGGCGGCTTCTACAAGGCCCGTCGCTCCGGCGAGACCCACGCTTGGGAAGCCACGTCGATGCACATGCTGCAAATGGCGTGCAACCGCGCGTCGTTTGAGCTTTGGAAGCAATACAGCGCCAAGATGCGCAGCAATCCACCGATCCACCTGCGTGATCTGCTGGACATCAAGCCGATGGGCAAACCGGTTCCTCTGGAAGAGGTCGAAAGCATCACCTCGATCCGCAAGCGGTTCGTGACACCGGGCATGTCGCTGGGCGCGCTGTCGCCCGAGGCGCACAAGACGCTGAACGTTGCGATGAACCGTATCGGTGCGAAATCCGACAGCGGTGAAGGCGGCGAAGACCCCGCGCACTTTGTGCCCGAGGCGAACGGCGACAACCCGTCGGCCAAGATCAAGCAGGTCGCATCTGGGCGCTTTGGCGTCACCGCAGAGTACCTGAACCAGTGCGAAGAGCTGGAAATCAAGGTGGCGCAGGGTGCCAAGCCCGGCGAAGGCGGCCAATTGCCCGGCATGAAGGTCACCGACCTGATCGCTCGCTTAAGGCATTCGACCAAAGGGGTCACGCTGATCTCACCGCCGCCGCACCACGACATCTATTCGATCGAAGATCTGGCCCAGCTGATCTACGATCTGAAACAGATCAACCCGCGATGCAAAGTCACCGTGAAACTGGTGGCGTCCAGCGGCGTCGGCACGATTGCTGCAGGCGTGGCCAAGGCCAAGGCGGACATCATCCTGATCTCTGGCCACAACGGCGGCACCGGCGCTTCGCCTGCGACGTCGATCAAATATGCGGGTCTACCTTGGGAAATGGGCCTGACCGAGGCGCATCAGGTTCTGGCCATGAACAACCTGCGGGGCCGCGTTACGCTGCGGACTGACGGCGGGCTGCGCACGGGGCGTGACATCGTGATGGCCGCAATGATGGGGGCCGAGGAATACGGCATCGGCACCGCCGCGCTGATTGCGATGGGCTGTATCATGGTCCGTCAGTGCCAGTCCAACACCTGCCCTGTTGGCGTGTGTACGCAGGACGAAGCGCTGCGCGGCAAGTTCACCGGCAACGCCGACAAGGTGGTCAACCTGATCACCTTCTACGCGCAGGAAGTGCGCGAACTGCTGGCATCCATCGGCGCACGGTCGCTGTCCGAGGTGATCGGGCGCGCGGACTTGCTGGCGCAGGTGTCTCGCGGGTCGGCGCATCTGGACGATCTGGACCTGAATCCGCTGTTGATCACCGTAGATGGCGCGTCGGAAATCGTTTACGATCGCGACAAGCCGCGCAATGCAGTGCTGGACACGCTGGACGCCAAGATCGTGCGCGATGCGGCGCGGTTCCTGGAAGACGGCGAGAAAATGCAGCTGTCCTACGCGGTGCAGAACACGCACCGCACTGTGGGCACCCGTACGTCCAGCCATATCGTTCGCAAATTCGGGATGCGCAATTCGCTGCAACCCGATCACCTGACGGTCAAACTGACGGGCTCTGCTGGACAGTCTCTGGGTGCCTTTGCAGCACCGGGGCTGAAACTGGAAGTGTCGGGCGATGCCAACGATTATGTGGGCAAGGGCCTGTCGGGCGGCACCATCGTGGTGCGTCCGTCGATGTCCTCGACCTTTGTCGCCTCGGAGAACACCATCATCGGCAACACCGTGCTTTACGGTGCGACGGCGGGCTATCTGTTCGCTGCGGGCCGCGCGGGCGAGCGGTTCGCCGTGCGCAACTCGGGCGCTTCGGTGGTGATCGAAGGTTGCGGCAGCAACGGCTGCGAATACATGACTGGCGGTGTGGCGGTGATCCTGGGTGAAATCGGGGCCAACTTTGGCGCAGGGATGACCGGCGGCATGGCCTATCTCTACGATCCAGACGGCCACGCACCTGCCATGATGAACATGGAAACGCTGGTGACCTGCCCCGTGACGGTCGACCACTGGCGTGACCAGCTTGAAACATTGCTCGAGCGTCATCTTGAGGAAACAGGCAGCCAAAAGACCGCTGATATTCTTCAGCATTGGGACACCGAGCAGAAGCATTTCATGCAGGTCTGCCCGAAAGAGATGCTTGTGCATCTGCCAGCCCCTCTGACCATCGAGGAAAAGGCGATCCCGGCCGAATAGAGACTGACAGGGCCATTTGGCCCTGTCGTAGCATCAACGCCGTGCAGGTAATCGTATCCGCACGGCGTAGTTGCATGACCCGATTTAACCTGTTCCAGATCAATGCACCCAAAGATTGCGGGTCTGCAGGCGGACGTCTATAGCTGTTGAATGGCCCTTAGAAGCACTCGAAAAACCACCAGAGCATCCAGGCGCCCCGGCTGGCGCCGCATCCTGTTTCGTTGGTCGCTGCGTGCCGTCAGCATCATGTTTCTGGTGATGGCCGCGCTGGTGGGGCTGTATGCGGCCGTGAACCCTCCCACCACGATTTACATGCTGCAGGAATCGCGCCGACTGGGCGGGATCGAGCACCAATGGGTGTCGCTGGAGCAAGTGGCCCCGGTCATGGCGCGTGCCGTCGTCGCCGCCGAGGATGCGAATTTTTGCAACCATTGGGGATTCGATGTCGTGGCGATTCGCACTGCAATTGAGGAGGGGTCGGGCCGTGGCGCATCAACGATCAGCCAGCAGGTCGTCAAGAACGTCTACCTTTGGCACGGGCGCAATTGGTCACGCAAAGCGCTGGAAGCGGTGATGACCCCGCTGATCGAGGCCGTCTGGTCCAAACGCCGGATTATCGAGGTCTACCTCAATATGGCCGAGTTCGACGAGGGCGTCTTCGGTGTCGATGCTGCTGCGCGACACTACTTTGGCGTGGGGCCCGACGCGCTGAGCGGTGTACAGGCCGCGCGACTTGCGGCGATCCTTCCGCTGCCAAAAGAACGGTCCGCAAGCAATCCCAGCGATTCCGTGCGGCGGCGCGCCGCCGCTGTACTGGACGGGGCGGCAACAATTGACGCGGATGGTCGTGCAACCTGTTTCCAGAGTTGAAAAGGCCCTCCAGCCCGTGCAAGGAAGGTAAACGTTTCGTTCACCCTATAGCGGATGTCCCATGGCCCGTATGTTTCACGTTCCCCTGTCCCCGTTCTGTCGCAAGGTCCGTCTCAGCCTTGCCGAGAAGAAGATCGGGGTTGATCTGGTAGAAGAGAAATACTGGGAGGGAGACGCCGATTTCCTGCGCCGTAACCCCGCCGCCAAGGTACCAGTGCTGCAATTGGACGGTATCACCATGTCTGAAAGCGGCCCGATTTGCGAATATCTCGAAGAGACGCGGCCCGAACCGTCGCTGCTGCCCAAAGACCCGGTCGCACGGCTGGAAGTGCGGCGGCTGGTCAATTGGTTCGATGACAAATTCCACAACGAGGTCAC
>JAGXHE010000050.1 GCA_024636445.1 Sulfitobacter sp.
GAGACGATCCCGATCTGGCCCGGACAGCGCAGCACGTCCTCCGGGTCCCGGGACCGGTAGAGGTGGCCGCGGTGGTCCACCCACCCCTTCTGGGGCGCGCGGGCCCAGACGCAGGATGGGAGGCCCAGCTTGTCCCAGAGCTCCATCTGCCACTGGAGGGTTAGGGTAACCTCGCCTCGAGGTTGAGGATCAGACCTATCGTAGCAACTTCTGTAGCAAAAACTGTAGCAATTTTGCTGTCGCGCGACAGAAAAACGCTAAAAGTCCTTAAAAAGGACATTTTTGCATCTTCATTATAAAAAAGTGGTGCCTGGGGGCGGAATCGAACCACCGACACGAGGATTTTCAATCCACTGCTCTACCCCTGAGCTACCCGGGCACGGGTGATTGCTTGGCAATCTGGGTGAGGCGGTATCTAGGGTGGTTGGCGCGTGGTGTCCAGAGGCTTTTTGACCAATCTGGTCAATGCGGTTTGCGGGTCTCTTCTTCCAGCGCGTCCAGTGCTTTTTCAATGTCTTCAGGGTCGTTTGACGGCACCGCGTAGTCACCGTTTGCCCAGCGGCCCAGATCAATATCGGCGCAGCGGCCCGAGCAGAACGGGCGGTATTTGTGGACGGTTTCGGATTTGCAGATCGGGCAGCTCATGAGGTCTCCGGGGGCAGCGGCGCGCGGGCGCGTTTTCGTTGCAGTTCCATGTGGCCCAGCGGGGTCCAGCCCACCAGCGCAGTATCGATCGTGTCACCGCGCAGTGCGGCACGCAGAGCACTCTCGAAAGTGGGGCGGTCTTTCTTGGGCATCGGCGCCAGATCCATCACGATCTGCCCGCCCAGGCCACGCACGCGAAGCGCCGTGGGCAGGGCGCGGGCTGCAGACAGGTTCGCCTTGAGACCACCTGCAAGCGAGGCGTCGTTGCCGGTGTTCACGTCCACGGCGACCAAAGCGCGTGTCTCTTCGACATACATCGACGCCCCGCCGCCCAGATCGACCTGAGCACCGCGTGCGGCGTCGATGGCGTCCAGCACGCTGTGCGTCTCGAAGCTGCCCGCGTCGGTGACGACTTCCGCAGGATCGGTCCAGTCGCGCCAGGCCAGAATGTGCGGGCCGTCGCCTTCGGTCAGCACCTCGGGCCCGTGGCCATCGTCGCCCAGCACGGTTTCGGCCAGTGTCGCCATGGCAAGAATATCATCGGTGATGTCGTCAGCATCGGCGCCCACGCAGCTGGACCGCAGGATCAGACCCATCTCGCGGCCTTCTGTAGTCGCTTGGGCCATCGCCTCGTGGGCGATCTCCAGCAGCGTGTCGCGCAGATCATCATCGCGGATCGACCGCGAAATGTTCAGTCCCGGCGCATCGGGGGTGATGATCGCATAGCGGCTTTTAAACAGCAGCTTTTGCGTCACCGGAATGGCCTTGCCCGGCTCGGCATAGCCCGAGACCTGTACCAATATCTCCTGTCCCGGAGCCAGCCCCTTGATCTGGCGCAGGAACGCGCTGCCATCCGGGGTTTTCAGGAACATGCCGCCCTGCCCTTTGACCGGCTTGTCGGCAATGGCGCGGTACACCGTGCCGGGGCGCGGGGCGTCATTGTCGATGATCAGATCGTGCAGCTTGCCGTCGACCATCAATGCGGCGGCTTCGGCCCCGTCCAGATGGTCCAGAATGATCGTATTGCCCTTCATATGCTCCCCCAGAGCTTGACGCCTGCTGCATTCAGCAGACCAGCGGTTTCGGCCAGCGGCAGTCCGACAATGCCGGTGAACGAGCCGGAAATCCACGGGATCAGCGCGCCCGCAGGCCCCTGAATGCCGTAGCCGCCCGCCTTGCCCTGCCAGTCGCCGGTGGCGAGATAGCCGTTCACGTCTTCGTTCGACAGCACCTTCATGCGCACGATGCTGACCACGTCGCGTTCCCACAGATGCTCCCCCTTGCGCACGGCCACAGCCGTGATCACGCGGTGACGGCGCCCGGACATGGCCCAAAGAAAAGCAGCCGCTTCGGCGGCGTTTTCAGGTTTGCCCAGAATGCGACGCCCCAGCGAAACGGTGGTGTCAGCGCACAGCACGACGTCCTCCGCATCCGCCTGCACGGCAGCCACCTTTTCGCGGGCCATCCGCTGACAGTAGGGACGCGGCAGTTCGCCTGCCACGGGTGTCTCGTCGATATCGGGGGCGCGAATGTGGTCAGGCACAACGCCGATTTGTCCGAGAAGCTCTTTGCGTCTCGGACTGCCTGAACCCAGTACGAAGGCCACGTGTGCCTTACTTGAAGCGGTAGTTGATCCGACCCTTGGTCAGATCGTAGGGGGTCATTTCGACCTGTACTTTGTCGCCAGCCAGAACGCGGATGCGGTTTTTGCGCATCTTGCCTGCCGTATGTGCGATGATCTCATGGCCGTTTTCTAGCTCGACCCGGAACGTCGCATTTGGCAGGAGTTCTTTCACGACACCGGGAAATTCGAGCGTATCTTCCTTGGCCATGGTCTCTCCATATGCAATCCGTCCGCTGAAATTTGCGGACAAGGGGGTAAATGCGCCGATTGCACCCTGTTTTCAAGGTCTATTCGCGCAATTTGATCACATCTGGGCTATCGCTGCGGCCTTTTTGTTGTGTCCAGTTGCGGCGGTTCAGAACGACACCGTCCGCACGGGCATGGGCGATGGTCTGCAAATCGACTTCGGCATATATCCAGCCGGGCTGGTTCAACGTGCCCACGGCCAATACGCCGGTCTCGGGAAACCCCTTGTCCGGCGGGCCGAATATGCCGCCCGCGCCCACGCTGATGTCCACCGCGTCGGACCATTCGGCAGGGCCGACGACCGATGACATGACGGTCACGCATTGCGCCTCCAGTGCGCGCGCCATAGCGCCGATGCGCACGCGCCAATAGCCCGACAGCGCCTCGGTCACCGACGGCACCAGAATCAGGTCGGCGTCCGACAGCGCACGGCCCAGCAGCGGGAATTCACTGTCATAACAGATCAGTATGCCGATCTTGCCCAAGACCGTGTCAAACAGTTGCAACGGATCGCCCGGCACCACGTCCCAGATTTCTTCCTCGAAACGGGTCATGATCTGCTTGTCCTGAATACCGATCTGACCCGTCGGCGCAAACAGACGCGCACGGTTGACGGGGCGCTGGCCCTCCTTCGGAACACAAGGCGCCGAGGCTGCCAGAATATGCACGCCGTATTCAGCAGCGAGCTTTGCATGCAAGGCATCCGCCTCGGGCAGTCGTTCGGACACTGCGTGCAAGGACCCTTCCAGATCGCGCGCGACCTCAAGCCCTGCCAAAGTGGCCAGCTCCATCGCGCCATACTCGGGGAACACCAGCAGATCGGCACCCTGCCCTGCGGCCTCTGAAATCCACTTTGTCAGCTTGGCTTCATAGTCGGCCCATGTGTGGAACAGGTCCAGCGGGTAAGATGCGGTTGCGATTTTCATGTGGGCTCCGTCGGCTATGGGCAGTCTGGGGCCAAGTGTGGCGTGATTTCAACGGCGCTGCAAGGTGATGCAAAAACGGGCCTTACATCGGAAAAACCAAATTTGTGCGGCGGAACACCCTATAAAAGGTTGACCTGAGACCTACAAGGATTCACTGATCCGAAAACTGGAGGCCACAACTATGATCAGCAAAGGTGTCACCCTTCGTGGCCTCGAAGTGTTCGAGGCGTTGGCCTCGACCGGATCTGTTGCACAGGCCGCCGCCGTCACCGGGCTTAGTCAGCCTGCGGTCAGCCAGCAGTTGCGCAATCTGGAAACGGCTCTTGCCACCGATCTGATCGATCATGGCAAGCGGCCCATGCGTCTGACCCCCGCGGGCCACAGCTTTCTCGGGCGGGCCGGGGCGGCATTGTCACAGCTGCGGCTGGCGCAAAGCGAACTTTCGGTGATGGATCTGGCGCATCTCAGCGCGCTGAGCATTGGGTTGATCGACGATTTCGACAACGATCTGACGCCGCGTCTGGTCACCATACTGGCCGACAGCCTGACCCACTGCAAATTCAAGCTGATCACCGCCCCCAGCCACAAAATTCTCGAAGACATCGCCGACAAGCGACTGCATCTGGCGATTGCCGCCAGTTCGGGCACGGTTATGGACGGCGTGCTGGAATACCCGCTGGCCCGCGATCCGTTCATCGTGGTCGCCCCCAAGGGCACCGTAAAGGCAGGCGGCGACGTGATGGCCCAACTGGGCTCCCTGCCCTTCCTGCGCTATGAAAAGAACCAGTTGATAGGACGCCTGATCGAGGCGCATCTGGCCCGTCAAAAGCTGGACCTGCCAGACCGGTTCGAGATCGGCAGCCATCTGGCGCTGATGGCGATGGTGGCGCGGCGCATCGGCTGGGCAGTCACGACGCCGCTCGGCTACATGCGCGCAGTGCGCTTCCACGACGAGGTCGACGCCTTTACCCTGCCGTTCAAACCCTTCGCACGCACCATATCGCTGTTCTCCGGGGCCGACTGGGCAGGCGACGTTCCGGCCAGTGTCGCGCAGACCATGCGCCGCTTGATCGACGCCCACATGATCACCCCGGCCTTGACCCAGCTGCCGTGGCTGGCAGGCGAATTGCGGGTACTGGACGGTTGACCGACGCTGCATTGCCATTCCAGAGTGCACCCAAAGCCAGACGAAAGGTGCCTGCCATGCCAAAGATCGTGATCCTGACCGGTGCCGGAATATCCGCCGAAAGCGGGCTGGGCACGTTCCGCGACGAAGGCGGGTTGTGGGCCAGGCACCGGATCGAAGACGTGGCCACGCCCGAAGGTTTCGCAAGCAATCCGCAACTGGTTGTCGATTTCTACAACGCCCGCCGCGCACAAGCAGCCGAAGCCAGCCCGAATGCCGCCCACGTGGCCCTTGCACGGCTTGAGATGGCAATGCCCGGCGATGTGCTGGTGGTTACGCAGAACGTCGACGCGCTCCACGAAAAAGCAGGCTCGATCAACGTGTTGCACATGCACGGCGCTTTGAGTTCCGCACTTTGCGCCGCGTGCGAACACCGGTGGGACGCCCCGCTTGCAATGACGGTGGGCGAGGCGTGCCCTTCGTGCAACCAGCCCACTGCGCGGCCCGACATCGTCTGGTTCGGGGAAATTCCCTATCATATGGAAGAGATCGAAGGCCGCCTGAGCGAGGCCGATATTTTCGCCGCCATCGGCACCAGCGGCAATGTCTATCCGGCGGCAGGCTTTGTTCAGGCCGCAGCGGCTTATGGCGCGCTTACGGTCGAGATGAACCTCGACCCGTCGCTGATGGCCTCCCAGTTCGACGAAGCCCACTCCGGCCCCGCCAGCGAGACGGTGCCGAAGTGGGTCGAGGGGCTGCTCAGCGCCTAGTCAGTCTTATGGCCACAATGGTCAGAGTGGCCCGTGTGGTCATGATCCATTGCCCCATGCCCCGCAGCGCCGTGTTCGGCCTTGCGCTCGTTGTCTACCGGAACGCTCACAACAACCTCGCCCGCTTGCTCGAACACCAGTGTTATGGTGACGTCGTCGTCCTGCGCCAAGGACCGGTTCAGCCCCATCAGCATCACGTGGTCACCGCCACGCGCCAGCGCGTGCATCTCGCCCGCAGGCAGCGCAATGCCCTCTTCGATCTGGGTCATCTGCATCAGACCGCCACCTTGATCAATATGGGTGTGCAGCTCGACCTTCCTCGCAATCTCGCTGCGCACGCCGATCAGGCGATCATCGGTGTCGGTGTGATTCATCAAGACCATGAACGCCGCCGCCGTCGGCGCGTTCGGGCGCGAGGTGCGCACATAGGGGTCCTGGACCATGATCCCGTCGGCAAGGGCTGCTGTGGACAAAAGGGTGGTCACCGCTGCTGCGGCTATGTTCTTTATAAGCGACATGTGGATATGTCCTTTGTTTTGCTCGTTGGATTAATAGTGGTAGCTCAGAGCAAAACAGGCGGCGCACGCGACAGATAGGCGGCAGGGACGACAACCCGTGTGACAGGCACATGGCGCTGGCTGTATTCGGCACGCCTGATGGCAACGGCACGCATCGGCGTCCACGCAACCACCTCATGCCCAAGCAAAGTCAGGGCGCCGTCGGGGCAGATATGCGGCGTGCCGACAGGCTGGCCATCCGCGTCAACATTCACGGTGACCGATCCGGTGCCGATACACAGCACCATCTGCCCCGCCACATCCCCAGAGCCGCGCGCCAGCGCAAAGGCCTGCGCGGTGACGACCAGCGTCAGGATCGCAAGGCAATGGGTGATATCGCGAAGGATTGTCATGGCCGCAGCTTTAGCCGCCAAGTCTTGCGCGCACAAGCGGGACCGACTGCGCTAAAAAGCCCCAAGCGCACAAACGAAACGACCCCGCCTGCCAATGCAGACGGGGCCAAATTCTTCAAACCCTCAGGTTTCAGGCTGCGGTGGCGGCCAGAGCTTTGGTGATCTCTTTTTTCACTTTCAGCGCATTGGCCGACAGCTCATCGTCCTTCGACTTGGCAAAAAACGCGTCCAGACCACCACGGTGGTCGACGGTGCGCAGTGCCGCAGCCGAGATGCGGAACTTGATCGCGCGGCCCAGCACTTCGGACTGCAGCGATACATCGTTCAGGTTCGGCAAGAACCGACGACGTGTTTTGTTGTTGGCGTGGCTGACATTGTTGCCAGACATGGGGCCTTTTCCGGTCAGTTCGCAACGACGCGACATGGGATTATCCTTTTGTTCTGGTCGCTGTCAGGGCGGTCCCCGAAACGACAACAAGCGCCGCTCGCAGCTGCGCCCCTAAATTCGTCCGCTGGCAATAGGGGGAATCGCGCGAGGGGTCAAGCGTGATTGCGCAGCTTTGCACGCCTTATTGCGCGATCAGCCCTGCATCAGCCGCGCTTGTGGCCCAATGCGGCCAACATCTGCTGTGCCGCCAGCGCCGGATCGGTCTCGCCCTGCGCCACCTCTGCCCCCAGCCGCGCCATATCGGCACGGGCCTGTGCCCCGTCCAGTTGCGCCAGCAACGCCGCACGCACGTCCTGTTCGAACCAGTATTGCGCCTGCGTCGCGCGGGTTCTGTCAAAAAACCCGTTCTCGCGCCGCCAGCCTGCAAGCTCTTGCAGCGTCTCCCATGCCGCATTCAGGCCGGTGTCTTCCAGCGCCGACACCATCATCGCCTTGGGAAAGCCCGCCGGGTCCTGCGGGCGCTTGCGCATCAGCCGCAAGGCACCGGCATAATCGGCACAGGTGCGCGTGGCGGTGGCCTTCAGATCGCCATCCGCCTTGTTGATCAGAATCACGTCGGCCATTTCCATGATGCCACGCTTGACGCCCTGCAACTCGTCTCCGCCCGCCGGGGCCAGCAACAGCAGGAACAGATCGGCCATCTGCGCCACCACGGTTTCAGATTGCCCGACGCCCACCGTTTCAATCAGCACCACGTCAAACCCTGCCGCTTCGCACAGTGCCACAGCCTCGCGGGTGCGGCGCGCCACACCGCCCAGATGGGTCTGGCTGGGGCTGGGGCGGATAAACGCATTGGGATCGCGCGCCAGCCGGTCCATCCGTGTCTTGTCGCCCAGGATCGAGCCGCCCGACCGCGCCGAGGACGGATCGACCGCCAGAACAGCCACCCGTAGCCCCTGCCCGGTCAGCATCATCCCGAAGGTCTCGATGAACGTGCTCTTGCCCACACCCGGCGTCCCCGACAGCCCGATGCGCAAGGCTTGGCGTTCGCGCGGCAATGCGCCCAGCAATTCCGCCGCCTGCGCACGGTGATCGGCGCGCCCGCTTTCCACCAGCGTGATCGCGCGGGCCAGCGCGCGGCGGTCGCCCGCCACGATCTGCTGCGCGGTGTCGGTGATGTCCATCGGCGTCTCCCCCTGCTTGGCTTTCGGTTTTCCGGCCTGATGGATGATTTGTCCAGCCTTGGCCTTCGGCGATCTTTCGCAGATAAGCACGAGGTATGAAATTCACCCTGCCCATAGATGACGTTCTGGAAGCGGTTTGCACCCAGCTTGCCGCGCACAAACGGCTGGTTTTGCAAGCGCCCCCCGGTGCGGGCAAGACCACGCGCGTGCCTCTGGCCCTGCTGGATGCGGGGTTCAGTGGCCGCATCCTGATGCTTGAGCCGCGCCGTCTGGCGGCACGTACCGCTGCCGAACGCATGGCAGAAACACTGGGCGAGGCGGTGGGCGAAACCGTCGGCTACCGTGTGCGCGGCGAGGCGAAAGTGGGCAAGACCACCCGCATCGAAGTGGTCACCGAAGGCATCCTGACCCGCATGATCCAGTCCGATCCGGACCTGCCCGGTGTCGGCACGGTGATCTTTGACGAATTCCACGAGCGCAGCTTGAACGCCGATCTGGGGCTGGCCCTGTGTCTTGAGGTGGCAGAAGCCTTGCGCGACGATCTGCATCTGCTGGTCATGTCCGCCACGCTGGATGCTGCCCCCGTGGCACAGATCCTGGACGCGCCGCTGGTCACCTCGGAAGGGCGCGCTTTCGAAGTGACGCCGCATTGGCTCGACCGCCCGCGCGGTCAGGCGCGGCTGGAAGGGGCTGTGGCCGATCTGATCCGCACCGCCATGCGTCAACAGACCGGCAGCGCGCTGGTATTCCTGCCGGGCGAAGGCGAGATCCGACGGGTTCAGGGGCTGATCGACGACAGTTTCGGCAGTGACGTCGCGGTGCATCCGTTGTTTGGCGCGATGGACTTTGCAGCACAGCGTGCCGCCATCGCCCCCGCAAGGACGGGGCGCAAGATCGTGCTGGCCACCGCCATCGCCGAAACCTCGCTGACGCTGCCCGATATCCGCATCGTGGTCGACGCCGGACTGGCGCGGCGGTCGCGGTTCGATGCCTCAAGCGGGATGTCGCGGCTGGTGACCGAACGCGTCACCCGCGCCGAAGCCACCCAGCGCGCAGGGCGTGCAGGTCGCGTCGCGCCGGGGCATTGCTACAAACTGTGGACCCGCGGCGAAGACGGTGCGCTTGCCGCATTCCCGCCCGCCGAGATCGAGGCGGGCGATCTGACCGGCATGGCGCTTGAGCTTGCCCTTTGGGGGGCAACGCCCGAGGAACTCAGCTTTGTCACCCCGCCCCATTCGGGGCGCTACGCCGAAGCGGTCGAGGTGCTGCGGATGCTTGAGGCGCTGGATGATGCGGGCCGGATCACTGGGCACGGCCGCGCGCTGGCCTCCCTGCCTCTGCATCCGCGTCTGGCGCACATGCTGGTGCGTGGCGGGTCTGGTGCGGCGGAACTGGCGGCCCTGCTGGCCGAGCGGGACATTCTGCGCGGCGTGGGCAGCGACCTGCGGCTGCGGATGCAGGCGCTGCGCAGCCCGGACCGTTTTGGCAATGCGGTGCAGCGTGGTGCACTGGCAAGGGTGCGGCAGGAGACGAAACGGCTGAAGTCGCGCACCAAAGGCGGCGCACTGTCGCTGGGTGTGATGGCGGCACTGGCCTACCCTGACCGCATCGGGCTGCGTCGCAAGGGTGACGCGCCGCGCTTTGTGCTGTCGGGCGGCAAGGGGGCCGTGCTGCCCGACGGCGACGCGCTGGCCGGTGCGCGGCTGATCGTGGCGACTGACCTGGACGGCGATCCGCGCGAGGCCCGTATCCGGCAGGCGACCGACATCAGCGAAGCCGATCTGCGCGCCACCTTTGGCGATGCGATTGCATGGCACGACATCTGCCTGTGGTCCAAGCGCGAAGGGCGCGTGCTGGCGCGCCAGCAGGAGCGGCTGGGCGCGCTGGTGCTGGAAGATCGCGCATGGCAGAACGCACTGCCCGAAGACATCGCCGTGGCGATGCTGGACGGGGTCCGGCAGCTGGGCCTGAACCCTTCGCCCAAGGCGGCACGGTTTCTGGCGCGGGCGCGGCTGGTGGATGCGGACAACTGGTCTGACCATCACCTCATCGCAACTCTGGAGGACTGGCTGCTGCCGCATCTGGGCGGGGTGCGGACCTCGGGCGACTGGAAGGCCTTCGATCTGACACCGGCGCTGAAGGCCCGGATGAACCGGGACGACGCACAGGCGTTGGACCGGGCAGCGCCCTCGCACTTCACCACGCCATTGGGGCGCAATGTGCCCATAGACTATAGTGGTGATGCGCCGGAAATCGCAGTGCGGTTGCAGGAAATGTTCGGCGTGACGCGGCATCCGACGGTGGCGGGCAAGCCGCTGAGAATCGCCCTGCTGTCGCCTGCACAGCGGCCCATTCAGATCACCATGGACCTGCCAGGGTTCTGGGCCAGTTCCTATGCGGATGTGCGCAAGGACATGCGCGGGCAGTACCCCAAACACCCCTGGCCCGAAGACCCGACGAAGGCCGATCCGACCTTGCGGGCAAAACGGCGGACTTAACGCAACCACTCACCGTGATGTGCGCCGCTCAGGTCCATCCGCTCGAACCCGTGCGCGCCAAAATAATCGCGCTGCGCCTGAATCATGTTGGCGGTGCCGCGCCCCAGCGCCATCGTGTCGTGCCACGCCAAAGCGGCAGAGAGCGCAGGCATCGGCTGACCGCTGAGCACCGCCGCCGACACCACGCGCCGCAATCCCGGCAAGGCCGCAGCCAGCCGTTTGCGCATCGCGGGGGCAAGGATCAGATGGCCATGCGGCAGCCCTTCGCGCACGGCATCGGCGAATTCGTCCAGCAAGGCTGAGCGGATGATGCAGCCCGCACGCCAGATCTCGGCGATGCGGGCAAGGTCGAGATCCCATCTGAACTCATCGGATGCGGCGGAAAGCACGCGGAACCCTTGGGCGTGGCCCAGAATACGCGCGGCCAGCATGGCGTTTTCCATATCGTCGACACCGGGAATTTCTGCAGGCTGCGTGGCAGGGTCCAGCAGATCATGCGCCGCGCGGCGGGTATCGCCCTCGGACGACCAGCCGCGCGCGCCTACGGCGGCCTCTATGGTCGAGGCGCTCTGCCCCATTTCCAGCGCTTCGATCAGGGTCCAGCGGCCGGTGCCCTTTTGCCCGGCCTGATCGCGGATCACGTCGATGACAGGCGTGCCCGTGGCCGCATCTCTGGTGGCCAGCACCTTGGCGGTGATGTCGATGAGATAGGACGCCAGCGGACCGCTGCGCCAACTGTCGAAAACCTCAGCAATCCGGCCCGCGTCCATGCCCGCCTGATCGCGCATCAGGCCATAAAGCTCGGCGATCATCTGCATGTCGGCGTATTCGACGCCATTGTGCACCGTCTTGACGAAATGCCCCGCGCCATCGGGGCCAAGGTGGGCGACGCAAGGGTCACCCTGAAACTTGGCCGCAATCGCCTCGGCCATCGGCCTGAACTGTGTCCACGAATGGTCCGAGCCGCCAACCATCATCGAAGGCCCATGCCGCGCGCCCTCTTCGCCGCCAGAAACGCCCATGCCGACAAAGTGGATGCCGGTGCCATCAAGTGCTGCGCCCCGCCGCCGTGTGTCGCGAAAATCGGCATTGCCGCCGTCGATGATCGTGTCGCCCGGCGCCAACAGTGGCGTGATCGCAGCGATCATCAGGTCCATTGGTCTGGTCGAGGGGATCATGAACAGGATCGTGCGCGGGGTGGCGATGGATTGGACAAAATCAGCCAGATCGGCGTGGCCGGTGACCTTGCCCGACAGTCCGGCGGCTTCGGGCAGGAAGGTGTCGATCCAGTCGGCCTCGCGGTTCGAGACGGCGACATCAAAGCCGTTGTCGGCAAGGTTGAGCGCCAGGGCGCTGCCCATGGTGCCCAGTCCGTAAACGCCGATCTGTGCCAATTTGTGTTGCTGCGCCATATGCTTTGCCCGTGCTGTGGTCATTGGGGTAAGACATACCTTCCCATGCAGCAGGGGCAAGGCTTGGTGATTGCCAATGGGCGATGTTACGGCTTGTCCACCTCAGGCTGGGATGGCTAGATGCGTGCATGAAGATTTGTGCAATCACGATGGTCTACCGCGATTACTGGGCGCTGGCGCAGTGGTATCGCCATTATGGCGCGCTGGTGGGGCATGACCATCTGGTGGTGGTGGCCCATGGCGTTGACCCGAAGATTGCGGAAATTTGTCCCGAAGCCAGCATCCTGACAGTGCCGCGCGATGATCTCTCCGGCTTTGACGCGGTGCGCGGGCGGATGCTGAACGGAATACAGGCGGGGCTGGGCGAGGTCTACGACTGGGTGATCCGCACTGATACGGACGAGCTGATATGCCTTGATCCTGCGCTTCACGACGGGTTGGGCAGTGTCTTTGCAGGCCAGAACGGTCAGGCCCTGTTCGCGACGGGCCTTGAGGTGGTGCAGACCGACGGCGGCATGTTTGGTGTGTTTTCAGGACACTACAGCAAGGCATGGGCGGTGCGTGGCGGTGTGCCGATGAAACGCCACGGGGTGCAGGTGCGGCCCCGGCGGGTTGCCGGGTTCGATTATGTGGTACCGGACGGGGTGTTTCTGGTACATCTGAAATTTGCCAACCGCGCGGCACTCGCCGAAGCGAACCTGCACCGCGCCGAAGTTGCGTCAGGCCCCGGCGACGGGCTGCCCGGCAAGGCGTGGGAAGACCCAGGCCATGAGGCCCGCAAAGTGCAGACGCAGGTGTCGCGCATGGATGTGGTGGACTGGGGCACGGCGGAACAGATGGCGCGGGAGGCTCTGGCCGAGGGGCCGACGGTGGACGAAAAGATCGGGCTGGTGCGCTCGCGGTCGTTCAAGCTGGACTGTAAATGCGCATTGCCGGATTGGTTTCCCGCGCTGGATTGAGGCTGCGGGCCAGGGGCTTTGCCCCCGACGCTGCGCGTATCCCCCAGGATATTTCTGGCCAAAAGAAAGTGGCGATCCCGAGGGAGGGGCTTTGGGTTATTTGCCCAGGCACCAGCGCATCACGGCCTTTTGGGCGTGCAGGCGGTTTTCGGCCTCGTCGAAGATGACCGAATGCGGGCCGTCCATGACTTCGGATGTGGCCTCGTCGTCGCGGTGGGCAGGCAGGCAATGCATGAACAGAGCGTCGGGTTTGGCCTTGGACATCAGGGCGGTGTTGACCTGATAGCCGCGCAACTGGTTGTGGCGACGCTCGCGGGCCGATTGCGGATCGTGCATTGAGACCCACGTGTCGGTGACCACCAGATCGGCGCCCTGCACCGCTTTATTAGGGTCGCGTTCGGTGGTGTAGAGACCATTCAATGCGGCTTCGGGTTGCAGGGTTTCGGGGCCGGTGAACACCAGCTCGAAGTCGAATTGTTTCGCGGCGTGGGCGAAGGAGGCGAAGACGTTGTTGCCATCGCCGGACCAGACAACCTTGCGGCCTTTTATCGGCCCTGAGTGTTCTTCGAAGGTCATGATATCAGCCATGATCTGGCAGGGGTGCGTGCGGTTGGTCAAACCGTTGATCACCGGCACCGTGGCGTGCTCTGCCATTTCCAGCAGGGTTGCTTCCTCGAAGGTGCGGATCATGATCAGATCGACGTAGCGCGACAGGACGCGGGCGGTGTCGGCGATGGTTTCGCCGTGGCCCAGCTGCATCTCGGCACCCGACAGCAACATCGTCTGGCCGCCCATCTGGCGCACGCCCACGTCAAAGCTGACGCGGGTTCGGGTGGACGGTTTTTCGAAGATCAGTGCGACCATGTGGCCCGCGAGCGGCTGATCGTCGTCGGGTGCGCCCTTGGGGCGGCCCGCGCGCGCGTTCTTGATGGCGCGGGCGGTGTCGATGATGCTGCGCAATGCAGCGGGGTCGGTCGTGTGGATATCAAGAAAGTGGGTCATGGGTCATTTTTCTGCATAGGCGAAGGACGGGGGCGCGGCCCCCGGACCCCCGGGATATTTAGGGCCAAAAGAGCCGGTCAGGACAGGCTGGCGGCGGCGGCATCGAGACGTGTTGCCGCCTCGGCGATGTCATCGTCGCTGAGGTTGAGCGGCGGCAGCAGGCGGATCACATTATCGGCGGCGGGCACCGTGATCACGTGGTTCTTGTAGCCTGCGGCGACGATCTCGGTGTTGGGCGCCTTGCACTTGATGCCCAGCATCATACCGGTGCCGCGCACGCTTTCGAAGACATCCGGGTGGCTGGCGATCAGCCCTTCGAGCTTTTGGCGCAGCAGGCCGGCCTTGCGGTTCACCTCGGCCAGAAAGGCGCGGTCGGAGACGATGTCCATCACCGCACAGCCCACGGCACATCCCAGCGGATTGCCGCCATAGGTCGATCCGTGGGTGCCTGCGGTCATGCCCGATGCGGCGTCTTCGGTGGCGAGCACGGCCCCCAGGGGGAAGCCGCCGCCGATGCCCTTGGCGACCATCATGATGTCGGGCGTGATGCCGGACCATTCGTGCGCAAAGAGCTTGCCGGTGCGGCCCATACCGCATTGCACCTCGTCGAGGATCAGCAGGATGCCATGTTCGTCGCACAGATCACGCAGACCTTTCAGGCATTGGTCGGGCAGCGGGCGGATGCCGCCTTCGCCCTGCACCGGTTCGATCAGGATTGCCGCCGTATGGTCGGTGATCGCCGCAGTCAGCGCCTCGTGGTCGGCCCAGTCGACGTGGACGAAGCCACCGAGAAGGGGCCCGAAGCCTTTGACCATTTTCTCGGAGCCAGCCGCCGCGATGCCTGCCGCGGAGCGGCCATGGAAGGAGCCGGAGAAGGTGATGATATCGACGCGGTCCTTCTGGCCTTTGTCATACCAGTATTTGCGCGCCATCTTGACCGCCAGTTCGCACGCCTCGGTGCCCGAGTTGGTGAAGAAGACCGTGTCGGCGAATGTCGCATCGACCAGCTTGTCGGCCAGCGCCTGTTGCTGCGGAATCTGGTAGAGGTTCGAGGTGTGCCACAACGCCTGCGCCTGATCGGTCAGTGCCTTGACCAGAGCCGGGTGCGCATGGCCCAGCACGTTCACGGCGATCCCTGCCCCGAGATCAAGGTATCGGGTGCCGTCCGCCTCGATCAGCCAGGCGCCTTCGCCTTTGACAAAGCTCAACGGAGCGCGGGAATAAGTCGGCAGAACGGAGGGGATCATGGTGATCGTCCTTTGATACGGGCGGTGGAAAGCACTTTGGTGCATGACGCAGGCCGCAGGGTCAACAGATTTGAAGGATTGGAGTGCCGTTTGGCGATGGACAGGCGGGAGCGGTCCCGCGACACGGGGGTTGACGTTACGCGGTGCGTCGTCGGATCGAAATGATCTGTGTCGTTGCTGTCATGAGGCGCTGTGTAGCGCAGGGCTGACGCCAAGGGAAGCGGTTTTGCACAGGCCTGGCGCGGGTCTGAAGTGGCGATGATACGGTCTTTCGCAGCCGCTGTGGGTTCTTGTCTTGTAACTCCACCCCGAGTGATTAGTATAGGGCGCTGATATTGATACAGGCGGCCATCCGATGATGCGCCGCTTTTTAGCTAGGAAAAGCCTGCATGTCCTGGACAGACGAACGCGTTGAACTTCTGAAAAAGATGTGGGGCGAGGGCCAGTCGGCCAGCCAGATCGCCAAGGAACTTGGCGGGGTCACCCGCAACGCCGTGATCGGCAAGGTCCACCGTCTGGGCCTGTCGAACCGCGCAGGTTCCGGCACCACGGCCAAGGTCGAGCCCAAAGCCAAGCCTGCCCCCAAGACCGAGGCCAAGCCCAAGGCAGAGGCCAAACCAAAGGTCGAAGCCAAGCCCAAGCCGCAAGAAGAGCCGGTGCCCGAGACACGCGTCGCGGTGATGCCGCCGCGCGCCAAGATCATTCCCGCAGGCCAGCCTCTGCCGCCGCAGCCTTCGGCCAACGAGATCAGCCCCGAAGCGCTGGCCAAGGTCAGCGAAATCGAGAAAAAGGCCAAGCGCCTGAGCCTGATGGAATTGACCGAGCGCACCTGCAAATGGCCGGTGGGCGACCCTGCAACCGATGATTTCTGGTTCTGCGGATTGCCGGTGCAAGCGGGCAAGCCCTATTGCGAGGCCCACGTCGGCGTGGCGTTCCAGCCGATGTCAGCACGGCGCGACCGCCGCCGCTGAGGCCTTTGCGGATCGCGAAAATTCTGAAAACGGCCCGGCCTTGTCGGGCCGTTTTCAGTTCCGGCGATGGGCGTTTCCGTCAGCGCCGGAGATGACATTCGAGATAAACTATTGGCCAAACTGAAATTTGAAATTAAATTACTTTCTCAAGAAAATGCAGATCGAAGGTAAACGAGAGCTTGGAACAGAATACGACCATGGCGGATGGCCCACCGCGCTGGAATTTGATCGACGACAAAGCAATGGAGCATTCGGTCAAACATGCACGTATTCCGATGTGCATTTCTGACCCGAACACGCCCGACAACCCGATCGTTTTCGTGAACGCGGCGTTTCTGGAGCTGACCGGCTATTCCGAGGACGAAGTCATCGGAAAGAACTGCCGGTTTCTGCAGGGGCGCGACACCACGCCCGAAAGCCTCGACGCCCTGCGCCGCGCGATCGCCGAAAGGCGGGTCGAGACAGTGGAAATCGTCAATTATCGCAAGGATGGGACCAGCTTTGTGAACGCCCTGCAACTGGGGCCAATTCTGGATGATGACGGCAAGCTGATCTACTATTTCGGATCGCAACTGGATGTCACGGCCAAGCGCGAGGCGGAACGCGAGGCGCGCGATCTGACGGAACGCGAACTGGTCCACCGGCTGCGCAACATCGTCAACGTGATGAGCATCGTCATCAGGATGACCGTGCGCGAACAGAACGATCCGTCGGCGCTGGCCCAGATCCTGAATGAGCGGCTACAGGCGCTGAGCGACGCACATTTGGACACGCTCAGCTGGTCGGCGGACGAAGACCTGACTTTTGTCGATCTCGCACGCACGATCCTGTCGGCATATGCTCCGAAGGGCGCACCGCAGTTTCGACTTGAGGGGCCCGACGTTCCGCTTCCCGGCCATCTGCTGTCATGTGTCGCGCTGACCTTGCACGAGCTGGCAACGAATTCCGTGAAACACGGAGCCCTTGGTGCCGAGCAGGGGCTTTTGGATCTGCGCTGGGACGTTCAGACACCACCGGATGCGCGCACATTGAGCTTCCGCTGGACGGAGACAGGCGGCCCGAAGGTTTCACCGCCCAAGCGCAGCAGCGGGTCGAAGATTGTCGGCAATCTGATCGAAGCGGTCGACGGCACCATCGACATGCACTGGAAAAAGACCGGATTGATCGTCGACGCGACCTTTCCGCTGTAGGATTCGGCGCAGCCCTTGCCCTTGCCCTGACCCGGCCTTGGGCGCCGCTCAGTCTTTTGCCAGCCTGTCGATGATCGGGCAATCGGGCCGGTCGTCGCCTGCGCAGCATTTGACCAGATGGGCCAGCGAGTCGCGCATCTGGTGAAGTTCGGCCAGCTTGCGGTCGATCTCGTCCAGATGGTCCTTGGCCAGCTTGCGCACATCGCCGCTGGCGCGGCTGCGGTCTTCCCACAAGGCCAGCAGCGTGCGGCAGTCTTCGATGGAAAACCCCAGCGAGCGGGCCCGTGACAGGAACGCCAGCTTGTGCGCGTCCTGATCGGAGAAGGCGCGGTAGCCGTTGGCGCTGCGGGCCGGGCGGATCAGGCCGATGTCCTCGTAATAGCGGATCGTCTTGGCAGGTAGCCCGGAGGCAGTGGAAACTTCGGAAATATTCATCGGCTGTCTCCTTGACGGCGCAGACGAAGCGCATTGGTGACCACAAAGACCGAGCTGAGCGCCATCGCACCTGCGGCCAGGCTGGGCGACAGTTGCGGCCCTCCAAAGGGCACCAGCAGGCCCGCCGCCACCGGGATCAGCAGCGCATTATAGCCAAAGGCCCAGATCAGGTTCTGCCGGATATTGCGCAGGGTTGCCGCACTGATCGTCCGGGCACGCAGCACCGCGTCGGGGTTGGATGACATCAGCACCACGTCGGCGGCCTCTATGGCGATGTCCGAGGCACTGGCCACGGCCAGCCCCACATCCGCTGCCGCCAGCGCAGGCGCGTCGTTGATGCCGTCCCCGACAAAGGCCACCGGCCCATGTGCTTCGCGCAATGCAGTCAGGGCAGCGACCTTGCCCCCCGGTGGCACGGCTGCTGTCACCGCGTCGATGCCCAGCTGGCGCGCGACGTGTTGTGCGGTGGCTTCGACGTCGCCGGTGATCAGGGCGGGTATGACGCCGCTTGCCTTAAGTGCTGCGATGGCGTCGGCGGCCCCTTCGCGGATCGGGTCGGTGACCGCGATCAGCGCTGCCAGCCGGTCGTTCTGGGCCACATAAACAGGCGTGGCACCGGTGCTTGCCCACTCTTCGGCAAGCGATTGCAGCGGCCCAGGGTCGACACCTTGGGCCTGCATGAAGGCCGCATTGCCGATGTGCAGACGCGCGCCATCCACGGTGCCGGAGGTGCCCTGACCCGTGGTGCTGGTGATGTCGCTGACCGCAGGGCGCGGACCATCGGCAGCCACGGCAATGGCACGCGCGATGGGGTGCTCCGACTGCGCCTCCACGGCGGCCACCTGCGGCAGCAACGTCGCGCGGTCAAAGCCATCCGTCACGGCCATATCGGTCAGCGTCGGCGCGCCCATCGTCAGCGTGCCGGTCTTGTCAAAGGCCACAACCTTCACCGATTGCAGGGCTTGCAGCGCATCGCCTTGGCGGAACAGCACGCCCAGTTCGGCAGCACGGCCCGTGCCCACCATGATCGAAACAGGTGTGGCCAGACCCATAGCACAAGGGCACGCGATGATCAGCACGGCAACCCCTGCGACCAGCGCCTGTGTCGGATCGCCTGCCAGCAACCAGACCAGCGCGGTGACCGTGGCGACCGCTATGACCACCGGGACAAACACCGCCGTCACGCGATTGATCAACGCCTGCACCGGCAGCCGCGCCGATTGCGCCTCGCGGGTCATCTCGACGACGCGGGCCAGCATGGTGTCAGAGCCGGTGCGCGTGGCGGTGTAATGCAGCGGCGTGGTGCCGTTGATGCAGCCTGCGCTGACCGTGTCGCCCACGGTGACAAAGGCCGGAACCGGCTCGCCCGTCAGCATGGCGGTGTCGATGTGGCCGCTGCCCATGGTCACGGTGCCGTCGGTGGCGATCCGGTCGCCCGCACGGGCCAGCAAGGTATCACCGCTGACAATCTCGGACAGCGGGGTTTCGACATAATCGTCGCCGCGCTGCACCATCGCGGTATAAGGGGCCAGCGCCATCAGCTTGCGCACCGCATCGCCGGTGTGGCCCTTGGCCCGCGCCTCAAGCCAGCGGCCCAGCAGGATCAGAGTGACGATCACGGCGGCAGCCTCGAAATAGACCACACGCGCGTCGGCAGGCAGCCATTCGGGCATCAGGGTGGCAACCGTCGAATAGGCAAATGCTGCAGAAGTGCCCAGCGCCACCAGCGCATCCATATCGGGCCTTGCCTTCAGCAATCCCGGTACACCGCGCCGGAAAAAGCCCGCACCCGGTCCGGCCAGAACCACGAGCGTCAGCGCCATCTGGATCAGGTGGCTGGCCTGCATGCCCACGGTGCGCGCAATCAGGTGGTGTATCGGCGGATAGATATGCCCGCCCATCTCGGCCAGAAACACCGGCAGGGTCAGCACAGCCGCGATTAAAAAACGGCGACGATAGTTGGCGGTGTTGTGGCGGTCGTGGTCCTGCGGGCTCTGCGCATCCGTCTGCATATCAGTCGCAGGATAGCCCGCCGCGTCCAGCGCACGGCGCAGCGCGCCGGTGTCGCGGCCCGACAGCGTGGTGACGTGCAGGGTCATGTCAGCCAGATTGGCATGGGCCGACAGCACACCGGGCACCTTCAGCGCCGCCGCCTCGACCCGCCCGATGCACGACCCGCAGGTCATGTTGTCCACCTGCAAGGTCGCATCATGGCTGCGCGCGGGATAGCCCGCCTTGGTGAGGGTATCGCGCACCAGTGCCGCATCCACGCCGTCGATCTGACCGGAGTGGGTGGCAAGGTTCACACGGGCGTCCTGTCCGCCGGGAATGGCGGCCAGAGCGCGTTCGGCACGGCCTGCGCAACCCGCGCAGCTCATCCCGTCAATGTCAAAATGCAATGTCATGATAGGGGATATAGGGCTTCCCACCGCTGGAAGGTCAAGCGGCATTTTCAGATTTATTGTCACATTGCTGGCGCGATGGTGAGTTGCGCCACCGACGCCCCGAAGGCAAGGTTTGCGAAAACCGGAATTGAGGGTGCAATGACCAAAACGATAAGGGCCGCAGATGCGGTTGCGCGCAGGCTTTATGCCGCCGGTTGCCGGATGGCCTTTGGGATGCCGGGGGGCGAGGTTCTGACGATTGTGGATGCGCTCGAGGCGGCTGGGATCACGTTTTACCTGTGCAAACATGAAAATGGGGCGGCCTTCATGGCCGAGGGCGCGTGGCATCGCACCGGTGCGCCCGGCATATTGGTGGCCACCGTCGGCCCCGGTGTGCTGAACGGTGTCAACGCCGTCGCCAACGCGCTGCAAGACCGCGTGCCGCTGATCGTGCTGGCCGGAGCCGTAGATGCAGACGAGGCGCAAAGCTATACCCATCAGGTGCTGGACCAGCGCGCGGTATTCGCCCCGATCACCAAGGCCACCTTCCTGCTGGATGCGGGTGCGGCCAATATCATGGCGGACAAGGCCGTGGGCATCGCGACCGAAGGCCAGCCCGGCCCGGTGTTCATCGACATTCCGATCCGCGTCGCCGAGGCGCAGGTGCCTGCCCAAGCGCCCCTGCCCCGTGCCATCGCCGCCGACGTGGTGCCGGATGCCGCCACGCTGGATCGTATCGCAGGCTGGCTGTCGCAGGCGGCGCGGCCCGTGATCATCGCAGGCGTCGATGCGCTGAACGAAGGTGCGGAGGTCGCCGGACTGGCGCGGCAGTTTGGCGTGCCGGTGATCACGACCTACAAGGCCAAGGGGATGCTGCCCGAGGACGATCCATTGGCTTTGGGAGGAGCGGGCCTGTCGCCGCTGGCCGACAAGACGCTGCTGCCCTTCGTGCAATCCGCCGATCTTGTGCTGTGTCTGGGCTATGATCCGATCGAAATGCGCACCGGCTGGCGCGATATCTGGGACAGCACGGCGCAGCGCGTGGTCGAGGTGACAGCGGTGCCAAACCACCACTACATGCACCAATCCACGGTTAATATCGTCGGATCGGTCCGCGCCACAGTCGCCGCGTTGATGCAGGCCGCAACCCCGCGCGACACATGGGCAGGCGGCGAGGTGGCGACGACCAAGGCCGCACTGACCGCAGCCTTTCCCGCAGACGAAGACTGGGGGCCAGGCGCCATCGTCGCCACCTGCCGCAAGGCATTGCCCCGCGATACGCTGACGACTGCCGACAGCGGCGCGCACCGCATCCTGCTGAGCCAGATGTGGGAATGCTACGCAGCCCGCGACCTGATGCAATCCTCGGCGCTGTGCACGATGGGCTGTGCCGTGCCGCTGGCAATGGGGGCGGCACTTGCTTCGCCCGACCGCACGGTGGTCAGCTTCAGCGGTGATGCAGGGTTTTTGATGGTCGCAGGCGAGCTGGCCACCGCCAAGGAGCTGAGTCTGCGGTGTATCTTCGTGGTCTTCGTCGATGCCACGCTAGCGCTGATCGAGCTGAAACAGCGCCAGCGGCAGCTTGGCAACCACGGCGTCGACTTTGGCACCCATGATTTTGCCGCCATCGGCCGTGCCTTTGGCGGGGCGGGCGTCGACGTGCGCAGTCGGACCGAGCTTGCCGACGCTCTGGAACAGGCGCAGACCGCAGATACCTTTACCGTCATCGCCGCCCATATCGAAAAAGGAGCCTACGATGGCCGAATCTAAAGGCGTATCTAAAGGCGCATTGGACGGGCTGTTTGTTCTCGACCTCAGCCGTATTCTGGCAGGCCCGACCGCGACGCAGCTGCTGGGCGATCTGGGCGCTACGATCATCAAGGTCGAAAACCCCAGGACCAGCGGTGACGATACCCGTGGCTGGGGGCCGAATTATGCCCGCGACACGCAGGGCAAAGCCACCGACCTGTCGGCCTATTTCATGGCAGCCAACCGCAACAAACTGTCCATCGCCGTCGATATGTCCACCGCCGAAGGGCAGGACACTGTCCGCCAGCTGGCGGCGCGCGCCGATGTGGTGGTCGAGAACTACAAGCCCGGCGGGCTGGTCAAATACGGGCTGGACCACGCCACCTTGCTGAAAAGGCACCCTGCGCTGGTCTACTGCTCGATCAGCGGCTTTGGGCAGACCGGGCCGAACAGCAGCCAGCCCGGATATGATCTGATGGCGCAGGGCTATGGCGGGATCATGTCGCTGACCGGCGATCCCGACGGTGCACCGATGAAGGTGGGCGTGGGCATCGCCGACGTGATGTGCGGGATGTATGCGACCGTCGGCATTCTGGCCGCCCTGCGTCACCGCGACAGCACCGGCCAAGGGCAGCACATTGACCTGAGCCTTGTGGACGCGCAGATGGCGTGGCTGGTCAACGAGGGCACCAACTATCTGGCCAGCGGTCAGGTGCCCGAACGGCGCGGCAATGCGCACCCCAATATCGTCCCCTATGACGCGTTCGAATGCAGCGACGGCCACGTGCTGCTGGCCGTGGGCAACGATGCGCAATTTGCCCGGTTTTGCGATGCGGTGGGGCTGAAGGGCCTCAGCGATGATCCGCGGTTTGACACCAACCAGCACCGGATCGACAACCGCGCCGCTCTGATGGCGCTGATGTGCCCAACGCTCAAGGCCCTTGCCCGCGACGAGGTGATGGAACGCCTGCACGCGGTCAAAGTGCCCGCAGGCCCGATCCATGACGTGGCCGAGGCGCTGACCTCGGATCAGGCGCAGGCGCGGGGTGCCGTGGTCGAGGTGCCATGTGACGCCGTGGCAGGTGGCCATGTGCGTCTGCTGGGCAATCCGCTGAAGCTGTCGGCGACGCCCATCAGCTATCGCCGCGCGCCGCCCGCGTTCGGGCAGGACACCGAAACAGTGTTACAAATGCTGCGCAGAGCACCGGACGAAAAAGGCTGAACATATCCGATCTGGGCGAAATAGCCCAAAAATATTGCAATTCCGCCCCCGTACTCACGAAAACGCGTAGTGCGGGTCACACCTGCGTGTAGCGCCTCCTTGGTGGCGTAAAACATGCGTAAATTAGGCATACCGCGCAGGGACACTCCCGCGCCACTCGAAAGGTGCCCCCATATGCAAAGCGACATCTGCGACAGTCCGGTTTCTCTGGATGATCCGGTTCTGGTGGACCACTGGAATGGTGTGATCACCGGATTTCTGTCGCACGGCACCCGGACACCTGTGCATCTGGGCAAGGTGCTGGAAGGCGCGCCCGACTTTGCAATGGGCCATGCCGCGCGGGGGATATTCTCGCTGATGATGGGGCGGGCCGAACTGGTCCCCGTCGCCCGAGACGCACATAAAACCGCCATGGCGGCACTGACCCGCCAAAGTGCAGCACCACGCGAAAAGCTGTGGGTGCAAGCCTTGGGCGAATGGATGCACGGACGGCCATCTGGGGCCGTCGCCGCGATGGAGGCCGCATTGCGCCTGCAACCGCGCGACACGCTGTCGGCCAAGGTCAGCCACGCCATCCGCTTTTTGCTGGGTGATGCGCGCGGGATGCGTGCCTCGGTCGAGGCGGTGCTGGATGCGCACACCGTTCACCCGATGCGCGGCTATCTGCTGGGCTGTCACGCCTTCACGCTTGAGGAAACCGGCGACTATGCCGCCGCTGAACGCACCGGTCTGCGCGGGCTGGACCATGCACCCGATGACGCATGGGGCCTGCACGCGGTGGCGCATGTGTTCGACATGACGGCACGGCCCGACGCGGGCATCGCCCTGATCGAAGGCCACAAAGGCACCTGGGATCACTGCAACAATTTTCGCTACCACGTCTGGTGGCACAAGGCGCTTTTGCACATGGACCGGGGCGAAATGGACGTGGCGCTGGAGCTCTACGATCACCAGATCCGTGCCGAGAAAACCGACGACTACCGCGATATCGCCAACGCCACGTCCCTACTGATGCGGCTGCAACTGGACGGCATCGACGTGGGCGACCGCTGGGACGAGCTGGCCGCATTTTCCGAAGCGCGCGTCGAGGACGGCTGTCTGGTCTTTGCCGATCTGCATTACATGCTGGCCCTGTCGGGGGCCGGTAAAGGCGAGGCTGCGGATGCGATGTGCGCCCGCTTCGTGCGCGACGCGATACGACATGGCGAAATGCCCCAAAGGGTCGCCGACCCCGGTCTGGCGGCGATTGCCGGATTGAATGCTTTTGCCGAAGGGCGCTGGGATCAGGCCTTTCAAAATCTGGCCGCAGCGCGCACCTCGATACAGTCGATCGGCGGCAGCCATGCGCAGCGCGACGTCTTTGAGCGCATGACGATAGATGCCGGATTGCGCGCCGGACGGGTTGAGCGTACAGCCCAGATTCTGGCGCAGCGGACGGGCATGCGGGATGGTCATCAGGACCGTTTCGCACAGACCCGCGCGGCGTCGATTTCCAGCGCACGGCGTATTGCCGCCCAATGAGAAAACCCAATGAAGACAACCGACACGATGCGGATTAAGAGGCGGTGATGACACATTCGACGACCGCATCCGACACCATGACCACGCCCTCTGACCGCTCCTTTGCGCCTGCACCTGCCAGCATCACGTCTGGCACTGCGCGTGTGCGCGACCTGCGCCTTGATTTCTTTCGCGGCATCGCGATGTTCATCATCCTTATCGCCCATACACCCGGCAATTTTCTGGCAAGCTGGATACCCGCGCGCTGGGGTTTTTCCGATGCAACCGAGATTTTTGTGTTCTGCTCGGGCATGGCCAGCGCCATCGCCTTTGGCGGCGGTTTCGACCGCGTGGGCTGGCGTCTGGGCAGCGCACGGGTGATGTTTCGCGTCTGGCAGGTCTACTGGGCGCATGTCGGCCTGTTCTGCGCCACCATCGCATTGACCGTCTGGCTGACCGATCTGGACATCACCGGAAAGAACTACTGGGGCCAGCTGAACCTGTGGCCGGTCTTCGTCGAGAGCGAAAAATGGGCGAACCCGAACATTTTTCTCAGTTTCATGACTTTGAGCTATGTGCCTAATTACTTTGACATTTTGCCGATGTATATGATCGTGCTGCTGTTTATGCCGATCATAATGCTGCTGGTGCGAATGAACTTTTCTGCAGTTGCAGCGTTCGTGATCATTATATGGCTTATGGCGCAGGAGACGATGATGCAGACCTTGGGCCTTGGCGCGTGGCACCTCACTCTGCCAGCAGAACCCTGGAGCGACCGGAACTGGTTCTTCAACCCGTTCGGCTGGCAGCTGATCTTCTTCACCGGCTTTGCCTTCATGCGCGGCTGGCTGCCCAAGCCTCCGGTGTCGATGGCGCTGTTCATTCTGTCGGCTGTGATCGTTTTGGCCGCCATTCCGGTATCGAACATCGGTGTGCGCGAGTTCGGGCTGGAGTGGGCCAAGACCTGGCGCACCGATCACGCGGCATGGTTCGACAAATCGTCCTTTGCCATCCTGCGTTATGTGCATTTTCTGGCCCTTGCCTATCTGGCCTGGGTCATCGCGGGTGACAAGGGTGACCGGCTGCTGGCCCGTGGCACCGGTGCGCTGGCGCGTGGGTGGGGCGTGCTGGTCGCGATCATCCTGAAGGTGGGTCAGCAATCGCTGGCCGTCTTCGTGGTCAGCATGTTCATTGCACGGCTGATGGGCTTTGGCATGGATGTGACCGACCACCGTGTCGTGCCCGTTCTTTTGATCAATCTTGCCGGAGCGGCGGTGCTGGTCGCCACCGCTTACGGCGCGGGCTGGTTCAAGGGCCAGCCTTGGAAAAAGGCGATAGTATAATGTTGAGACGCGAAGTTCTGGCCTCCATCGCGGCCTTTGCCGCCACTGCTCCCTCTTTGTCATGGGCCGACGAGCCCGGTTTGCAGCTTGGCACGCCCGAGCGTTTTGACGCCCAAAGTCTGATCCAGCGTGCCCGCGCAATGGCGGCAGAAGGCTATACCCCGCGCCCGCAGATCCCCAAAAGCTGGCGCAATCTGTCCTATGACCAATATCGCAAGATCTGGTTCGACAGCCGCAACGCATTGTGGGAGGGCACAGACGCCCCGCAGCGTGTCGACGTATTCCCGCCAGGGTTGTATTTTCCGCAGGCAGTCGCCATGTTCGAGGTCGCAGACGGCATCGCGCGGCCTTTGACCTTCGATATGGGCGTTTTCGACAGGACCGACCAGTTCCCCGAAGTTGAACTGGACGAGACACTGGGCTACAGCGGCCTGCGTCTGCGCGCCGAATTGCACAAATCCGGCATCTTCGAGGAATACGCGGTCTTTCAGGGTGCCAGCTATTTCCGTGGTCTGGGCGCCGGCGAAACCTATGGCCTCTCGGCGCGCGGTCTTGCGATCAATACCGCCGACCCGCAGGGCGAGGAGTTCCCCGATTTCGTCGGCCTGTGGCTGGAACGCCCGAACCATGGCGACGAGACTATCGTGGTGCACGCCCTGCTCGACAGTCTGTCGGTGACCGGCGCCTACACCTTCCGGATCACACCCGGCGCAGTGCTGCGGATGAATGTCAGCGCGCATCTGTTCGCGCGCACCGAACTTACGCATCTGGGCATCGCGCCGCTCACGTCGATGTTCCTGTTCGACGACACCGACCGCCAGCGGTTCGACGATTTCCGCCCGGCGGTGCACGACAGCGACGGGCTGCTGATCCACAACGGCGGCGGCGAGATGATCTGGCGACCGCTGGCAAACCCTGCGACCTTGCAGGTCAGCTCGTTCGTCGATGTGAACCCCAAGGGCTTTGGCCTGATGCAGCGCGCACGCAAGCTGGAAAACTACAACGACCTCGAAGCGCACTACCACAACCGCCCCAGCCTGTGGGTCACCCCCGGCGAAGGGTGGGGCGAAGGTTCGGTCGCACTGGTTGAAATCCCCGCCGACCTCGAGGTTTACGACAACATCGTCGCCTATTGGCGTCCCGCGGATCCGATCTCCGCAGGGTCCGAATACACCATGAGCTATCAGCTGGACTGGGGCGCCGACCCCGCGCCGGTGTCTCTGGCCGAGCCGATGCGCGTGATCAACACCGCAGCAGGAGCACGACCCGAAGGCGGCCGCGTCTTTGCCATCGACTTTGCGCCCGCATCGAACCTGCCCGAGGACCTCGAGACGATCACCAAGCTGGTGACCACCAGCGCGGGTACCGTCAGCGAAGGCATCTTGCAGCGCAATCCTGCGACAGGTGGTCTGCGCCTTGCCTTCACGTTCTTTCCCGATGAAGCCCAGCTGGCCGAGTTTCGGGTGCAACTGCGTCAGGGCGACGCCGCCCTGTCCGAGCTTTGGCTCTACCGTTGGACCACCGCATGACCCAGACTGATCTGACCCACATGCCAGCGCGCGCGCCTCTGGCCATGCCCGAACAGGACCTGCACTGCGCCCCCGGTGCGCGACCCTGTGCGCAGGACGGGTTCGGTTGGCGTCTGGCGGTCTTTGCCCCGGCGCTGACCATCACGGCACTGCTGCTATGGGGTCTGCACGGTGTTCTGGCGCAGTCCGGCATGAGCGTTGTCGAATGGGCGCTTCTGGCGATGATCGGGCTGACCTTCGTGTGGGTCTCGCTGGCTGTCAGCACGGTGGGCGTGGCGCTGGCGGGCCGTTTCGAGGCACGCGAACCCGCACGGTACGGCGCCCCGATGGACGTGGCCCTGCTGGTGCCGGTCTACAACGAGGTCACCTGGGACGTGTTCGGCAATGCCGCCGCGATGCTGAACGACGTGGCCGCACGCAATCCGATGCACCGCTATGCGCTGTTCATCCTCAGCGACACGCAAGACGCCGCAATCGCCGCGCGCGAATTGCAAGCCTTCGAGGTTCTGCGCCGCGATGTGCCCGAGGGCATGACCGTGCATTACCGCCGTCGCGCGCAGAACGTGGACAAGAAGGTGGGCAATCTGGCCGACTGGATCACTGGCTGGGGGGCCGCCCATGACGCGATGCTGGTGCTCGACGCCGACAGCCTGATGACGGGCCGCGCCATCGTGCGCCTGTCCGACGAAATGGCCGCCGACCCGCAGGCGGGGCTGATCCAGAGCTTTCCGCAGCTGATCGGGGCCGAAACAGTCTTTGCCCGCATCCAGCAGTTTTCCAACATGGCCTATGGCTGGCTCTTGGCCGAAGGGCTGGCCCGCTGGGCGCGTGCCGAGGGCAACTATTGGGGCCACAACGCGATCATCCGCGTCGCGGCCTTTGCCGGGGCCGCCGGTCTGCCGCACATCCGTGGCGGGCGCGATCTGATCCTCAGCCACGATTTTGTCGAAGCGTCGCTGCTGCGCCGTGCGGGCTGGACGGTAAAGTTCCTGCCGCGCGTCGCAGGCAGTTTCGAGGAAACGCCCGGCACGCTGATCGACTATGTCCTGCGCGACCGCCGCTGGTGCCGTGGCAACCTGCAGCACCTGCGTCTGCTGGGCACAAAGGGGCTGCATCCGGTCAGCCGCTTTCACCTGTTCCAGGGTGCTATGGCCTATCTGATGAGCCCCGCGTGGTTCCTGCTGCTGGTGTTCTGGACCCTGCTGGGCAAGGACGCCGAAACCAACGTGATCCGCTATTTCAACGAGGCCAACCCGATGTTTCCGTCCTGGCCACCCGAGATGAGCCATATCGACAGCGCAGGCTTTCTGGTGATCATGTACGCGATGCTTCTGACGCCCAAGGTGACGTCTGCGCTGGTCATCGCCCTGCGCCCCGGTGCTGTGCGGATGTTCGGTGGCAAGCGCGCATTCGGCACCGCATTCCTGACCGAAGTCGCCCTGTCGGTGGCCTATGCGCCGATCCTGATGATCCAGCAGACCAAGGCCGTGTTGCGCGCCCTGCTGTCACGCCGCGAATCCTGGGCGCCGCAAAACCGTGAAGGCACCCGTCAGCCGGTTTCCGTCCTGCTCAAGTTTCATTGGGTCGAGACCGCCTTGGGCTTGCTGCTGTCGGTTGGCCTGATCTCGGGGCTGGTGTCGTGGTGGCTGGTGCCGATCGTGGCGAGCCTGCTGCTGGCGGTGCCCTTGTCGGCGCTCAGTTCGCTTAATCTGGCGCGCCATGCCCCTGCGGGGTTCCGGATGGACAGCCCGCTGACCCTGCACGAACCTGCTATCGTGGGCCGCGCACGGGCATTGCGGGCAGCGCTGCGGGCCGATCTGGAAGGGCGCGGCAAGCTGGCGGCCGAGTAGGGTTTCGGTCACCACATGCGCGTACAGCGCACGGTTCGTTTCTCCTGCCCAGTCGTTATAGCCCTTCGCGCCAGTCCAGCGCCATGTCGATCCAGCCATCCGGCACGCGGTGACCGCCTTCGAACAGCGCCAACTCCAGCGCAGTATCCGGGGCACAGCGATCCCATGCGCGGCGCAGGAACTGCCCTTCGGTCACGAACCTGTCAGCGCGCAACTGAACGCAGCCGTTGACCTGCCGCCACAGGTGCATCGCGTGGAAAACATCACCCTGCACAAAGGCCTGCGGGTCGTTCACATCCACCCCACGTACCACCCGCCCTTCCAGCGGAACGGTGGTGTCCGTCCAACCGTGCGTGTGCAGCAGCCTGACCGGCCCCGCGCATGCGTCGGGATGAGGCCGCCAAAACGCGCCCGCGACGGGCATGTAGGCGGCAAAAGCATCCGGCGCGGCGCAAGCGGTGTAATGGGTCATTGAGCCGCCGATGGAAAAGCCTGCCAGCACCATCTGATCGCGATCAAGGTCAAAGCGCGCCGCTGCATCGTCGCGCACCGCCATCAGGAACGCCACCTCATCGCGGTCTTGTGGCAGATCGGGGTGAAACGACCAGCGTCTGCCATTGCGTCCCGTCATCTCGGTGCCATCGGGGCCGATCACCGCATAGCCCCGCGCCAGCGCCTTGCCTGCCCAGCCTTCGGGGCGCAGGCTGGCGTCGCCGTTGCCGCCGAAGCCGTGCAGGAACATGATCGCGCCCTTGGGCGGACCAACTGGCAGACTGATATGATAAGTACCCTCACCGAGCGCGCAGGCCTCGGGTGCGGCACCGCAGTTTGCCTGTGCCGATTGAGCAGCAACGATCAGCGCCAGAGCCGCGCCAAGTTTTAGAAAGATGTCCATATGTCCAAGCCGCTCCATCAATCTCGTAACTGCTGACCGCCGGCCCCTACGCTTGCACCACTGGCAGATCGCGTTTGATCCAGCCCGGACCGGCACCGGACCCAAGCATACCCTCGGGCACATCCAGCACGCTGTCGAACTCTCTGTCCCGCAACTGCCGGGTCATATGGCGCGACCGCACGCCCCGTGCGCAGATCAGCGCCACGGTCCGCGCGGGATCACCCTGCACCAGACTGCCCAGCGCCGCCGCGAAATCCTCGCGGCGCATGTCCAGCGGATGCGCACCCTGCCCTATACCCGTCAGCGCCCATTCGTCGGGACGCCGGATGTCGACCAGCATCAGCTCTCCCGCTGCCGCCCTGTCATATGCCTGTCGCGGGGTCAGCGTGCCGCTGTCGTTGCGCGCCGTGACGTTGAACCAACGCGCGCCAAAGACCGCACCGCCCGTCACAACCGCCGCCGTACCAAGGCCGATCATGCGGCGACGCGACCAGAGGGGATTTATCTCAGACATGGCACCTGTTCGGGGTGGCGGGGGCTTGCGGCTTGCGGCCTGCACCGAAGTTTACGCGCAAGGCTGGTCTTGCACCTAGTTGTTTTCCGGCGCGGGCGACGTGAACTTTGGAATACGCCTGTCTGACGCCGGCTTGGGGTCAAGCGACACCCAGTTCGTCTCGCTCGAGGTCAGATTGCCGGGAATGTCCTCCTCCCAGAAACCAACCACGTCGGGCGTGATGTTCAGATACAGCTTGCCGTCGACGATGCGCCACAGGTTCGGATTGCCGGGCACCTTGCCCCCCTTGGCGACGCCATAGGCGCAATGACCGTCGTATTGCGGCGCAAAGGCTGCCGGATCGGCGAGGAAACGCGCGCGGTTGTCCTCGCTTGCAAAGGCGAAGGTCGCGCCGTTGTAGTCGGCGGTGATGTCCGCGCGGCCTGCGACGGCTGCGGGTTGATCCATTCCGACGGAATTCTGGTCGAGATCGAAATAGGCGACGACATCGTGGCCCGAGGCTGCGTAGCCCGTGCTGTCGATATATTGCGGACCAGCGAAGGCGGACGTCGCAAGCAGCATGGCGGCGACCGAAGCAGGGAGTGCGAGGCTGAAGCGGGACATGGCGGTTCCTTTGAACGGGGCACGGGTAGGCCCCTCGACGGGGGCGGCGTGCAAAGCTAGCCACACAATGCCGCGCAAAGCATCCCACCTGACGTGGATGTGAAACGCGCTGTCGGATTTCGTGAGCGGCGGGGCCGGTTTGTTACGATCTCGGGCGAAACCGGACCCGGCTGCGCCCGATCATTTCAATATCGGCGGCTTATCCGGGTCCGACCCCGGTGCAGGGCGGACACGCTCTGACAGGTCTTCGGGCTGGGGCAGATCAAATCGCAATCCGGTGCGCGCCAGCCGTTCGGCCATCGGATCGTCCGCACGAAAAAATGCGACATCCATCGCACCCGCTTCGATGCCCGAAAATGTCAGCGCCTCGGACGCCACCTGGGCAAGTGCTGTTTCGGCATGGGGCACTGCGCCGACAAAACCCAGCATATGTCCCGAACCACCACCCGCATAAGTCACGCCGACCAGACAGGCATAGCGCGCCAGCCCCGTGGCACTCGCCAGCTTTTCGTCGATGGCCTGGATCAGGCTGTCGGGCAGTCCCTTGGGCGCGGTCAGGCTTTCGACTTTGGCATCGACGTCTTTCGGGGCATTGCCCAGCGTGCTGTGCAGCCACGCCATCGCGTCTGGCGGCAGAAGGATGGCCGAAGGTGCCACTTCGAGGTTCAGACCCAAGCCCAGGCCATTGCCCGCCAGCAGACCCGCCGCTACGCGCCCCGACAGGGCGGCATAAGGGGCCGCAGGGCCTGCAAAACCGGCCAGCCGTTCCTCTCGGTCAAAGGCAAGAATGTATTGCATGCCTTCGGCTTCGAACAATTGCGGAGTGATCTTGTCCCCGTCGGCCACGCCTTCGAGCAGCACGAAAAGCTCGGCTGCGGCGAGACGTTCGTAGAAACGCAGGCGTGGCGTGTCGTCGTCCGGTGCTGCGGTCATGGCCGCGTGGGCGGCGTCGATGGGTGTGTGTTCTGTCATGTCAGCGCCTTGTGGACCGCTTTGCGCAGCTGAGGCAAGAGGTCGGTTTCAAACCACGGGTTTTTGCGTATCCAGCCGGTGTTGCGCCACGACGGATGCGGCAGAGGGAAAATCACTGGCGCATGGACACGCCAGCCTGCAACGGTATCTGTGACCGAAGCGCGCGTGTTCAAGTGCCATTTCTGCGCATAGCCGCCGATCAGCAGGGTCAGCGGCACTGGGCCGATATGCTTCATCGCCCCATCCCGCCATGTCTGGTGGCAGATCGCGGGCGGCGGCAGGTCCGCACCCTTGGCACTGTAGCCCGGAAAGCAAAAGGCCATCGGCAGCACCGCGATGCGCGACATGTCATAGAATGTCGCGCGGTCGATGCCCATCCAGTCGCGCAAGCGGTCGCCCGAAGGATCATCAAAAGGCTTGCCCGAGGCATGGACCCGCGCGCCGGGTGCCTGCCCTGCCACCATGATGCGCGCATCTGCACCAAACCAGACCACCGGACGCGGGCTGTGCCCGGTGGCGGTACTGGCGAACCGCTGGGCGCAGATCGTGCATTTGGGGATATCGTCGGTGATGGCCATAGGGTTGGTATAGGGGGCACACATCCGCAGGCAAGCAGATCGCCAGGAGAATGGCGCATCTTTGCCCCGACCAATGACAGGAACCTGACCCTAGCCGCCGACAGCTTTGCCGACCCCTCGACGCTCGTCGCGTTTGGCGTGATGGCGGCGGCTCAAGGTCGCCTGTGTCCCTTCAAAGAAGCCCTGAAACCTGGCGATTTTGACCGGACATGGCGCGGTTCACCGCGCTGACATCCATCGCTCCGTTGTCTTTGACACAGGGCTGGTGCAGGATTTCGGCGAACGTGGCCTGCCATGCTCGTTCAGCAACAGGACACAATTCACGCTTTGCGTATACTTTTGTTATCCAACCAGACATAATATGGCCAAATTCTATGGTTAAACCGTTAACAACCCTCTGATAATGAGGGATGGACGTGTCCACATAAGGGACTTCCACCAACCGGAGCCACGTGACCGGAGCAGGCGATGCTTGAGTTTGAAAATGTCAGCAAGTCCTTTTGGACGGGCAGTCACCGAAAGGTGATCCTCGACCGTGTGTCGTTTCGCGTCGAGCTTGGCAAGTCGCTGGGCATTCTTGCGCCCAATGGCACGGGCAAGACCACGCTGATCAACATGATGGCCGGACTGGAAAAACCCGACGAGGGCGAAATCCGCCGGGGCTGCAACATATCGTTTCCACTGGGGTTCATGGGTGGCGTCGTGCCCAAGGTGTCAGCGATGGAAAACGCGCGCTACATCGCGCGGCTGTACGGGCTGGACCCCGATTATGTCGAAAGCTTCTGCCGCTGGCTGTGCGGGCTGGGGGAATATTTCGACCAACCGCTGGGCACATATTCGTCCGGTATGCGGGGACGGTTTTCGTTTGCACTGATGCTGGCACTGGACTTTGACATCTATCTGATCGACGAAGGCATGCCGGGCTCCACCGACGTCGAGTTCAACCGCAAGGCAGGACAGATCCTGCAAGAGCGGCTGCGCACCACAACAATCGTCATTGTGTCACACCAGGCCCAGACGCTTGAAAAGTTCGCCCGTTCCGCTGCCGTGCTGCTGGATGGACAATTGCATATGTTCGATACGTTGGAAGAGGCGAAAAGGCTTTATGACTACCAAACCCAAGGCTAGAAAGTTCCGCATCAAGCGGACGACGCCGCATTTGAGTGGCGCATCCGACAGCACGCCGACGGCTGCGAACGTGGCTGCGAATACGGCGCCGCGCCCCGAGCCCGAAACCGCGGACGCACCCGGCCCCACGTCCGAGCGCGCCTTGGCCCCCGCACCAAACCAAACGGCCCCTACAGCAAGGCCAGCGCCCGCACCGCCTGCCGCGCAAACTTCGCCGCAACATCGGGAACCCGCCCCGCAGTCCCAAGACCAACAGCCACAGCCCCGTCAGGGCGAGGTGTCCTCTGCCCGCGAAGTCGCGAGCGAAAATGACATGGACGCGATCCGCCACGAAGGTCTTACAGGCCGCCAGCTGCGCATGGCGCGGCGCGTGGCACAAAAACACGGGCTCGCACCCACGTCCGACTTCGACGCCGTACGCCTGCTGCGTGACCAGGGCATCGACCCGTTCCAGCGCTCGAACATGCTGGAACTGGTGGTGCCCAGCGAAAGCAACCGCAAGCCCGGAGAGCCCGACGGCTTTGAAAACCTGCCCGCACGCACCGATCCGAACCGTCACCAGCTGCCCCAGACCGTGCCTGTGGGCCGCAGCAATCTGCCCTCGTCCGATCTCAGCCCCGCTGATCAGCGGATGCGCGAAATCTCGCAGATCCAGCGCGACATCGGCAAACGTCGGCGCAAGAAACTGGGACTGCTCCTGGTGCGGCTGGCGTTCTTCGTGGCACTGCCTACCTTTCTGGCAGGCTGGTACTTCTACCAGATCGCCACGCCGATGTACGCGACCAAGGCCGACTTCCTGATCATCCAGAACGAAGGCAGCGGCGGTGCGGGGCCCTTGGGCGGTCTTTTGCCCACGCAATTCGCCACCAATTCGGACGCGATCGCGACCCAGGGCTATCTGCAATCCAAGGATGCGATGCTGCGGCTTGATGACGATCTGGGGTTCAAGGCGCATTTTACGCAGGACTGGATAGACCCGATCCAGCGTCTGACCACCGATCCGACCAATGAAGAAGCCTACAAAACCTACCGCAAGAACGTGAAGATCGGCTATGACCCGACCGAAGGGATGATCCGCCTGGAAACCGTCGCGGCCGAGCCCGAAGTGTCGGCGGAATTTGCGCGGCGTCTGATCAGCTACGCTGAACAGCGGGTCAACAACCTGAGCCAGCAAAAGCGCGAAGACCAGATGAAGGACGCCCGCCAGGGCTTTGAGAAGGCCGAAACCGAGCGGCGCGCGGCGCAAGAGGCGTTGGTCAAGCTGCAGGTCGAAAGCAGCACGCTGGACCCTCAGGCAGTTATTGCCGCAGTGCGCGCCCAGATCACCAATTATGAAACGCTGCTGTTGGAGAAAGAGCTGGAGCTGGCGGCACTGCTGGACAACGCCCGCCCCAACCGCGCCAAGGTCGACGGTGTCGAAGGTGACATCCGCCGCCTGAACGACCAACTGGCAAAGCTGAACCAGCGCATGAACGCCGCATCAGAGGGCGAAAACTCGCTGGCGCAGATGGCGGTGAACCTGCAACTGGCGCAGGCCGACCTTGCCAGCCGCGACATGATGCTGCAATCGGCTTTGCAACAAATGGAACAAAGCCGTGTCGAGGCTTCGCGTCAGGTGCGTTATCTGACCGTGGCCGTGCAACCGGTGGCAAGCCAGGAGGCGAGCTACCCGCGCAAGTTCGAGAACACCATCCTGGCATTCCTGATTTTCGCAGGCATTTACCTGATGATCTCGCTCACCGCATCCATTCTACGTGAACAGGTAACCTCATGACCCATGTAAAAGTCGCCGATCTGACCATCGGCAATGATCTTCCGCTGACCCTGATCGCTGGCCCCTGCCAGCTGGAAAGCGTCGATCATGCGCAGATGATCGCGGGCAGGATGAAAGAGGCCTGCGATGCCGTGGGCGCGCAATATGTGTTCAAGGCATCCTACGACAAGGCCAACCGCACCTCGCTCTCAGGCGTGCGCGGCATGGGCATCGACGCAGGGCTGAAGGCGCTGCAATCGGTGGGCAAGGCCATTGGCGTGCCAGTGCTGACGGACGTCCATTCCGAAAGCCAGTGCGCCATCGCAGCCGAGGTCGCCGACATCCTGCAGATCCCCGCCTTCCTGTGCCGCCAGACCGACATGCTGCTGGCCGCAGGCAACACAGGTGCGGCGATCAACGTCAAGAAGGGGCAGTTTCTGGCCCCCTGGGAAATGCCCAATATCGTCACCAAGATCGAAAGCACTGGCAACACACGCATCCTGCTCACCGAACGCGGCACCACATTCGGCTACAACGCTCTGGTCGCCGACATGCGCAGCCTGCCGCAGATGGCGCAGACCGGCTACCCCGTGGTCATGGACGCAACCCACTCGGTGCAACAGCCGGGCGGTCAGGGTGGATCAAGCGGTGGCCAGCGCGAATTCGCACCCGTGATGGCGCGCGCAGCCGTGGCCTTGGGCGTGGGGGCCGTGTTCATCGAAACCCATGACGACCCCGACAACGCGCCCAGCGATGGGCCAAACATGGTCTATCTGAACGACATGCCAAAGCTGATCGAGGTCTTGATGAAACTGGACGCAGTGGCCAAGGCCAATCCGCTCACCTTGTAATCCGCTGTTTTCTTTTGGCGATAAATATCCCCGCCGGAGGCATTCTTTCTCTTTTGGAGCACCAGAAGAACATCAGGCCTCCGGCGGGGATATTTCCGGCCAAAAGAAGCAGGCTCAATCAAATATCTTAAGCAGTTCCTGGGCGATCTTCTCTTTCAGCTTGTCTTTGGCCGCGTCTTCAAGGCTTTGCCCCTCTTGCGCGGTGACACCCAGTTCCTCTTCGACGGCTGCTTTCAGCCTGGCTTCGGCGGCGTTTGTCAGTTCTTCCCTCTTTTCGCCAAGGTTCAGGTCAATCGCGGCCTCGATGTCGGGAATGATGCGCAGGTCGGACCACGGGCCGGTGATACGAACAGGGATCGCGATGCCGTTGCCTTCGTTGGCGTTCAGGGCAATGGGCGTGAACGTATAGTCCATGTCCTGCTGCCCCAGCCCGATGCGGCCCTTGCCGCGCGCCTGATAGCTGGCAAGGCTGAGCAGCAGGTCATCGTTGCGAATATTGCCCGATGTCATGTCGAATGTTGCTCCGAGGCTGTCGAAGACGGTCGTGCCGCTGCCGGTCGCGCCCGAACGCATCAGCCTATCGAGATCGATGCCTTGAATGGTGCCCTTGCCGATGGCGATCGCCCCCGAGCCCGACAGCGCGTTCATGATCGCATCAACCGAACTGCCAGAAGACAGAAAGTTCAACTCCGCGTTTCCATCGCCCGTCAGACGGGTCAGGCCCAGCGCGTCGGTCAACAGCGGCTGCATGGCGATGGACGTGGCAAAAAGCTTGCCACCCACCGACAGGCCGCCACGGTTGTTCATCACGAACTGTCCGGTGACCTTGCCCTCGTAGGCATCGACCTCGCGCAGATCAAAGACCGCGCGGGAGTTGTCGTTGGTCAGCAAGGCGCGGGTTGCACCAAGCTGGAAGCTGCCCAGATCGACCGATGTCGCGGTCAATGCGATCTCGCCGTTGAATGCCGCAAGGCCCGAGGCGTCAATTGTATCTCTGGGCCAGCCGGTCGTTGCCGCTGTGCCTGAGGCCGTAGTGGCAGCGGGGCTGTTCTCACCGCTGCCGGAGATGCCGGTCAGGTCCAACGCGCCCGCATTCAATTGCGCGTTTACGTTCGGGGTGCCGTTCAGCGAGATATCCGCAGCCCCCGTCAGCCTGTTGCCACCCAGATCGGCGACCAGTTCGCGCATCGAAAGACGGCGGTCCTTGGTCAGGGTAATGTCCGAGGCAAGGTCGATGCTGCGGCCCAGCCCTTGTGGCAGGTCCACGTTCCCTTTGCCCAGAGCTTGGAAGAAGCCACTGGTACTGGGCAGATCGAGCGTCAGCTTGCCCGCCACCTCGCCCGCTGTGCTGGCACGCCCGTTCAGCGATGCGGTGCCTGCGCCCGCGGTGAGCGTGGCGGTGACGGGTTGCACCTGTCCGGTGAGGAAGCCGGCGAAGGACCCGATGGTGGCATTGACGTTCACCGCCGCCCCCGCAGGGCGCAAGGTGGCGCGGATATCGGCGGTTCCAAGGCGCTCGGGCCAGTCCAGCGCCAGATCGACGCCTTCGTAACGCACGATATCGGCACCTTCGGCGTCATAGATCAGCGTGGCGTCGGAGATGTTCATCTTTTCGATCGAAAACGGACGCGGGGCCGCATCGGGTGTGGTTTGCGTCTCGATGGTGGCGGCCCCCGACGCATCGGTAAACTGCCAGCTTGCGCGCCCGTCCTTGCGCTGTTCCAGCCGGATGGTGGGGCTGGTGGCCTCGATATTGGTGATGCGGATCTCGCCCGACAGCAGGGACGCTGCGTCCACCCCGATGGCGGCGTTCTGGGCGGTCAGCATCGGCCCCTGTTCGGACCAGGTGGCGTTGCCGATCTCGATACTGCCCACGGATGCGCCAAGCACCGGCCAGATCGACAGCGACACATCGCCTGAAATCGTCACATCGCGCCCCGTGGCTGCGCGCAACTGGTCGGCGGCAATGCGCGCGATCCGGTCGGCGGGCAGGAAAAGCAGCGACACACCAGCCACAACCACGATCAAAACGACCACTCCGATCAGACGCCCGATCCATTTCATGCCAAAACCCTTCCACCAAACCATGCCTGATTGCTACGCGTCTTGCCGCCCATTCTCAATGAAGAACCCTTTCCGACGCGCGCGGCTTGCATTAAAGGGGCAATCATGAGCACAAACCCACCCAATCTGCGCCCCGACATCGCCCCCGCCGCCCGGCTGGATGGCAAGACACGCCCCGGCCAGCCGTCCATCGGCATGGTCAGTCTGGGCTGTCCCAAGGCTTTGGTGGATTCCGAACGCATCCTGACGCGGCTGCGCGCCGAAGGCTACGGGATTTCGCCCGACTATTCCGGTGCGGACGCGGTGATCGTGAACACCTGCGGGTTTCTCGACAGTGCCAAGGCAGAGAGCCTTGAGGCAATCGGCGAGGCGCTCTCTGAGAACGGGCGGGTGATCGTGACGGGCTGTCTGGGGGCGGACCCCCAGTACATCACCGGCGTACACCCCAAGGTTCTGGCTGTGACCGGCCCGCATCAATACGAACAGGTGCTGGACGCGGTTCATGCCGCCGTGCCGCCCTCGCCCGATCCCTTTGTCGATCTGCTGCCTGCGCGCAGCGTCAGCCTGACGCCGCGCCACTACAGCTATCTCAAGATTTCCGAAGGCTGCAATCACAAGTGCAAGTTCTGCATCATCCCCGACATGCGGGGCCGTCTGACCAGCCGTCCGCACAAGGCCGTGCTGCGCGAGGCTGAAAAGCTGGTCGCGGCAGGCGTGCAGGAACTGCTGGTGATTTCGCAGGACACGTCTGCCTATGGCACCGATTGGGACCGCGAGGTGCGGCGCGGGCTGACCGAGCAGCCGATCACCACGCTGGCGCGCGATCTGGGATCGCTGGGTGCCTGGGTCCGGCTGCATTACGTCTATCCCTATCCGCATGTGCGCGAGATGATCCCGCTGATGGCGGACGGTCTGGTGCTGCCCTATCTGGACGTGCCGTTTCAGCATGCGCATCCCGATACGCTCAAACGCATGGCCCGCCCTGCTGCCGCAGAGGCGACGCTGGAGCGGATCGCGGAGTGGCGCGATATCTGCCCCGAGATCGTGCTGCGCTCGACATTCATCGTGGGTTATCCCGGCGAGACCGAAGCCGAGTTCCAGACCCTGCTGGACTGGATGGACGAGGCGCAACTGGACCGTGTGGGCTGTTTTCAGTATGAAAACGTTGCTGGCGCGCGCTCGAACGCGCTGCCCGACCATGTGCCTGACGAGATCAAGCAAGAGCGCTGGGACCGGTTCATGGAGAAAGCACAGGCGATTTCCGAGGCCAAGCTGCAAGCCAGGGTCGGCACCCGCATCGACGTGATAGTCGACGAGGTGGACGCCGATGCCGCCACCTGCCGCACCAAGGCCGACGCGCCCGAGATCGACGGCAACCTGTTCATCGACGAAGGCTTTGAAGGGCTGACACCCGGCCAGATCGTGACCGTCGAGGTGGACGAAGCGGGTGAGTATGATTTGTGGGGTCGGCGGGTCTGATCGCGACCATGTGACCGGGGCAAAATCGCGCCCCTCTTGAAAATGTTCCACCTTTGTTCTATGTTGTTCTCAACAGGAACAAAGGAGCGCCGTCATGGCCCATGCATCTGTTGTTGAGCCCGCCCTGCCCGGACTGTTTGTTCCGGTTCAAACCGATCTGCCGTTGGACGCGCCTGAGTCTGAGCCTGCGACCGAAAAGCAGATGAGTTACGCGATGGCGATTGCCAAGCGCACCGGGGCAGAACTGCCTCAAGCCACATTGCAGGACCGACGGGCGCTGTCGGCGTGGATCGATGCGCACAAGATCAAGCCGGTAGAGGGACGGTTCAGCAATTATCCTTCGGGCAAGCAGGTCGCTTTTGCAGAGCGGATTGCGCGGATCAAGCGGCAAGACGTGCCGCGCGAATGTTTCAAGGACAAGCAATTGATGTCGCGCTGGATCGACGGGAATAAACCGCGCTGAGGTGTGCGGCTTTGACACCTGTTCCGGTCGGGTGCTGCACCCTATCTATCTGCCATGGACAAGACCAATATCACCGACGACGACACCAGCGTGTTGTACAACGCAGACTGTCCCGTGTGCCGTTTCGAGATCGACCATTATGCCAGCTATAGCCGCGACAACGATTTGCCCATCCGCTTTGACGATCTGAACGGCGATGAGCTGGAGACTTGGGGCGTAAGCGCCGATGACGCCGCAAAGCGGCTGCACGTGCGCAAGAATGGCCAGATCTATTCCGGTATCCCCGCGTTTATATTGCTGTGGCAGGATATGCCGCGCTATCACAGGCTTGCGCGAGTGGTGTCGTGGCCTTTGGTGCAGCCCCTGGCAGTTGTGGTTTACGATTGGGTGCTGGCGCCTGTTTTGTATCGCTGGCATCTGGCACGTACGCGCAGAGCGGCGAAAGTGCTGTAACGTCACCCAGATTTTTCACGAAAAACCCATAGCCTGAGGGCGGGATCGGGTTAATTTGTCCTTATGGCCTATCCACGCTCCCTCTCAGAAACGCTTGCCGACGGGTCGGTGCATGTCATCGGGCTGACGGGTTCGGTGATTGGCGCTGCGATCTTGCTGGGCCATGTGACGACCCATGCGGCTGCGGCGACGGTTGCCTCGGTCAGCATCTATCTGGCGGTGCTGATCTTTGCCTTCGGGGCATCCGCCGCCTATCACCTGCTGCCCTGGGACCGCTCGCGTCCGATCCTTGCGCGGGTGGATCATGCAGCGATCTATCTGAAAATCGCAGGCACCTACACACCGCTGGTCGTCGTGTTGGGCTCTGCGACGGGCTATGTCGTGCTGGCGTTCGTCTGGCTGGTGGCTTTGGGAGGGGCGGTTGCCAAGCTGTCATTCTGGGCGACAGACGGGCGCGGATCTTTGGCGCTGTATCTGGCGCTGGGATGGGCCAGCGTTCTGCTGATATGGCCGATGTGGTCCAGTCTTAGCCCCGCGGCAATGACATTGGTGGCTGCGGGTGGGCTGACCTATTCCGCAGGGGCGGTGTTCTTTGCGATGCAGGAGTTCCGTTTTCAGATGGCGCTCTGGCATGTATTCGTGCTGATCGCCTCGGCCTGCTTTTTCGCAGCCATCACGCTGAGCGTTTAGGCCTTGCGCGCCTGAATGGCGTCCAGATAGGCGCGCACGCAGGTTTGAACGTGGCGAAAACGGTCTCCGCCCAGATGTTTGCCGCCGTACCAGCGCGTGACGACGATCAAATGGTCGCTCAGGCTTTCACGCTCCAACATCCGAATGATCACCATGCCAGCCCCCGCCTCGCCGTCATCGCCTTTGGTCGGCCCGTCCTCGGACAGGATCGCGGCCCATGTGTTGTGGGTTGCCTTGGCATAGGATTTGTCGCGTTTGAGTTGCTTGAGAGCGGCGTCGATATCGTCTCGGCTGCCGACCGCTACGCCGGAGACCGCGTATTTCGACCCGCGATCCGTCAGGATATGTCCCATTAACCGCATCAGGTCAGGAACGCTCGGCCTGCGATGTCCGCAGCCCTGCGCCAAGCCACCTGAATGGAACAGAGTCCGGTTTTACCTGTAAGTCTTCTAGCACGCAGATGAATTTCAGCCTTGTCGTTCATGGTCATGCCCAATGAGGGCCTGTATGTCCCTGCGACCAAAGCCGCAGGGAACATTTCTTTGGGTAATCACAAAGCAGCCGCCGTGCGACGCACAATCTCCATACGCGATGCGTTGGGTGGATGGGTGCCCAGGAACCGGTTGCCGGGATCGGGGATGCGGGTAAAGAACTCGGCCCCGCGCAGCGGGTTATATCCGGCGCGATGGGTGATGATCGTGCCCAGCGCATCGGCCTCAAGCTCGAATTCTTTGGAGTAGGTCCGCGAACCGACCTGTTCGCCCAGCCGTTGTGCCGATTCTACCGCTCCGACATCGCCTCCGGTCAAAGTTGCAAGGCCCCCAAAGATGACCGCACCGGCCACCGCGTTCTGACGCTGGCGTGCGATGTGACCCGCGATGTGGTGCGCGGCCTCGTGGCCCATGACAAAGGCGATCTCGTCGGCGTTATAGGCCTCCTGAATCAGCTTGAGCGTGAACACGATCACCGGACGGTTGCTTTTGTCCAGCGTCTGATAGGCGTTGGCAGGCTGGTTCGCGCGGTCATCGACCACGATGCGAAAATCGCAGTTCACCCCCGACGCGGTCCGGCTGCGGCACTCGCTTTCGGCCACGGGTTCCAGCCGCTGCAAGACCTGTACGAAGGCGCGCTCGGCCTGATCGGCGCTGCGCAATTCATCGGTCGCGGAGTAGCTGGGCGCCTGCCCCGTGGTTTGCGGCACCGGAGTTGATATCGTGGTCACGTCACAAGCGGTCAACAACGCAAGCGGCACCAGAACATGAACCAGTTTCTTGAACATACGTTTTATCCTTTGGCTTGAGTGGCCCAGTGGACCACCGTCGTTGTCGCCTAACTTAGCATGTCCTTAGCCCGCTTCCAGCCCCGAACCCGCGCGATCACGGGCCTCTGACCGCCAAGGGCGGATGACCGCTTGCATGTCCTGCCAGCGCGGGTAGGCTTGGAATATGTTTACCATTGAGCATGAATTCGACTCGACCGTGATCACCCTGGTGGATGATGGCGGTGTGCCTTTGCAGGAAGACGTGATCGTCAACAGCTTCACCGAATGTGTGACGGTCGAACAGTATGATCCACGCACCGACCGGGTGATGAAGATCACGCTGAGCCACGCGCAGGTGCGCGACATGTCGGCGGCACTGGACCTGCCCGAGGGCGTCTACGCCATCCGCGAGAAAGACGACGACGCAGACAGCGGCGAAGACGACAGCACCGCGACGTAACATGCGCCTTTGATGCTGGACGCTCGGCCCGTTCCTGATAACGTCCTGCCAAATTCAGGAGGGCGACAGATGGCCGTTGGCACGGAAATCAGAACATATTTCGAAGGCAGCTGGCACGAAGGCGACGTGGCCGTGATGAAGGCTGCTGACCACGGATCATGGCTGGGCAGCACCGTGTTCGACGGGGCGCGGTGCTTTGACGGATATACGCCCGATCTGGCCGCCCATTGCGCCCGCGTGAACCGTTCGGCCAAGGCGTTGATGATCACGCCCACCGTCAGCACCGAAGACATGGTCGCCGCCATACGCGAGGGGCTGAAGGCGTACGATCCATCCGAGCCGGTCTATATCCGCCCGATGTACTGGGCCATCGACGGCGACGCCTCGGGTATCGTGCCGATGCCCGAGGGCACCGGTTTCGCGATCTCGCTGGAAAAGATTCCAATGGCCGCGCCCGACGCATCGACCACGCTGACGCGCACGCAATTCCGCCGTCCGGTGCTGGAAGACGCGGTGGTCAACGCCAAGGCCGGGTGCCTTTATCCCAACAACGCGCGGATGCTGGTCGAGGCGCGCTCCAAGGGCTTTGGCAACGCGCTTGTGGCCGATGCCCTGGGCAATGTCGCTGAAACAGCCACTGCCAACGTCTTCATGGTGCGCGACGGCGAGGTGTTCACGCCGGTGCCAAATGGCACCTTCCTGTCGGGCATCACGCGGGCGCGCCACATCAGCAACCTGCGTGCCGATGGTGTCACGGTACACGAGGCGGTTCTGGGGTTTGGCGACTTTCACGACGCCGACGAGGTGTTCCTGAGCGGCAACATGATGAAGGTCACACCTGTGACTGCCTTTGATGACACCCAGTACCAGATCGGTCCCATCACACGGCGGGCGCGGCAGTTGTATTGGGACTGGGCCGCATCGGAGGCGGCGCGATGACCAAACCACTGGAATTCTGGTTCGAATTTGCCAGCACCTACAGCTATCCGGCAGCGATGCAGGTCGAGGCCGCCTGTGCCGCGCGCGGCGTGTCGCTGGTCTGGCGTCCGTTCCTGTTGGGGCCGGTATTCGGCGCGCAGGGCATGACGGATTCGCCGTTCAACATGTATCCGGTCAAAGGCGCCTATATGTGGCGTGACATGGCCCGCATCTGCGCCGCTGCCGATCTGCCCTTTCACAAACCCTCGACATTTCCGCGCGGCAGCATGTTGGCGGCGCGCATCTGTGCGGCCAATGCCGAGGTGGATTGGCTCGGCGATTTCATCCGCGCGGCCTATTCCGCGAACTTTGCCGAAGATCTGGACATCGGCGCACCCGAGGTGATCGGACCGGTGTTGCAAGCCTTGGGACAGGACGCAGACGCCATCGTCGAGAACGCCGCAACACCCAAAACCAAGCAAGCGCTGCGCGGGCTGACCGAGGACGCGATCGCGCGCGGCATCTTTGGCGCGCCCAGCTTTATGGTCGGGGATGAACTCTATTGGGGGCACGACCGGATGGAAATGGCGCTGAACCATGCGGCTGCCAGTGACTGATCGACTGCGACTGAACGACATTGCGCGCCGCCGCGCCTTGGGCCATGCTGCCAAGTGAAACGGAGAACGTAATGCGTAAATTTATGGTCGTGCTGGATGACAGCCGAGAATGTCTGAACGCCATGCGCTTTGCCGCGATGCGTGCGGCCAAGACGGGCGGCGGTGTGACCGTTCTTTCAGTGATCCCGCCGGACGAGTTCAATCACTGGATCGGTGTCGGAGACATCATGCGCGAAGAGGCCCGCGAGCGGATCGAGGCGCATTTCGAAGTCTTCGCCAAATGGATGCGCGACAAGCAGGGCGTCAATCCCGAACTGGTCATCCGCAACGGCAATGCCGCCGATGAAATCGTGGCGCAAATCACCGACGACCCGGAGATCGGGGTTCTGGTGCTGGGGGCCGGCGCCGACAACAAGGGACCCGGTCCGCTGGTCACACAATTGTCGCGCAATGCGGCGTCCCTGCCCGTTCCGATCACCATCGTTCCAGGCGATCTGAGCAAGGAAAAGCTGGAAGCGATCACCTGACGCTTGTGTCGAGACACAGTTTAGAATGGTTCCAAACCTTGACTTGCGGCTCTTTGATCCGCATATCAGATACAACAGCCCATGAGGAGCGCTTGCCATGTTCATTCAAACCGAATCGACGCCGAACCCGGCGACATTGAAGTTTCTGCCCGGCCAGACCGTTCTGGACATGGGCACAGCCGACTTCCCCACCGCTGATGCCGCCACCAAATCGCCTCTGGCACAGCGCATCTATTCCGTGTCGGGCGTGACCGGCGTATTCTTTGGCACTGACTTTGTCACCGTGACCAAGGACGACGCGACCGAATGGGACCACATGAAGCCCGGCGTACTGGGCGCGATCATGGAGCACTATCAGTCAGGCGATGCCGTGATGGACGAGGGCCATGCCCCCGCGTCGGGCCATGCCGAGCACACCGGCGAAGACGGTGCCATCGTCGGCCAGATCAAGGAACTGCTGGACAGCCGCGTGCGCCCCGCCGTGGCACAGGATGGTGGCGACATCACGTTCCACGGCTTTGACCGCGGGGTGGTCTACCTGCACATGCAAGGCGCTTGCGCCGGTTGCCCGTCGTCGACGCTGACGTTGAAAATGGGCATCGAGAACCTGCTGCGCCACTACATCCCCGAAGTCACCGAAGTGCGCCCCGTCGCGGTCTGAACACAGGTCTGAACGCGGTGCCTCATACCTCAAGTCCCCATGGGCGCTGCACTCGCGGCGCCCTGATCGTTTCTGCACTGCGCGGTGACGCATGAGCGCGATCCTGGGTTTTGACACCTCCGGCCCGTGGTGCGCCGCCGCCTTGTGGTCAGGTGGTACGGTGATCGACGCCATCGCCGAAGGGATGACACGCGGACAGGCCGAGCGTTTAATGGGCCTGCTGCAAGAGCTGCTGGCGCGGCATGATCTGGCATGGCGCGATCTGGATGCCTTGGGCGTGGGCGTGGGCCCCGGAAATTTCACCGGCATCCGCATCGGCGTCTCCGCCGCGCGTGGTCTGGCACTGGGATTGGATGTACCGGCCTACGGCGTCACCGGGTTTGAGCAGCGCGAAGGCCTGCAAGCGGCACCCGTCTACGTGCCCGCACCGCGCGATTCGGTCTATGTGGTCCAGGCGGACGGTCCTGCACTGGTCACCCGCGCCGAACTTGCCGCACATGGCACGCTCCTGTCACCCGAGCCTGCTCCTGCTGCGCTGGCCGCTGCCGTGGCCACCCGCGCGGCCACGCTGTTCCCGCAAAAGGCACCCTCCCCCGCGCCCTACTACCTGCGCCCCGCCGACGCCGCCCCCGGTCGCGACGTGCCGCCCGTGATTTTACCGCCAGACGCGCCATGACCCCGCAAGACATGGCGCAAATCCACGCTGCCGCCTTTACCGACGCGCGGCCCTGGTCGGCATCTGAGTTCGCAACCCTTCTCGAAAGCCCTCATGTATTCATCAGCCAGCAACCGCAGGGATTCGCCCTCGTCCGAGTGGTCGCAGGCGAGGCAGAGTTGCTGACAATCGCTGTTCATCCCGACCATCAGGGTCAGGGGACCGGACGCGCGCTGATGTCGGACTGGATGGCACAGGCTGCCGCAACCGCCAGCGAAGCCTTTCTCGACGTGGCAGCCGACAACGCCCCCGCCTGCGCGCTTTACGCGGCTTGCGGCTTTGTACCCGCTGGCCGCCGGACCGGATATTACCGGCGTTCAGGTGCCGAAGCGGTTGATGCCTTGCTCATGCGTGCGCCGCTTGGCTGACCTCACCCGAGGTCAGCCAAGCGATTCCACCCCGATCCGGCGTCATCCAAGGAAAAACCGGTTGACCCCGCCCGAGCGGTGCGGCCTTATTTGCATCTGATCAATCTGATCTGCCTGATATGCACACAGAAATGCACGGGCGCCGGGCCCCGCTGCCCCATCGGGCGGCAGGCTCCAAACACGAAAACTGGGAGATACCAAATGACCCTTATGCAAAAATTTCTGGGCGCCGCTGCCGGGCTGGCCCTGACTGCCGGAACCGCCTTTGCCGAACCAGCGCTGATCTATGATCTGGGCGGCAAATTCGACAAATCCTTCAACGAAGCCGCCTTCAACGGCGCACAGCGCTGGTCCGAAGAAACCGGCGGCACGTTCCGCGAAATCGAAATGCAATCCGAAGCGCAACGCGAACAGGCCCTGCGCCGTTTCGCAGAATCGGGCTCCAACCCGGTCATCACCACCGGTTTCGCATTCTCCAGCGCGCTGGAAGTCGTGGCACCTGATTATCCCGACACCACATTCGTCACCATCGACGGCTGGGTCGAAGCGCCCAACGTCAAGGTAATCGGCTTCACCGAGCACGAAGGTTCCTATCTGGTCGGCATGATGGCAGCCCAGGCGTCGGAATCCGGCACAGTCGGCTTTATCGGCGGCATGGACATCCCGCTTATCCGCAAATTCGCCTGTGGCTATGCCCAAGGCGTCAAGGCGGTGAACCCCGATGCGACCATTATCGCCAACATGACCGGCACCACACCTGCGGCCTGGAACGACCCTGTCAAAGGCTCGGAGCTGACCAAGGCGCAGATCAGCCAGGGCGCTGACGTGGTCTATGCCGCGGCGGGCGGCACCGGAGTAGGCGTTCTGCAGACTGCCGCTGACGAAGGCATCCTGTCGATCGGCGTGGACAGCAACCAAAACCACCTGCACCCCGGCAAGGTTCTGACCTCGATGCTGAAACGCGTTGATGTCGCGGTCTACGAATCGATGACGGCGGGCGAAGATCTGGAAGGCGGCATTCAGGTTCTCAATCTGGCCAACGGTGGCGTCGGCTATGCGATGGACGAGAACAACGCCGAACTGGTGAGCGCGCAGATGCAAACCGACGTCGACGCGGCAGCAGCCTCGATCGCGGCGGGCGACATTGCCGTACACGATTACACGTCCGACGACAGCTGCCCTGCACTGACTTTCTGATCTGATCACATAGCCATCAAGGGCCGCGTCATTCACTTTGGCGCGGCCCTTTCGCAAGACAAAGGGTTCGCCAGCCATGACCGCCACCACTGTTGCCCCCGCAATTGAACTCAAAGGCATATCCAAGGCCTTTGGACCAGTGCAGGCCAACAAGGACATCTCGATCCGCGTGATGCCCGGCACGATCCACGGGATCATCGGCGAGAATGGAGCAGGCAAATCCACCCTGATGAGCATCCTCTACGGCTTTTACAAAGCCGACGCAGGCGAGGTTTTCATCGGCGGCACCAAAAAGGAAATAACCGACAGTCAGGCCGCAATTTCGGCAGGCATCGGCATGGTGTTCCAGCACTTCAAGCTGGTCGAGAACTTCACCGTGCTTGAAAACATCATTCTGGGCGCCGAAGGCGGCTGGTCGCTGACCACCTCGCTGGGCAAGGCCCGCAAGGAACTGGTGGCGCTGGAGCAGGAATACGGGCTGAACGTGAACCCCGACGCGGTGATCGAGGATCTGGGCGTGGGCATGCAGCAGCGCGTCGAGATCCTCAAGGCACTGTACCGCCGCGCCGACATCCTGATCCTGGACGAACCCACCGGCGTGCTGACCCCGCCCGAAGCCGACCAGCTTTTCCGTATCCTGGGACGGCTGCGCGAAGAGGGCAAGACCATCATCCTGATCACCCACAAGCTGCGCGAGATCATGGACATCACCGACACCGTCAGCGTCATGCGGCGCGGTGAAATGACCGCCACGCTAAAGACCGCCGAGACCTCGCCCGCGCATCTTGCCGAGCTGATGGTCGGCCGCAAGGTGCTACTCCGTGTGGATAAGGCCCCCGCGACCCCCGGCAAGGTCGTACTTGACATCAAGGACCTGCATGTGACCGACGAGGCGGGCGTCAAGCGGCTCAAGGGTATCGACCTGCAAGTGCGTGCAGGCGAAATCCTCGGCATCGCCGGTGTGGCGGGCAACGGCCAGTCCGAACTGCTGGAGCTTCTGGGCGGCTATGCCCACGGCACCGGTACGGTCACGCTGAACGGCGATCCCATCGACCTCAGCGGCAAACATGCCGACGGCCAATCACGCCGGGCGCGCGGCATCGCCCACGTGCCCGAAGACCGCCAGCGCGAAGGGCTGATCATGGATTTCCACGCATGGGAAAACACCGCCTTCGGCTACCACCATGATCCGGCCTACCAATCCGGCCCCCTGATGAACAACACA
>JAGXHE010000005.1 GCA_024636445.1 Sulfitobacter sp.
CTTGGTGAGCGGGCTATAAACCGCCTCTGTTCGGATGTGAAGTGGAAATTTGCCGCGCGGGCGCACATGTCCCTGCGGGTTGCAATTCGGCGGCACAGATACGACCTATAGGCAAAGCAGAAAGGTCCCTATCCTATGTCCAAATCGCCCATGCCCGAAGAAACCCAACCGCATAGCCCCGAGCCTCAAAGCTCTGTTGTCGATGTCGATATCGTGTCGGACGTCATGTGTCCGTGGTGCATCATCGGGTACCAACAGCTGGAACAGGCGCTCGCCGCCACCGGCATCGGCGCGCGTATTCGGTGGCATCCGTTTGAGCTGAACCCACAAATGCCGCCCGAAGGACAGAACACCGCCGAGCATATCGCCGAGAAATATGGCGCAAGTGCCAAGCAATCCGCACAAAACCGCAAGCAGATGCAGGACCTTGGCAACTCTCTGGGGTTTGAGTTCAACTTTACCCTCGAAAGCCGCATCGTGAATTCGTTTCAGGCGCATCAGTTGCTGGATTTTGCCCTATCCCAGGGGCTGCAACACCCCCTGCAAATGGCGCTGTTCAAGGCGCATTTCACCGACAATCGCGATGTGTCCGACGCCCAAGTGCTGATCGACGTGGCCACATCCGCGGGCATCGACGAAAAAGCCGCCCGCGAGGTGCTGGACAGCGGCGCATTGGCCGAAAGCGTGCGTGAAAAGCAGCAATTCTGGACATCACGCGGGATTTCGGGCGTGCCGTCGATGGTCTTTGCCGGTAAGTATCTGGTTACCGGCGCGCAGGGTGCCGAAAACTATGCGCAAATTCTGCGCCAGACGCTGGAAGAGGCCGCCTGAACATATGGTCGAATGGATCACCACCCCCGGCCTGACCGATTACCGCACAGCCGAGGCGTGGATGGAAGAGCGTGCCGCCCAGATTGCAGCGGGCACCGCGGACGAATGTATCTGGCTGCTTGAGCATCCTGCCCTCTACACCGCAGGCACCTCGGCCAAGCCCGCCGATCTGACCGATCCCGACCGTTTTGCCGTCTACCCGACCAAGCGTGGCGGGCAATATACCTATCACGGACCGGGCCAGCGGGTTGCCTATACGCTGCTGGACGTGGGCAAGCGCGGGCGCGACGTGCGGTGTTTCGTGCGCGATCTCGAAGCTTGGGTGATCGACACGCTCGACAGCTTCAACGTCAGGGGCGAGATCCGCGATGGCCGTGTCGGTGTCTGGGTGGCGCGGCCCGACAAGCCGCTTGGGCCCGATGGCTCGGTGGCCGAGGACAAGATCGCGGCCATCGGCATCCGACTGCGCAAATGGATCAGCTTTCACGGAATCAGCATCAACGTTGAACCGGATCTTGAGCATTTCAGCGGCATCGTGCCTTGCGGCATTACCGATCACGGGGTGACATCTCTGGTCGATCTGGGCCTGCCGGTCACGATGGACGACGTCGACGTCGCCTTGCGCCGCAGCTTTGACAGCGTGTTCGGAAATCAGTCGTCCTGCGCGCCCGCCTGAACCTCGCGCAGTCCCACCGCGACCAGCGCGCCGCCTGCCGCCATCGCGGCGAAAATGCCCAGCACCAGCGCAGGCCCGACCAGATCGGCCAGCAGTCCGAATCCCCCGCCCAGCAACAGCATCACACCCAGGATCGAATTGCTGAGCGCGGTGTAGACGGCCTTTTGGCCGTGCGCGTCCATGTCAGCCAGATAGGTCTTGCGCCCGGCGCGCGCGCCTTCATAGGCGATCTTGGCCGCGAATACGAAACCCGCAGCGCCGAAAGAGCCGCCCAGACCGCCCGTCAATGTGCCGATGATTGCCGCCAGAGCCAGCACAGCCGCCGCCGACAGCCCCGCGAATATCAACGTGCGCCGCGACGACCGATCCGACAGCCGCCCCCAGATATAGGACGACACGATCGCCGCCGCAGAGGAGGCCAGCACCAGCAGCCCCAACTGCCCGAGGCTGACGCTTTCGCCCTGTGACGCCGACAGCATCACCACGAAAGGCGGTGCCAAAGCTGTCGAAATCAGCAGGGTGCGCGTCAGGATATAACGACGCAACTGGGCATCCTCGCGCAGCGGGGCAAAGACCGCACGTACACCGCCAAGCCCCTGTTCCATATCCTCAATATCGGCCTCAGGCTCGTCCAGTCGGGTGAAAACCAGCCCCGCCAGGATCAACAACACCCCCGCCAGCGCGATCACGGCAGCAATCGCAGATGGCGTGCCGGGGATGACCCCAAAGCTGAGCAAAAGCGCAAACACCAGCACGCCCACCGCACCGATGGTGCCCGCCAGCCCCGACACCGTGCCGCGCGTGCCCTTGTCCAATGTGCGCGCCAGAATGTCCTTGTGGCTGGCCGACCCTGCCGAGCGGCAGATGGCCAGCACCGCCAGACAGGCCAATATCACCCAGCCCGCCGCAGCGCCTTCGAGCGTCAAGGCAGCCGCAGCCATGCCAAGCACGGCGGCCCCCTGCCCCATGGAGCCCACGGCCCAGAACCATTTGCGCTGCTTCGAGCGCTCGATCCACGCCGCCAGCGCCAGTTGCGGCAACAGCGCACCCGCTTCGCGCACCGGCACCAATGCACCCACCAGCGCGCCGGGAGCCCCAAGCGCCACCAGCAATGACGACAGCACCAGTTTGGGGTCCACCAGCCCTCCGGCCAGCTTGGATGCGGTCAGCGCGGTGAAATGCGTGGCAAAGGCGCGGATCTGTCCCGAACCTGCCTGTTCATCGCCATCGGTCAGGGCCCCATACAGACGCTTTTGCAACTCTTGAGCCACGACATTCCCTTCCCTCAGCTTGAACTGGCGAGGAAATAGCGCATTTGTGCACAATTCAAAACTTTCAACTGATCGGGCCCGGCACGCGCGCTGCCCGCGACAATTATTCCCGGCCTGCGGCAAGATCATCCATTGATGCAGCCGCGCCAACACTCTAGAACCACTGAATATCCGGGGTATCGCCGTTCTTGGCATGGTCCGCAGACATCTCAGCAGGAGGCACCGCATGGCAGACGCAGCCATTCACGGGCACGATCATCACGACGAACGCGGGTTCTTTACCCGCTGGTTCATGTCCACAAACCACAAAGATATCGGTATTCTGTACCTTATCGTATCGGCTTTCGCCGGTTTCATCTCGGTCGCATTCACCGTTTACATGCGCCTCGAACTGATGAACCCCGGCGTTCAATTCATGTGTCAGGAAGGCGCGCGACTGATCGCATCCTCCGACGTATGTACCCCCAACGGACACCTCTGGAACGTGCTGATCACCGGCCACGGCATCCTGATGATGTTCTTTGTGGTGATTCCCGCCCTGTTCGGCGGGTTTGGCAACTATTTCATGCCTTTGCAGATCGGCGCGCCGGATATGGCGTTTCCGCGGATGAACAACCTGTCCTTCTGGATGTATGTCGCCGGTACCACACTGGCCGTCTGCTCGGTTCTGGCCCCCTCCGAGGGTGGACAGCACGGCGCGGGCGTTGGCTGGGTTCTGTATCCGCCACTCTCGGTGCGCGAAGGCGGCATGGCCATGGATCTCGCAATCTTTGCGGTCCACGTCTCGGGTGCCTCGTCGATCCTGGGTGCGATCAACATGATCACGACCTTCCTGAACATGCGTGCCCCCGGCATGACCCTGTTCAAGGTGCCTCTGTTCTCGTGGTCGATTTTCGTCACCAGCTGGCTGATCCTGCTGTCCCTGCCGGTTCTGGCGGGCGCGATCACCATGCTTCTGATGGACCGCAACTTTGGTTTCACCTTCTTCGATCCGGCCGGCGGCGGCGATCCGGTCCTTTACCAGCACATCCTTTGGTTCTTCGGTCACCCCGAAGTGTACATCGTGATCCTGCCGGGCTTCGGGATCATCAGCCACGTCATCGCCACCTTCTCGCGCAAGCCGATCTTCGGGTATCTGCCGATGGTCTGGGCGTTGATCGCGATCGGTGTGCTGGGCTTTGTCGTGTGGGCGCACCACATGTACACGGTCGGCATGTCGCTGAACCAGCAGTCCTACTTCATGCTGGCGACGATGGTCATCGCGGTCCCCACAGGGGTCAAGGTGTTCTCGTGGATCGCGACGATGTGGATGGGCTCGATCGAGTTCAAGACACCGATGCTCTGGGCCTTCGGCTTCCTGGTCCTGTTCACCGTCGGTGGCGTCACCGGCATCGTTCTCAGCCAGGCGGCAGTCGACCGCGCCTATCACGACACATACTACGTCGTGGCACACTTCCACTACGTGATGTCCTTGGGCGCCGTGTTCGCGATCTTTGCGGGGATCTACTTCTACTTCCCCAAGATGACCGGCCGCATGTATCCTGAATGGGCAGGCAAGCTGCACTTCTGGATGATGTTCATCGGTGCGAACATCACCTTCTTCCCGCAGCACTTCCTGGGCCGTCAGGGTATGCCACGTCGTTACATCGACTACCCCGAAGCATTTTCCCTGTGGAACTATGTTTCGAGCTGGGGTGCGTTCCTGTCCTTCGCGTCGTTCCTTTTCTTCTTCGGAATCGTGTTCTACTCGCTGTTCAGAGGCGCACGCGTCACGGAAAACAACCCGTGGAACGAGTATGCGGATACGCTGGAATGGACACTGCCCAGCCCGCCGCCCGAGCACACGTTCGAAACCCTGCCCAAGCAGGAAGAATGGGACCACCAGCGCCACTAGGCACCGGCCCATCCTGAACCAAACATCAAAGGGCTCCGACGGCGGTCGGGGCCCTTTTACTATGCGCCGACGCCCCCTTTCATCTTGCAAGCTAAACTCCGGGGTGAGGCCGCAAGGCCGAGGGGCAGCGCCCCTGATATCCCGCCCGTCTTTCACAAAACAGCATGTCGCATTGCCCCTGCGCGCCGCAGTGCTACCGTAAGTGCGACTCGTAATAGTCAAGTAACCGTCAAAGCGCATCCCATGCCCTACAACTGGACCACCATCCCAACCGCTCCGACCCAAGAGCTGCACCTGTGGCCGCACCAATCGCTGCCCGCGCGTGGCATGGCTGCCTTTGTGCTCAGCACCTTTACGCTGCTGTTGATCCCGACCCTGCCGCTGCTGGGCACGCCACTGCTGTGGGGCCTGCTGCCGTTCACCATGCTGGCGGTCTGGGGGGTGTATTTCGCGCTGCAACACAATCACCGCATGCGCCAGATCACCGAGGTGCTGACCCTGTCGGGCGACACCGCACAGCTGACCCGCACCAACCCCAAGGGCGACACGCAGGAATGGGAATGCAACCGCTACTGGACCCAGGTCACCAAATACGAAAAAGACGGCCCGGTGCCGCATTACGTCACGCTCAAAGGCATGGGCCGCGAGGTCGAGATCGGCGCGTTTTTGTCCGAAGACGAGCGGATCGAACTCTACGACGAGCTGAACCGCGCCCTGCGCCGCTAGCGCAGAGCGATACCGCCCGTTGGGGCGGCAGCGTGGAATTTTCGGGATAGGCGCCTCTTGCGACGCCGTGGCCGTCAGTTGCTCAGACGGTCCTTGACCATCGGTCCGACGACGGCAAAGTCCATCTGGCCGGTATATTTCGCCTTGAGCACCGCCATCACCTTGCCCATGTCGCGGATGCTGTCGGCACCCACTTCGGCAAGGGCGGCATCGACAGCTGCTGCGCTTTTCTCTTCGCTCAGCTGTTGCGGCAGGAACTCTTCGATGATCTCGACTTCAGAGCGCTCCGCCTCGGCCAGATCCAGACGCCCGCCCTCTTCATAGGCGCGCGCACTTTCCTGCCTTTGCTTGACCATCCGGCTCAGGATCGCCAGCAGAGCGGCATCGTCGACGCCGTCCTCGGCCCCTGCGGCACGCGCATCGATGTCCCGGTCCTTGAACGCGGCATTGATCAGCCGCAGCGTCGAAAGCCTGTCGGTGGCTCTTTCCTTCATCGCCTGCTTCAAAGCAGTCGAAATCCGGGCTCGCATATCCATAATTGTGTCCCATCCCCATGGGTTGATGATAAGATTGCGACAATACCCAAACGCCAGCCCAGCCGCAACCATTGCTATTCTGCCCAACCAATTGATAAATAACGATTTCGTAAATTAGCGCGCGCACTTGACCCTGCCTGTCGCAATGACTAGTTTCGCGCGACTTTGCCCGCATCCCTGTACACATGAGGCCGCCCATGTCCGCGCACGCTCCCACGCACCCGACCGCCTGTCTTGCCCTTGCCGATGGCACGCTTTTCTACGGGGTGGGGTTTGGCGCCACCGGCCAGACACAGGCCGAATTGTGCTTTAACACCGCGATGACCGGCTATCAGGAAATCATGACCGACCCGTCCTATGCCGGGCAGATCGTCACCTTTACCTTCCCGCACATCGGCAACACCGGCATCACGCCCGAAGACGATGAGACCGCCAATCCGGTCGCCGAAGGCATGGTGGTGAAATGGATGCCGACCGAGCCGTCGAACTGGCGGAGCAAGGGCACGCTGGGCGACTGGCTGGCCGCACGTGGTCGCATCGCAATCGGCGGTGTCGATACCCGTCGGCTGACACGCGCCATCCGGCAGGCAGGTGCGCCCCATGTTACCCTGGCCCACAATCCCGACGGTGTGTTCGACACCGAAAAGCTGGTCGCAGCCGCGCGCGGTTTCGCAGGCCTCGTCGGTGTCGATCTGGCCAAGGACGTCACCTGCGCGCAATCCTATCGCTGGAACGAGATGCGGTGGGCTTGGCCCGACGGCTATCTGCCGCAAAAAGACCCTAAATACAAAGTTGTGGCCGTCGATTACGGTGCCAAGCGCAACATCCTGCGCTGCCTTGCATCGGCAGGGTGCGATGTGACCGTGCTGCCCGCGTCCGCCACCACCCAAGAGGTGATGTCGCACAATCCCGACGGTGTTTTCCTGACCAACGGCCCCGGTGATCCCGCAGCCACAGGCGTCTATGCCGTGCCGATGATCAAGGGCATTCTAGAACAGACCAACCTGCCCGTTTTCGGCATTTGTCTGGGCCACCAGATGCTTGCGCGTGCCTTGGGTGCAAAAACCGTCAAGATGAGCCACGGCCACCACGGCGCGAACCACCCGGTCAAGGATCACGAGACCGGCAAGGTCGAAATCACCTCGATGAACCACGGCTTTGCGGTCGACGGTCAAAGCCTGCCCAAGGGTGTGATCGAAACCCACACATCGCTGTTCGACGGCTCGAACTGCGGCATTCGCATGGAGGGCCGCCCGGTCTATTCCGTGCAGCACCACCCCGAAGCCAGCCCCGGCCCGCAAGACAGCTATTACCTGTTCGAGCGCTTTGCCGAAGCGATGGCCGCACGCGCGAGCTGACCGTGCCATCTCGGCAGGCCTCGCTGAAACCTTGACGTCGCCAAAACCTTAAAATCGACCCGATAGTCTTAACCCGCCATTAACCTCGTTCCGCCCAAGATGACCTCAGGTGTCATCCCGTGTCATCCGGGCGGAGAGGTTACATGAGCGATCTGAGGCTGCGACTTCTGGCGCCCACCAGCGTAGCGGACGAACGCACGACCCTGCCGATGGGCCGCCAACTGGTCGCCGATGGTCTGATCACACAACAAGAGTTGCTGAACGCACTGAACCTGCAGCGGCGTGTCGAAACCCGTCTGGGCGATATTCTGGTGGCCGAAGGAACAGTGCAAAGCGCTGATCTGCTCGCGGCACTGGCCAAACAGCACAACGCCCAGCAGATTGATCTGCGCGCGACCCCGCCCCGTCGCAGCATAGCAGATGCACTATCGCACGACCTGTGCCTGCATTTTCAGGTGGTGCCCTGGATGTGGGTGGACAACACGCTGCTGGTCGCCACGGCGCGGCCCGATACATTCGATCAACTCGCGCGCAGCATCGGTGTCAGAGGGCCCGCGCTCTTGCCGGTGATCGCGGACGCTGCCGCCATTCGCGACCAGATCGGGCGACTGTATAGAACCGACCTGGCACACAAGGCGATCACCCGGGTGCCGGCCCATGAGAGCTGTCGCAACTGGGGGGCCAGCACCCAGGCGCGAACGCTGTGGCTGTGGGCAGTCGGATTTGCGCTGATGGCATGCCTTATGCTGGTGCCTGCGTGGACGGTGACCGCCGCCTGCCTGTGGGCAGTGCTGACGCTGATGGCCACGACTGCAATGAAGGGCGCCGCCCTGATCGCGCAGGCCGTCGCGGGCCTGCGCCGCCGCAGGGCGCCTCCCCCGCCTCTTCCTCAGCCGTTTCGTCTGCCGCGCGTATCGGTGATGGTGCCGCTGCTGCACGAGAAAGAAATCGCCAACGCATTGATAAAGCGCATGGAACGGCTGACCTACCCCAAGTCCCTGCTCGAAGTGGTCTTGGTGCTGGAAGCCAGCGACACCATGACCCGCGAGACGATCGCACGCACCGATCTGCCCGCGTGGATCAGCGTGATCGAAGTGCCCGACGCCGATTGCCTGACCACCAAGCCGCGGGCGCTGAACTACGCGCTGGATTTCTGCAAAGGCTCGATCATCGGGGTCTGGGATGCCGAGGACGCACCCGAGCCCGACCAGATCGAAAAGGTCGTTTTGCGGTTCCAGACGGCCCCACCCGAGGTCGCCTGCCTTCAGGGGATGCTCGACTATTACAACCCGCGCACCAACTGGATGTCGCGCTGTTTCACCATTGAATATGCGACGTGGTGGCGGCTGGTCCTGCCCGGCATCGCGCGCCTGGGCCTGGTGATCCCGCTGGGCGGCACCACGCTGTTCTTTCGGCGCAATATACTGGAACGGCTGGGCGGCTGGGACGCACATAACGTCACCGAAGACGCCGATCTGGGCGTGCGGCTTGCGCGCCACGGCTATCGCACCGAACTGCTGCCCACGGTCACTTTTGAAGAAGCCAATTGCCGCCCCTGGCGCTGGGTCCGGCAACGCTCGCGCTGGCTCAAGGGGTTCATGATCACCTATTTCGTCCACATGCGAAACCCGCGCCAACTGCTGCGCGAACTGGGTTGGAAACGTGTCGCAGGCCTGCAGGTGATCTTTCTGGCGACCTTTTCACAGTTCGCAGCAGCCCCGTTCCTGTGGTCGTTCTGGCTGATCCCGCTGGGGGTGCCGCACCCGGTGCAACTGACTTTGGGAACGCAGGCCGTCTGGCTGATGATCGTACTCTTCGTGGTGTCCGAAGTGCTGAACCTGATCCTTGGGCTGACGGCAGTTTCGGGACGCGCGCACCGCCATCTGCTGAAATGGGTGCCGACGATGATGTTCTATTTCCCGCTGGGCGCACTTGCTGCCTACAAGGCCCTGCACGAGATGATCGCCCAGCCGTTCTTTTGGGACAAAACCCAACACGGCTATGCCGAGGCGACCGAGGAGGTTTGACGCTACACCGCCAAAGCCCCGCCAAGCCCCTTCCCGATCAGCCCTCTTCCTCGCGTCGCGCCGCGTCCAGCTTCAGCCGTGTCATGAACGCCACCGAGATATGTTCGCGCAGGGCGGCACCCGCCGCCACCTCGTCGCCTGCCTCGATGGCGCGCACGATGGCATCGTGTTCTTGCTGGGCAATCGCCGCGCGCCCGTCGGCAGCCAGTGTCGTCGTCGCCATCAGCGCCATGCTGCGGTGCACCAGATCCAGTTGCTGCACCAGATAGCGGTTGTGCGAGGCCAGATGGATCTGTTTGTGGAACCGCCGGTTGGCACGGGCCATCGCACCGGGATCGCTCAGCAGCTTGTTGTCCGCCTCGACCATCTCGCGCAACACACGGACCTCTTCGGCGGTGGCATGACGCGCGGCTTGCGCTGCGGCCAGCCCCTCAAGCTCGCCGCGCACCACATAAAGCTCGGCCATCTGGTTGTGATCCAGCGACGCCACGATCAGGCTGCGCCCGTCGCGCGCCAGCAGCGATTGCGTTTCAAGCCGTTGCAAAGCCTCGCGGATCGGGGTGCGCGACATGCCGAACCGGTCCGCAAGTTCGCTTTCCACCAGCCGGTCGCCGGGGCGGTATTGCCCCATGTCGATAGCCTCAAGGATCATCGAATAGGCGTCTGTGTTCACTGGCTTCATCCCGCGCTCCGGCGTTCGGCATTCTTTGCGCGCACCCTAAGGGCGCGGGGTGCGCCTGCGCAAGCCTTGGCGCTTGCATGACACGCCGCGCGGGCCTAGGACTTGGCCCATGCCACAGACTGATTTCTCTCACGTGACGTCCTGGGTCTTTGACCTCGACAACACGCTCTATCACCCCTCCGCACGCCTCTTCGACCAGATCGAGGTGCGCATGACAGCCTATGTCATGGCCGCCATCGGCGTCGACCGCGCCGAGGCCGACCGCCTGCGCGTGCATTACTGGCGCACCCACGGCACCACGCTGGCGGGGCTGATGCGCGAACATGGCGTCGATCCGGCACCTTACCTGACGGATGTGCACGACATAGACCTGACGCATCTCGTGGCCGATGCCGTCCTTGCCGCACGGCTGCGCGCCCTGCCGGGGCGGCGCATCGTCTATACCAACGGCTGCGGCCCCTATGCCGAACGGGTGCTGGCCGCGCGCGGGCTGGCGGGATGTTTCGACGCGATCTACGGGGTCGAGCACGCCAATTTCCTGCCCAAGCCCGACCGCGAAGCCTTCGAGACGATCTTTGCCGCCGACGGGCTGCGCCCCGATGTCGCCGCGATGTTCGAGGATGACACCCGCAATCTGGCCGCCCCCCATGCAATGGGGATGCGCACCGTGCATGTGGCGGATGTGGCCGCCCCCGCCGATCACATCCACCACCACACCGACGATCTGTCGGGATTTCTGGCGCGATTGGTCGGATAGGACGCTTTGCCGCCTTTCCTCTGCCGCGCACCGATCTAAACTGTCTCCCATGATAGAAACCGATATCCTGATTTCCGGCGGCGGTGTCGCGGGGCTGACCGCGGCGGCGGCCTTTGGCACCGCGGGCTTCGACGTGATCTGCGTCGACCCCGCCCCACCCGTCACCGAGCGCGAGGCCGCAGGCGCCGACATGCGCACCACCGCCATGTTGCAGCCCGCCCGAGAGGTTCTGAAAGCCGCAGGCCTGTGGGACCAGCTGGAGCCCTACGCCGCGCCGCTGAAAATCATGCGCATCGTCGATGCGGGCGGCGAAGAAGGCACCCCGCGCCTGACCCGCGATTTCCGTGCGTCCGATATCTCCGACCTGCCATTCGGGTGGAACCTGCCCAACTGGCGTCTGCGCCGCGAGATGGTGGCACGGCTGAAGGACCTGCCCAACGTCGATTTTCGCCCCGGCACCGGCACCGACAGCCTGCTGACCCGCACCGCCGAAGCACGCGTGCGGCTGACCGACGGCACAAGCGTGCGCGCCAAACTGGTCATCGCCGCCGACGGGCGCAATTCACCGATGCGGCAGGCGGCAGGCATTGGCGTGAAAACAACGCGCTACGGGCAAAAGGCGCTGGCCTTCGCCGTGACCCATCCGATCCCGCACGACAACGTCTCGACCGAAGTGCACCGCACCGGCGGCCCCTTCACGCTGGTGCCGCTGCCAGATCACGAGGGACTGCCCAGCTCTGCCGTGGTGTGGATGGACGACGGCCCCGCGACGCAGGCCCGCATGGCGCTGGACGTGCCCGCGTTCGAGGCCGAGATGTCCACGCGCAGTTGCCACCTGTTTGGCCCGCTGACGCTGGCCTCGCAACGCACGATCTGGCCGATCATCAGCCAACAGGCAGAACGTCTCAGCGGTCAGCGGATCGCCCTGATGGCCGAGGCCGCGCATGTGCTGCCCCCCATCGGCGCGCAGGGCCTGAACATGAGCCTGTCCGATCTTTCGACCCTGCTGGACCTGGCGCTGGCACGGCCTGACCACCTTGGCGACGCACAGATGCTGGACGCCTACAACGCCGCGCGTATCCGCGACATGCGCGTGCGGGTGGCGGGCATTGATGCGCTGAACCGCGCGTCACAGGTCAGCACGCCCGCGCTGAGGGACGCGCGGGCGGTGGCGCTGAACGCACTTTATGCGCTGGCACCGGTGCGCAAGACGCTGATGCAGATGGGACTTGGGGTCCGCTAGGCTACAGCACCTTGTCCAAGGCATCTTCCAGTCGGGCCAGCGTCGCGTCCACGTCATACAGCTTGTCCAGCCCGAACAGCCCCAGCCGGAACGTCGAGAAATCCGCAGGCTCGTCACAGGCCAGCGGCACACCCGCGGCGATCTGCATGCCTTCGGCGGCGAATTTCTTGCCGTTCTGAATCTGCGGATCGGCGGTATAGGACACCACGACACCCGGCGCGCCAAAGCCTTCCGCCGCCACCGACACCACACCACGATCCGCCAGCATTTTGCGCACCGCATCGCCCAACTGCCATTGCGCCTCTTTCAGGCGGCCAAAGCCGTAATCGCGGGTCTCGACCATCGTGTCGCGAAACGCGCGCAGCGCGTCTGTGGGCATCGTCGCGTGATAGGCATGGCCGCCGTTTTCATAGGCCTGCATGATCCGGTGCCATTTCTTGAGATCAATCGCAAAGCTGTCGGACGTCGTCTGCTCCATCCGCGCCAGCGCACGGTCGGACATCATTACCAGACCGGCGGAAGGTGACGCGCTCCAACCCTTTTGCGGTGCCGACAGCAACACATCGATGCCCAGCTTGCGCATATCGACCCAGGCACAGCCCGACGCGATGCAGTCCAGCACCATCAGCGCGCCGACCTCATGCGCGGCGGCGGCCATCGCGGCCAGATAGTCATCGGGCAGGATCACCCCGGCGCTGGTCTCCACATGGGGCGCAAACACGATCTCGGGCTTGCCCTCGTGGATTGCGGCCACGACCTCTTCGATGGGTGCAGGCGCAAAAGGCTGCGGCGCTGAATTGCCGGTCTGGCGGGCTTTCAGCACGGTTGTTTCGCCGGTCAGATCGCCGCTTTCGATGATCTGGCTCCAGCGGTAGCTGAACCAGCCGTTGCGCACGACCAGCACGCGCGACCCACGGGCGAACTGGCGCGCCACCGCCTCCATGCCGTAGGTGCCGCCACCGGGCACAATCGTCACCGCGTCGGCACCGTAGACCTCTTTGAGCATGGCCGAGATGTCCTTCATCACCTTTTGAAAGGCGGCGGACATGTGGTTCAGCGAGCGGTCGGTGAAGACCACCGAAAATTCATCCATCCCTTGCGGGTCAACAGTGTCGAGCAATGCCATGATCGGCCTCCTTCAGTCTGACGTTGCCCCACACCTAAGCCGACCGCGTGGCAAAAGCCAAGTCAGCTGATAGGGCCAGTCAGCTGATAGGGCCGGTCAAACGCTCTTCGCTCAGCAGCACGTTGGCCTCGACATCGCCCGCCCCCGGCAGCGTCATGATCCTGCGCCGCAGCACGCGCTCGAAATCGGACAGGTCCCGCGCCACCACGCGCAGGCGGTAGTCATAAAGGCCCAGCACATGTTCCACCGTCTGCACCTCTGGGATCGCGGTGACCGCGCGCTCGAAATCCTCCAGACTGACACGGCCCTTGGTCGCCAGCTTTACCCCCAGAAACACCGTCACGCCAAATCCCACGGCCTCGGCGTCGATCTGCAACCGGTGTCCGGCGATCACGCCGCTGTCCTTCAACCGCTTGATCCGCCGCCATGTGGCAGGCTGCGACAGGCCCAGATCACGGCCCAATGCGCCTGCACTTTGCGTGGCGTCCAGCGCCAGCGCGCGCAGCAACGCACGGTCGATGTCGTCGATGTCGATCATATCGGCAACCGCTCATCCGATTTGATCCGCGCGACATGCATCAGCGGCTCGATGTCCGAGATATGCGGCAAGGTCAGCACCCGTGTGCGGTAGATCCGCTGATAATGCGCCATATCCTGCGCGATCACCGACAGGCGCACATCGACACGCCCCAGAAAGGTCTGGATCTCGACCACCTCGGGCACCTCGCGCGCCGCCTTCAGAAACGCGTCAAAGGCTACGGCGACCGTCTTGTCCAGCGTCACCCGCAAGGACACTTCGACCGTATAGCCCAAGGCCTGCCAGTCTATCACCGCCCGCACGCCCTTGACCGCACCGGTGTCCAGCAACCGCATCTGCCGCCGCTGCACCCGCGCAGGCGTCATGCCGCACCGCTCGGCCAGTTCCGCCGGTGTCAGTGTCGGATCGGCCTGCCATTGGCGCAGGATGCGTCTGTCCAGATCATCAAGCATGATTTTTATGCCTTTAGCGGTTCAGGCGAATGATTCACCCTTCATCTTGCCAAATAAACTCAAAATCCTACGCTGACCATCCCTTGATCCACGCATATGGTGCGGGCCAGAGACATATGGAAGGATACCACCATGCGCGTTTACTATGACCGCGATTGCGACATCAACCTGATCAAGGACAAGAAAGTGGCCATTCTGGGCTACGGCTCGCAGGGTCACGCCCATGCGCTGAACCTGCGCGACAGCGGTGCCAAGAACCTTGTCGTCGCCCTGCGCGAAGGCTCGCCCTCGATCGCCAAGGCCGAAGGCGAAGGCCTGAAAACCATGGGCATCGCAGAAGCCGCCGCATGGGCCGACCTGATAATGTTCACCATGCCCGATGAACTGCAGGCCGAGACCTACAAGAAATACGTCCACGACAACATCCGCGAAGGTGCAGCCATCGCATTTGCCCACGGCCTGAACGTACACTTTGGCCTGATCGAGCCGAAAGAAGGCATCGACGTCATCATGATGGCGCCCAAGGGCCCCGGTCACACCGTGCGCGGCGAATACACCAAAGGCGGCGGCGTGCCCTGCCTTGTGGCCGTGGACCGCGACGCATCCGGCAAGGCGCTGGAAATCGGCCTGTCCTACTGCTCTGCCATCGGTGGCGGTCGCTCGGGCATCATCGAAACCAACTTCCGCGAAGAATGCGAAACTGATCTCTTCGGTGAACAGGCGGTTCTGTGCGGCGGTCTGGTCGAGTTGATCCGCATGGGCTTCGAGACATTGGTCGAGGCCGGATATGCGCCCGAGATGGCCTATTTCGAGTGCCTGCACGAAGTGAAGCTGATCGTCGACCTGATCTACGAAGGCGGCATCGCCAACATGAACTACTCGATCTCGAACACAGCCGAATACGGCGAATATGTCTCGGGTCCGCGCATCCTGCCCTACGACGAGACAAAGGCCCGGATGAAGGCGGTTCTGACCGACATCCAGACCGGCAAGTTCGTGCGTGACTTCATGGCGGAAAACCAGGTGGGCCAGCCGTTCTTCAAAGGCACCCGCCGCATCAACGACGAGCACCAGATCGAAGCGACGGGCGAGAAACTGCGCGGCATGATGCCGTGGATTTCCGCAGGCAAAATGGTCGACAAGGCCAAGAACTAAGCTACCTGTCCAATCCTGACCTGAAAGCCTCGGTTTAAACGCCGGGGCTTTTTATCACCGGCCAGTTATCGCCGTCGCTTTTTTTTGGTGCGGAACTGCACAGACAAACCACGCGTTTCAACGATGAACCCTGACCTCGGGAGATCACCATGCTTCGCAATGCCTTGTCGATCGTCGCCCTTACCGCTGTGTTGAACGCGGCCGCGATGCCTGTGTTATCAGGCGAGATACCCCAAGGGCTGCGGGGTCTGTGGGGCGTCACCTCGGCCAATTGCGCCAACACCTCTGCGCCCATGGGGCTGGTCGAGGTCACCCGTTCAAGCCTGAATTACCCCAAGGCCAAAGGCGTGCTGACGGACGTGATCTCGCAGATCCCGACCCGCATCGTCGGCGACTTTGCCTTTGAGGGAGACGGCCGGAAATGGCACCGCCAGATGGTACTCGGCGTCCACGACGAGGGCAAAACACTGATCACACGCGGATACGGACCCGGAGCCATTCCCGGAGCAGAGCGATACACGCGCTGCCCTTGATGCAATGGCCTTGACGTAATGACCCTGACACAACGGCACCGGGCGGCATCAAATCCGCTCGACTTCGGCCTGTCCAAATGCTTTGAGCGTCATCAAAGTATCCCGCGACACTCGCGCGTGCAGTGAGGTTGCCAGCCTAAACCGGGCTCCTCAAAGAACACGAAAGCAAATACACCGATGACTCAGTCACCCGAGATTACCGCGAAAAGCTGGGCGCTGGTTGCCATCCTTGGCTTTACATGGGGTGCCACATTCCTTGTCACAGAGCTTGCCTTGACCGGCATCACACCGTTCTGGCTGGCTGCCGGACGTATCGGCTTTGCCGCCACATTGATGCTCGTGATCTGGCAGGCGATGGGCGGTCGGCTGTTCAGCACGCGCCCCGACGCGGGCACGACGGCCACGCTGCTGGCCATCGGCGCGGGCAGTACGGCAGTGCCGTTCATGTTGTTGGCCTGGGGCCAGCAATTCGTGACCTCGGGATTTGCAGGCGTCTCAATGGCCTCGGTAGCGCTGACGGTCTTGCCACTGGCGCATTTTCTGGTGCCAGGTGAACGGCTGACATGGCGGCGCACCTGCGGATTTCTGATCGGGTTCGCGGGTGTATGCGTGCTGATCGGTGGCCGCGCCTTTGAAAGCACCGGCGCGGGGTTGGAAACTGCGGGACGCATGGCCTGCGTCGCCGCCGCGTGCTGCTACGGCGTCTCGTCGGTGCTGATGCGGCGCTTGCCCGAGGTCGATCCTATCGGTCTCAGCACCGTTGTCCTGCTGGTGGCCGCGACTATTGCGGTGCCCGCCGCATTGATCGTCGAAGGGCCGCCCCCCATGCCTTCGGTGCAGACCTTGCTGATCATCGCCTTTCTGGGGTTGGTGCCCACGGCGCTGGCGAATTTCCTGCGGGTCACGGTGATCCGCTCGGCGGGGCCGGTGTTCATGTCGCTGACCAACTATCAGGTGCCCGTCTGGTCGGTTCTGATGGGGATCGTACTGCTGGGCGAACCCGCACCACCGTCAATGCTGCTGGCGATGGCTCTGATACTGGCGGGCGTCGGACTTAGCCAATATGGCGCATTGCGCCGGTTGTTTGCAGGCAGACGCGTGGTTTAGGTGGCGACCAAGATCAAGCCACCGCCGCCTCGACCGCGTCCACCACGGCGTTCACCGCGTCGTCCAGAACCTGCGCATCAACGCTTTCGGCCATGACCCGGATCAGCGGTTCAGTGCCCGAGGTGCGGATGAGCAGCCGACCGTTTCCGCGCAATTGCGCTTCGGCGTCGGCGATCACCGCCTTGACCGAAGCATCGTCCAGCGGCGTCTGACCTTCGGAATAACGTACATTTTTCAGCAATTGTGGTACAGGATCGAAACTGTGCAGCAACGCACTCGCAGGCTGACCCGAGCGAAGCATGACCGACAGGAACTGCAAACCGGCCAGCAGCCCGTCGCCGGTGGTCGAATGGTCGGTCATCACGATATGCCCGGACTGTTCGCCACCCAGATTGAACCCGCCTTCGCGCATCCGCTCGACCACATAGCGGTCGCCGACTTTGGTGCGCTCAAGCCGCAGGCCGCGCTCTTCGAGAAAGCGCTCCAGCCCAAGGTTCGACATCACCGTGGCCACCAGCGCGCCGCCCTTCAGCTTGCCCTCGTCGGCCCAGCGGGCGGCCATCAGCGCCATCAACTGGTCGCCGTCACCGATCTGGCCATTCTCGTCGATCAGAATCACCCTGTCGGCATCGCCATCAAGGCAGATGCCCACATCCGCACCGTGCGCCACCACGGCTTCGGCAGCGGTTTGAGGATGGGTCGAGCCGCAGCCCTCATTGATGTTGTAGCCGTTCGGCGTGACGCCGATGGGGATCACGGTCGCACCCAGTTCCCACAGTGCTTCGGGGGCTGCGCGGTGGGCGGCGCCATTGGCGCAATCGACGACGACTTTCAGCCCGTCCAGCCGCATCTGGCGCGGAAACGAAGACTTGATCCGCTCGATATAGCGAAACCGCCCGTCGTCGATCCGTTTGGCGCGACCAATCTGGCCCGCATCGATCAGCGCAACCCCGTCGCGCACCAACTCTTCGATCTCGGCCTCGGCGGCATCGGACAGTTTGAACCCGTCGGGACCGAAGAACTTGATCCCGTTGTCCTGCGCCGGATTGTGGCTGGCCGAGATCATCACGCCCAGATCAGCCCGCATCGAGCGTGTCAGAAGACCCACGGCAGGTGTCGGCACCGGGCCCAGCAGCAGCACGTTCATGCCCATTGACGTCAGACCGGCGGTCAGCGCGCTTTCGAACATATAGCCAGACAGGCGCGTGTCCTTGCCGATGACGACACGGTGCACACCGCTGGCATCGCGTTTGAAATAGCGCCCGACCGCAGCGCCGATGCGCAGTGCGGTTTCGGCTGTCATGTTGCCGGTGTTCGCGGTGCCGCGAATACCGTCCGTCCCAAAGAGTTTTTTCATGACGCCTGATGTGCCACACAGGCGCGCCAAAGGGCAATGGCCTGTGTGTGCAGCCCAACGTCATGGGCGCGGATCAGCTGAACGCCCTGCCCGAGTGCGGCCAGTGCTGCGCCCACCGATCCGGGGCCGCGCTGTGACGCGTCAGGCACATCCGCCAAGGTGCCGATAAACTTCTTGCGCGAGGCACCCAGCAGAATCGGCACGCCAAGCGCGTGAAACAGCGACAGACGGTTCAGCAGCGCCATGTTGTGATCCAGCGTCTTGCCAAAGCCGATACCGGGGTCGGCGATGATCTGGTCGCGGGGGATGCCTTGGGCGGTCAGCGCTTCGATCCGGTCCCGCAGGAAATCGTAGACATCCAGCAGCACATCGTCGTAGCGCGGATCGTGGTGCATCGTCGCGGGGTCGCCCTGAGCATGCATCACGCAAACGGGCACGCCCCGGCCCGCGCAAAGCGGCGCGAGTGCGGCGTCATAGGTGAACCCGGCCACATCGTTCACCACATCCGCGCCTGCGTCCAAGGCGGCGGCGGCAACGGCAGCTTTGCGCGTGTCGATGGAGATCGGCGTGCTGAACCCGGCGTCGCGGATCGCGGCGATGATGGGGGCCGTGCGGCTGATTTCATCCGGCACATCGACGGTCGCGGCACCCGGACGGGTGGATTCGCCGCCGATATCGATGATCGCAGCGCCTTGGTCGATCATCGCAGCGGCGTGGGTGGCAGCGGTTTCGCGCGAATGTTGCCCACCATCGGAAAAGCTGTCCGGGGTGACATTGAGAATACCCATCACATGCGGACGGTCCCAATTCAGACCCGAGATCGGCGCGCGCGCAGAGGTCAGCGCTCCCAGATCAACATCAGCCTGCGCTGCGGGAACCACCACAGGCAGGCGCCCCCGTTCGAGCACTTCGACGTGGGTAAACCAGCCCCAGCCACCGGCCAAAGCCTGTGCCTCGTCGGGGCGCGCAGGCCCCACCTGCACCAATGGCCGGACATATTGCGTCACAGCGTGGCGTCCGCCACCGACACGGCGCGCAGCGGCACCGATGCGTCTGCTGGCAGATCCGCACCGATCACCAGCAATTCACTGGCTTGATAAGTCGAAGCGAACCAAGCGGCCAGCGCCACCGCATCGGTGGGCTGGACCGAAGGGCCCTCGACCGCGTCCAGCACGATCTTCGAGGGAGCCCAGACGCAACTCTGGCCGTTTTTCATCGCCCATTCCAGTTCGGTATGGGTCTCGACCACCACGCAGCGGTCATCGCGGGCGGCCAGCACCCATGCGTTTTGCTCGATCGCCAGCAGATCGATGCGCCGCTGGGTCCAGCGGTGCCCCGATTGCGGCGCCGCAACATCCGATGGGCCCACGCAAAAGATCAGCGGACGACCCGCCGCCTGCAACTGGTCGATCCAGCCCGAAAGATGCGGCGACACGATGGCCTCGTTGCCCAAGAAGACCAGCTCGGGGTGCAGCGTGTCGTCGGCGTCTGGCACCGGCACACTGTCGCCCGCACGGGTCCGCACGATCTCGACACCCAAGGCACCGGGGCCCCGGTCCATCTTTTCGATGCGCACAAAGGCACGCACCGCCTGCGGTTCGATCAGGATGCGGTCGGCCACACGTTCGGCCAGCGTTTCCAGCAGGTTCAACCGCTCGTCCGCCAGCTCGTGCGTGATGGCCTCGGTCACCTTGTCATAGCTCAGGATGCGGTCCACATCGTCGTCGATAGGGCCGGTCAGCGGCTGAACCTCGACCACGATGTTGAATTTGATGCGCTGGGTCTTGCCACGCTCGGCCTGAAACGCACCGATTTCCACGTCCACCGCATAGTCGCGCACCGATATCCGGTCCAGCGGCAGGCCGTCGTCAATGGCCGCCGAACGTTCCGACGGATGCGCAAAAGCGAGGTGGATTTCAGAGGTCATATCGTCGCGTCCCAAGAGCAGTTGGCTGCCCTTCTAACGCCCCCGCCCCCGAAACGACAGTCTCAAAGGCGTCACCCCAACGGCCAAAGGCGGCGCGCGGTCAGTTCGATGCGGTGCGGTAGGTGTCGCGGTAGAACAGGTGGACGCCGATGCGTGCGGTCTGGGTGTAGACCTTGCTCCAGCGCGGGTTCACGGCGGTGGTGTGATAATGCGTGGCACCCTCTGTCAGCTTGGGCGCGGAGCCATCCAGCACAGCGCGGGCCACTTTGGCGACACTTTCGAATGCGCCGGGTTCGCTGATCCTGTCGGAGTTGCCGTCACAGGTGTAGGTGAACTGGCACTGATAGCGTTTGCCGGTGCCCTGATTGATCACCGCGCAGACCGATCCCGGAAAGCGGCCCGATTTGACGCGGTTGAGAATCACCTCGGCCACGGCGAACTGGCCTTTGACCGTCTCGCCACGTGCCTCGAAGTACAGCGCTTCGGCGAGGCAGCGCCACTCGTTGCCACCTTCGGCCTTGGGCTGGTGATCCAGCCAGGCGCTTGTGAATTGCAGACCCTTGTGACCGACCGTCGGAGGAGAAATCATTGCTTGCAGGCGATCCTGAGAGAGTGACTGCAGACCTTGTCGTTCGGTCTTGAGCAGTGTCAGAGCCTCTTTTTCGGAAGCATGAGCAGGAACGGTACACAGGCCAAAGGCAAGTGTGAGGCAAAGCATAAAAAATTTCATCAGATCCATCGCAAGCAGTTTCAGTGCCGCTCACCTAACGAAAACAGTCTAAAGAATCTACCGCCACGGCCTTTATGTCGCAGGCAAGGCGCGTTCGGCACAGGATTTCGCGGTCGAAACCGGGCGCTGCTACTCGGTTTTGTGGCCGATCGCCAGCTGCGCGGCGGCAAGTCTTGCAACCGGTACGCGAAACGGCGAGCAGGATACGTAATCGAATCCGGCCTGCCGCACAAAGGCGATCGATTCGGGATTTCCGCCGTGTTCCCCGCAGATCGACAGGACCAGACCCGGCGACGCCTTACGTCCGCGCTCCGCCCCGATCTGCATCAGCTCGCCCACGCCGTCCACGTCCAGCGTGTGAAACGGATCTTCGGGAAAGACGCCCTGTTTGACATAAGTCGACATGAAACGCCCGGCATCATCGCGCGACAATCCATAGGTCATCTGGGTCAGGTCGTTGGTCCCAAAACTCATAAATGCGCAATAAGGCGCGATTTCTGCCGCCCGCAAGGCGGCGCGCGGAGTTTCGACCATCACGCCCAGACGGTAATCGAATGCGGCCCCACGCTCGTTGCGCACGGCGGTGGCGATGGCGTCGACACGGCCCCGAACCAACTCGACCTCGCGTTTGGCGCTGACCAGCGGGATCATGATCTCGGGCACCACGGGGTCGCCATCAGCACTGGCGTCAATCGTCGCCTCAAAGATCGCGCGGGCCTGCATTTCGTAGATTTCCGGCACCGTCACGCCCAGACGCACGCCGCGCATACCCAACATAGGGTTGTATTCCATCAAACTGTCGACGCGGCGCATGACCGTGGACAGCGGCAGGTCCAGGGCTTCGGCCAATTCCCGCTGACCGGACCGGCTGGTGGGCAGGAATTCGTGCAGGGGCGGATCGAAAAGGCGGATGCAAACCGGCTGGCCCTGCATGATGCGGAACAGCTGGGTAAAGTCGTCGCGCTGCATCGGCAGCAGCCGTTCCAGCGAGGCACGGCGGTCTTCCGACGAATCCGCAAAGATCATTTCGCGCATCACCGTCAGACGGCCCGGCTCGAAGAACATATGTTCGGTGCGACACAGCCCGATGCCCTGCGCGTTGAAGTTGCGCGCGGTCTGCGCGTCTGCGGGGGTGTCGGCGTTGGCGCGGATGCCGATGTCGCTGGCGTCGCTGGCCCACTCCATCAGCTCTTGAAACGCATCGTCCAAGGCAGCCTCGTGCATGTCGGGCGCGCCCATCAACACCTGCCCCGAGGTGCCGTCGATGGTCACGACATCGCCTTCGCGCAGGGTGCGGCCGTCACTGGCCTGAATGGTCTTGTTCGCGATCTGAAACCGCATGTCCGAGATCCCGACGACGCAGGGCAGACCGATACCGCGCCCGATGACGGCGGCGTGGCTGGTGATGCCGCCGCGTTCGGTCAGAACGCCCTTGGCCGCGTGCATGCCGCGAATGTCCTCGGGCGAGGTTTCGCGGCGCACCAGAATACAGGGTTCCGAGCGCGCGGCACTGGCCTGGGCTTCGCTGGCGGAAAACACCAGCCGTCCGGTGGCGGCACCGGGGCTGGCCGCGATGCCGTGGCCCAGCACGTCGCGCGGCGCGTCGGGGGCGATCTGGCGGTGCAGCAATTCGTTCAACGCGCGCGGCTCGACCCGCATCAGCGCCTCTTCGCGGGTGATGACGCCGTCGCGGGCCAATTGCACGGCGATGCGCACGTTGGCACGGGACGAGCGTGTGACCCGCACCCCGTCAAGAATGTGCAAGCTGCCGTTATCTATGGTGAATTCCACGTGCATCTCTTCGCGCAGACGGTCGCGCATCAGGGCGGCGTGGGATTTGAGCTGGGCGAAACACTCGGGCTGCAACTCTTCCAGCGAAGGACCGCGCGGGTCGCGGGTGATAAAGATGCTCTCGGCCTGCGGGCTGAGCGCGTCGCGCCCCTGGCTCTGGCGCAGATACCGTCCGGTGATCTGCTGCAGGCCGGTCGTGCTATCGACCAGTTGCAAGACGCCCGAGCCACATTCACCGTGCCCCACGCCCAGCGCCATCTTTTGCACCACAAGGCCCAACCCCGCATCCGCAGGCGCGCCCTTGGCCATGCGCAGCAGCCGGGCAGACGTGCCCTCCCACGCGCGGGCCATGGATTTCAGCACACCGCCAAGCTGGGTGGCGATGTCTTCGGGAAACGGCTCTTCGGTCTCTTCCTCATAGGCGTGCAAGGTCGCGCCCAGCGCCTCTGTGCCCTCGCCCTCGATGGCGTCGAACATATCGGGGTCCAATCGCGCGACGTGGACCGCATAGGCCTGTACGAAGCGGATGAAGATCTTGGTCGCGGCCTCAACGCCAAGGGTTTCGCACAGTTCGTTGTGGCGGGCGTGGTTCATGCCGATGTTCAGAACCGCCCCCGGCCCGCCCCAATCGGGGTCTTGCGAAGACGGGCGCACGCAAAGCAGCGCATCAGAGGGAAAATTGGTCAGAACCGCTGCGATATCAGGCAGATGACCCGAAGCAATCTCGTGCACCGCATGAAAGCTGAGCGCCACGGTCGCAGGCACCGGCAAGTCCAGCCGCACCAGCCGTTGCAGACACTTTGCCCGACCGCCGTGGGTTTCGGCGGTGATCGGGGCAGACTGCGTGATCAGCGTGGTGTGGGGATTGTTCTGCACTGCGGCACCTTTTGGTTTCGCCGCAGCATAGAAGGTAATGGGTATGTGACAAGAGGGGCTTTGGCCATCTGGCATGCCGGTTCCATGCGGGTTTAGCCGCAGGGGCTTTGCCCCAAACTATACTGCGCGGGGGCTCTGCCCCAGACGCTGCGCGTCTTCCCCGGAGTTTATCCGGCAAGATGAAGCGGCTTAGCCCTCGATGCGGGTCAGGTCGGCCACGGCCAGACAGATCTGGCGGATACGGCTGAGCAGGTTCAGACGGTTGCGCCGCACGGTGGCGTTGTCTGAATTGACCTGAACGGCGTCAAAGAACGCGTCGATGGGCGCGCGCAGGCCGGCCATCGCGGACATGGCGGTGGTGAAATCCTGCGCCTGCATGGCGGGGGTGATCTGCGCCTCGGCGGCGTCGAGGGCGGCGAAGAGTGCGCGTTCCTCGTCGGTCTCGGCGAATTTCACGTCCGCACCATAGGAGTATTCGACGCCGTCGGCCTCTTCGGCCTGGGTCAGGATGTTGTTGGCGCGCTTGAAGCCTTGGATCAGGTTCTCGCCGTCGTCGGTTTTGAGGGTGTCCGACAGGGCGCGGGCGCGTTTGACCAGCAGGTTGAGGTCGTCGTTGCCCTCCATCGCGATGCAGGCGTCGATAATGTCGTGGCGGATGCCTTGGTCGCGGAGGTAGACTTTGAGGCGGTCGTGGATGAA
>JAGXHE010000051.1 GCA_024636445.1 Sulfitobacter sp.
AATCGGCCGGACTTTGCGCTGCAAAACGCGCCCACCTGTTGCGCGCCCAGACCAGCGCCAGAATGCAAATCGCGACGATCAATGCGGCTGTCATCTTGACGCTCCTTCAGTAGGGCCTTGGATCGGGGTAGCGGCCAGCAGGGCCATAGCCAGCAGCTTCAGCCCGCACGGCACCAGCGCGTAGAGCACCGCCAGCAAGGTCAGTGCCGCCGCCGGGCTGTCCCCCGCGCTGTTGAACCCTGCGGCCTCCAATGCGGGCAACAAGGTGACGGCGGCAAAGGCCAGCGTGAATTTCGACACGAACGACCACAGCCCGAACCCGTCGGTCGCACCGGGAGAGATCTGCGCCATGCGGGCCGCAAAGATCGCGGGCAGCAATGTCAGATCCGCGCCCAGTGCGGCACCCGACGCCAGACAGATCACCGCGAACCACGCCCAATCGCCCGCGCCCAGGAAAACCGCGCCACCCAGCGATACGATCGACAGCGTCATCGCGACCAGCAGCATCGGCTTGGCGCCGTAGCGCTCGGCCAACACGCCCCAGAGTGGCGCGGCACATGCCGCAGCCAGGAAGAACGCCAACAGCAATGGCCCCTCGAAACCGCCAGCCTCAAGCCGCGCATCGACGAAAAACAAAAACAGCGTGGTCGTGACCGCCACGGGGGCCGCATTCAGCATCGCGATCAGCAACAGCCGCCGCGCCAACCCGTCGCTCAGCACCGCGCGCAAGCCAGTCGAGGCAGGCAACCCCGCACCCGACCATTCGCCACGCATCATCAGCACTGCCGCCAATGCCAGCACCGCAAACCCTACGGCAAACCCTGCAAAGGGCATCTGCATCCACAGACCCAGAACCACCGGCGCAATCGCCGCCACGCAGACACCCAGCAGCGCGCCCGTCTCGCGCCAGCGGGCCAGACGCAGATGGCCTTGCCCTGCCAATCGGTCTGCGCTCAGCACCCCTTGGGCGTAGAAAACAATGGTCAGAAAGCTGAACCCCGAAAACACCAGCGTCAGCATCGCCGCGAACCAGATCAGCGGCGGCAGCAGGGGCGGCACCGCGAACAGTCCCACCATCGCCAGTGCCATCACCGATGCAGCCACCGCCACAGCCAGCCCGCGCCGGTCACGCAGCCGGTCGCCCAAGCGTCCGAACAGCGGGTCCTGAACCACATCCAGCAGACGCAGCCCGAACAGCACCGCACCCAAAGCGCCCAGCGACACGCCATATTCATCGACATAGAATTTCGGCGCGTGAATGTAGATCGGCAAACCTGCCGCAGCCAAAAGCGCCGCAAACACCGCAAAAGCCGGAAGATGCGGCGCAGTTTGGGTCATCCCCGCGACACGTCTTGGGCTGGCGGTGCAGGGCGCGACCGAAAAGTGGCCCCTTTCACCCGCAGCTTGAGCGCCTGCCACAGTATCAGCGCCTGAACCCTGCGTGATCCGAACGGACGCCGCAGCAGCGCGCGCAGGATAGAACCGTTGGTCAGCGGTGTCCTCTGGCCCGTCAGCGTGGCAATCAGCCCGCCCTGGCCCCTGCTGTAGTCGATCCAGATGCCGATGCGGTCCTGCGAGATATCAAACCGGAATTCATAGCCGCCCTCGATCGGCTGAAACGGCGAAACGTGGAAAATCTTGGTGGCCTGCATCCGGTCGCTGGGCGCGATGGGCCGATGGTCGGCGTGGTGCACCAGATAGCTGTGGCGGTCGCCAAAGGTGTTCGACACCTCGGCAATCACCGCCAACAGCGCGCCATCGGCCCTGCGACACAGCCAGAAGCTGACCGGATTGAAAACATGACCCAACAGTCTGGGCTGGGCCAGCAATTCGATCTTTGCCACGTCCGGCACATCCCAGTCGCGCAGCACATCGCGCACCCACGCGGCCCCGCGCCCGTCCTTCGGCGCGCCGCCGTGATCGACGTCGTTCAGCGCCGCAATGCCGCGCCCGTTGCGGGCAAACAGCGAGGGGCCTGTCACGCAGGCTTCGGCATCCAGCAGCACGTAGTCTATCGAATAGCGAAAGGCGTTCTCGATTGCCCCCTTGCGCCCATGATAGGTCTGGCCCGCGATATGATCGACACGTGCCGTCATTCCGCCGCCAACAGTCCGCGGGCCGTCGTCAGACCCTGGGCCACGTCAAAGGCCGAAGACAGCCCGTCTTCGTGAAAGCCGTTCTTCATCCATGCGCCACAAAACCATGTGTGATTGGTGCCGTTCATCTGCGCCGCCTGTTTCTGCGCCGCAAGAGCCGCCAGATCATAGACCGGATGGCGCAGGGTGACCTGATCCCAGATCAGGTCAGGACGGATTTCGCGACGGCTGTTGAGGGTGACAAAGAACTGATCGTTCTTCAGCCAGGGTTGCAGCGAGTTCATCCAATAGGTCAGGTCGATACGCCCGGAGCTTGGGTCGGCAGCCTCGGTATAGACCCACGAAGACCACGTCTGGCGACGGCGCGGCATGATGCTTTCGTCCGAGTGAAGCACGATGTCATTGGGCTGATATGCAATGGCTCCAAGGACCGATTGTTCCTGTTCGGAAGGGTCGGCCAGCATCCACAGCGTGTCGTCGGAATGGGTGGCAAAGACCACCTCGTCAAACTTTTCCCACTCGCCACCGCGCGCCTTGACCTCGACGCCCGGCGCAGTTCGACGCACCGCCTGCACAGGGGTGTTCAGGCGGATGTCGACCCCATTGCGGATCAGCGTGGTTTCCAGTCGGCTGACATATTCGCGGCTGCCGCCCTCGACCGTGTACCACTGGTGCTGACCCGAATAGTTCAGCAGCGCGTGGTTTTCAAAGAACTGGATCATCGCATGGGCCGGAAAATCCATGATCTTTTCGGTGGGCGTCGACCAGATCGCGCCGGACAATGGCAGCAGATAGTAATCGCGAAACCATTTGCCGGTGCCCAGCAGCTTGAGGAACGCGCCGACCGTCATCTCGGGGTCGGCCTGCGCCAGCCGCAATGCACGTTTGTTAAAGCGCAACACATCGCGCACCATGCCCAGAAACCGCGGATCGACCGCATTGCGCCGCTGCGCAAACAGCGCGCCAAGGCTGGCCAGTCCATATTCCAGACGGCCGCCGCCAATTGACGCGCCAAAGCTCATGCTGGAGGGCACCACCGGCACCTCAAGCTCTGCAAACAGCTTCGCCAGATGCGGATAATTGGCATAGTTGAAAACGATGAATCCGGTGTCGACCGGCGTATCGGCATTGCGCCCGGCCATGCGGGTGCGTGCATGTCCGCCCAACCGTGCTTCGGATTCAAACAGCGTCACCGCATGCTGGTCCCCCAGCATATGTGCCGCGCCCATCCCAGAAATACCTGCTCCGATGACTGCAATTTTCTTATGGCCTTGGGTGTTTGGGGCACCGGGTTCTTCAAAAGGCATGTATCATTGTATCCTTGGCGGCCATTATCCTTGTTTCATAGCTACGGACGAGATCGGGTATCGGATGTAAATGCCTTGAAAAAATAAATAATGATCCAACTGGTGACCCGCCGCGTAACATGGGTATGTTCGCAGGTCTAAACACCGCAACGCCTGCCCCTCGGGCGGGCATGAATAACAAGAATACGGGGTTCGCCCCTGCGACAGGACGTATAACAGTGACCACGCGCGACAAGGCCGAAAAACGCTCGCTCTGGGTAGACCAGATGGTGCGTATCCACAAAGAAAAGGACCGCGCCGCGTTCGCCGAGCTCTATGGCCACTTTGCGCCGCGGGTGAAGGGGTTTTTGATGAGGTCCGGGGCCGACGCGTCCCTGGCCGAAGAGTGCGCGCAGGAGGTCATGGTGACCGTCTGGAAAAAGGCGCACATGTTCGACGCATCTCGCGCGTCGGTGGCGACGTGGATTTTCACGATCGCCCGAAACCGAAAGATCGACGCGCTGCGCAAGCAGCGTCGCCCCGAGCCGGAAGATCTGACTTGGGGCCCAGCAGAAGAGCCGGCGCAGGCGGATGTGATAGCCCTGCAACAGGAAAGTGAGACACTGGTGCGCGCCATCGCGGAGTTACCCGCTCAACAGCGCGCACTGATCGAAAAGGCGTATTTCGGGGATCTGACCCACAGCGAAATCGCCGCGCAGACCGGTCTGCCCCTGGGCACGATCAAATCGAGGATACGTCTGGCGCTGGATCGGCTGCGTCACACAATGAAGTAAGAGCAATGACACACAACATCAAACACCACATCACGGACCAGTTGCTGATGGGATATTCAGCAGGCACATTGTCCGAAGCGTTCAACCTGCTGGTTGCGACGCATATCTCGATGTGTGACGAGTGTCGTGCCCAATTGGCCAGCTTTGACAGTATCGGCGGCGCGATGCTGGACGCCGAGGGCGATAGATTGGCGACACTGGCCACCGGCAGCCTAGCCGCGGTGATGGAGCGTATTGAAAATGCGCCGACCGTGGTGGTCCCTGCACCGGCAGAGCGCACCGACAAGACCGTGCCCGCACCGCTCAGCGATTACATCGGCGACGATCTGACCGGCGTAAAGTGGCGTCATATCGGCATGGGCGTGCGTCAGGCGATCCTGCCCACGTCATCGCAGGCAACCGCACGGCTCTTGCACATTCCTGCGGGTGCCGCGATGCCAGATCACGGTCACAACGGCGTCGAAATGACGATGGTGCTGAAAGGCGCGTTTCAGGACGAAGACGGCTATTTCGCGCGCGGCGACGTGGAAACGGCTGACACAGCGATCAATCACACGCCCACCGCCGACATCCACGAAGACTGCATCTGTCTGGCCGTCACCGACGCGCCTTTGCGGTTCAAAGGGCTGTTGCCGCGAATCGTTCAGCGGTTCATTCGTATCTGACGGGACACGCGGTGCTTGCGGTCGCGTCCGTCTTGGAACGAAGGGCGCGACCTGAGTGCCGGACCTCTCAGTCCTGGCTTTTCTTCGCTTCGGCAGCGGCCTTCATGCGGGCCAGCAAGGCCGCCTTGTCAGAGCCTTTGCCGGAAAACGGGTTCTTGTCGGAACCTTTGGCGTTGTGTTCGCTGTGACGCGGGGCGTTCTTGCTCATCTTTACACTGCCTGATTTCTTGTAATCCACGGGGGTCGCCTTTCGTGGCTGGGGGATGGCTGCCTATGCCGCAAACAAAGGCGATTCACAAGCCTGCGTTCAGGTGTCGGGCCCAGTCTCGGGGCCAGTCTTGGGCCCACTCTCGGGCACGGTCAGCGGCACAACTGTGCTCGGTGTCTCGTCGATCTCCTCAAAGTCGAAGTTGTCCAGCCGCGCCGCGCGTTTGCCCGCCCGTTCGGCGGCGGTGCTGATCCCGTCCAGATCCTTGCGGGCCTGCCCAAAGTGCAGGTTCAGCTTGTCCACGCGCTCTACCACGATCTCGACGTCGCGGTGCAACTGGCGCAGCGTGGTGCGGATCGCCCCCGCCTGTTCGCGCATCCGCGCATCTTTCAGGATCGCGCGCATGGTGTTCAGCGTGGCCATGCAGGTGGTCGGTGACACGATCCAGACCCGCGCATCGAAACCCGCGCGGACCAGTTCGGGAAAATTCGCGTGCAGCTCGGCATAGACCGCCTCGGATGGCAGAAACATCAGCGCGCCATCGGCGGTTTCCCCCTCAAGGATATATTTGGTCGAAATGTCGTTGATGTGTTTCTTGACCGCGACACGCATCGCCTTGGCGGCCTCGTTCGTCTCCCAATCGGTCTTGGCCCTGCGCAGCGCTTCATAGGCTTCCAGCGGGAACTTGCTGTCGATCACGATCGGGCCGGGCGGGTTCGGCAGATGGATCAGGCAATCGGCCCGCCGCCCGTTGGAAAGCGTCGCCTGCATCTGGTAGCTGTCGCGCGGCAACGCCTTGCTGACGATGTCGGTCAGCTGGATTTCCCCGAACGCGCCGCGCGTCTGCTTGTTCGACAGGATGTCCTGCAACGACAGCACATCGCCCGACAGCTTGGTGATATTGTCCTGCGCCTTGTCGATGGAGGCCAGCCGTTCCTGCAATTGCGTCAGGCTGGTCGTCGTCTGCTTGGACGAGCCGTGCAGCGTCTCGCGCATCCGCTCCTGCATCTCGGTCATGGCGCGCTGGCTGCGCATCGCATTGTCCGCCAGCCGGTCCTGCATTTGCTGCTGCACATGGGCCAGACGCGTCTCGACGGTCTGGATCATCTGCGCCTGCGCGTGGGCCTGCGTGTCGCTGACCGTTTGCAGACCGCCCTGCAACTGTGCCTGCCCCATACCCAACTGGTGCACGTTCTGCCCCAGCACCTGCATCTGCTGCGACAGCGGTATCGCCATCCGCGCAGAGCGCCCCGCCGCCCGCACCGTGGCGATCAGCAGGAACACAATCAGCAACAGCATCAGCCCCGCGCCCGCAGCGGCCAGAACCCGCGGATCGCTCAGCGCATAGGATTGCCCCGCAATCTCGATCATGTGCGCCCGAACAGCCGTTCGATATCGGCCAGCTTCAGTTCCACATAAGTCGGTCGCCCGTGGTTGCACTGACCGGAATGCGGCGTCGCCTCCATCTCGCGCAGCAGGGCATTCATCTCTTCGGCGCGCATCCAGCGCCCCGAGCGGATCGAGCCGTGACAGGCGACGCGGCTGAGGATCGCCTCGATCCGCGCCTGCACGGTCTGGCTGCTGCCCAGATCGTCCAGCTCGTCCAGAATATCCTTGATCATCGCCTCGGCATTTACCTCGCCCAGGATCGCGGGCGTTTCGCGCACGGCGATGGCTCCGCCGCCAAAGGCCTCGATACCCAGCCCCAGCCGCGCCAGATCCTCCGCCAGTTCCAGCAGACGCGCGCAATCGTTGTGGCTTAGCTCGACAATCTCGGGGATCAGCAGCGCTTGGGCTGCGACGCCGGTGTCGGCCATCTGGCGCTTGAGTTTCTCGTAAACCA
>JAGXHE010000006.1 GCA_024636445.1 Sulfitobacter sp.
AGCGTTCCTGCGCATTCTTCTTGCAAATGGTATACCAAGTTGCCAACCTGCGACAAGCATTGAGCGTAGGGAGACAGATCATGCCATCCATTATCATCACGGGTGCCGGCAGCGGCGTGGGACGCGCCACGGCGCAGGCCTTTATCGACGCAGGCTGGGATGTGGGGCTGATCGGACGGCGCAAAGAGCCGCTGGAGGAAACCGCCAGTGATAGCGCAGCGCTGGTGCTGCCCTGTGACGTAACGGACGAGGACGCGGTCGAGACGGCCTTTGCCAAGGCTGCGCAGACATGGGGCCGCATCGATGCGCTGTTCAACAACGCGGGCATGTCGCTGGGTGGTGCGCCACTGGACGAGTTGAAGGTGTCGGACATTCGCACCCTGCTGGACGTGAACATCATGGGCGCGTTCATCGCGGCGCGTGCGGCCTTTGGCCAGATGCGCAGGCAGGACCCGCAGGGCGGGCGGATCATCAACAACGGCTCGGTCAGCGCCTATGTGCCGCGCTGGGGGTCTGCGCCCTACACCGCGTCGAAACATGCGGTGACCGGGCTGACGCGGACCATTGCGCTGGACGGGCGGCCGTTCAACATAGCCTGCGGGCAGATCGACATCGGCAATGCGCTGACGGATATGGCCGCGAGGATGACCAAGGGCGTGCCGCAGGCCGACGGGTCGAATGCGATCGAGCCGGTGATGGACGTGGCGAACGTGGCGTCCTCGGTGCTGCACATGGCGAGCCTGCCTCTGGATGCGAACGTGCAGTTCATGACGGTGATGGCGACGAACATGCCCTATATCGGACGCGGTTGATGACCAAGGGGACAGTGGCCATTTTCGGGCTGGGCGCGATGGGCGGCGGCATGGCGCGGGCGCTGCTGCGTGCCGGTCTGATGACGCACGGCTTTGACGTGAACGCGGAGGCCGTGGCCCGGTTTCGCACGGAAGGCGGGGCAGACGGGACGCTGGAAGAGGTCGCGGGGTCGTTGGACGCTGTCGTGGTTGTGGTGGTGAACGCCGCCCAGACCAAAGATGTGCTCTTTGGGCCGAACGGCATTGCCGACAAGCTGGCGGCGGGCACGGCTGTGGTGGCCTGTGCCACGGTATCGCCGGAGTTTGCGCGCGACATGGGCGCGCGCTGTGCAGCACTGGGGCTGGAATATCTGGATGCGCCGGTCTCTGGCGGCACAATGCGCGCGGCGGATGGGACGCTTTCGATCCTTGCGTCGGGATCGCAGGCGGCATTCGAGCGCGCGCGGCCCGCGCTGTCCGCGCTGTCGGAAAAGGTATTCGAGCTGGGCGATCAGGTCGGCGCGGGCTCGTCGATGAAGGCGGTGAACCAGATGCTGGTCGGCATACACATCGCGGCGATGGCCGAGGCGATGACATTCGGCATGACCCAAGGGATCGAGCCCGCTCAGTTTCTGGACGTGATTTCAAAATGCGCGGGCACGTCGTGGGCGCTGGAAAGCCGCGGGCCGCATGTGCGCGACGGGGATTACACGCCGCTGAGTGCGGTGGACATCTGGCCCAAGGATCTGGGCATTGTCCTGGATATTGCCAAATCCGCCAAGTTCGGTGCACCGGTCACTGCGGCGGCGATGCAGCAATGGCTGGCGGCGTCAGGGTCCGGTCTGGGGCGCGAGGATGATGCGGCGCTGGCAAAGGTCTATGCGCGCAATGCAGGGTTGAAGCTGCCGGGGCAGGCATGAGCACGGTTCTGGGCGCGATTGCCGACGATTTCACCGGGGCGACCGATCTGGCCGGATTGCTGGCCCGCAGCGGGGCGCGCGTATCCTTGCGCATCGGTGTGCCGCAGGGGCCGGTCGAGGATGCAGCTCCCTTCGAGGTGATCGCGCTAAAGATCCGCACGGTGCCCGTGGCCGAGGCTGTGGTGCAGGCGCGTGCGGCGCAAGGGTGGCTGGCACAGGCGGGGGCGCAGCGGTTTTTCTGGAAGTATTGCTCGACGTTCGATTCCACGGCAGAGGGCAATATCGGCCCGGTGGCCGAGGCGCTGATGGAGGCGACTGGCGCACAGCAGACGATATACTGCCCGGCGTTCCCCGAAAACGGGCGCACGGTCTTTATGGGCAATCTCTTCGTGGGGCAGGTGCCGCTTGCCGAAAGCCCGATGAAGGACCACCCGCTGACGCCGATGCGCGACAGCAATCTGGTGCGGCTGCTGCTGCCTCAGGTGACGCGCGATGTGGGGCTGGTGGACCGCCTGTGCGTGGCGCGTGGCGTGGATGCGGTGCGCGCGGCACTGGCGCAGGCGGCCCCGCATGTGGTGGTGGATGCAGTGGTTGACAGTGATCTATACGTGATCGCAGAGGCGTGCCGCGACGCCGCGTTGATGACGGGGGGAAGCGCCTTGGCGATGCCCTTGCCCGATCTGTATCGCGCAGCGGGGCTGTTGCAGGACACAGGCGATGCAGCGGAGTGGCGCGCGCCTCATGGCCCCGCGCTGGTCCTGTCCGGCTCATGTTCTGCGATGACGCAGGCGCAGGTGGCGCGCTATGCGGACGCCAACCCAAGCTATCGGTTGGACCCGCTGGCCTTGGTGCTAGACGGGGTGCGGCCGGTGCTGGACTGGCTGGCAGGGCAATCAGGTGCACCGTTGATTTACGCGACTGCCGCGCCCGATGTTGTGCGTGCCGCGCAGGACAAATTGGGACGCGACAAGGCCGGTGCGGTGGTCGAGGATGCCTTGGGGCAGATCGCCGTCGCCGCGCGGGATGCGGGCACGCGGCGGTTTATCGTGGCGGGTGGGGAAAGCTCTGGCGCGGTGACGCAGGCGCTGGGCGTGACGCGGCTGGACATCGGACCCGAGATTGCCCCCGGCGTGCCGTGGTGTGCGGCGAACAGCGGCGGGCAGGGCATCGCGCTGGCCCTGAAGTCGGGAAATTTCGGCACGGAAGATTTCTTTGCCATAGCATTGGGGAAGCTGGACACATGAGTGCTGACACGCATCTGCGCGAGCTGATCTGCACGCTGGCGAAATCGCTCTATGATCGCGGGCTGACGGGTGGGTCCTCTGGCAATATCTCGGCACGCACAGAAGATGGCGGGCTATTGGTCACGCCGACGGGGTCCAGCTTTGGCCGGTTGGACCCCGCACGGCTGTCGATGTTCGACGTGCGAGGCACCCATGTCGGCGGCGACAAGCCGACCAAGGAAATGCCGCTGCACAGTGCGTTCTACGACACCCGCAGCAGCGCAGGCGCCGTGGTGCATCTGCATTCGTGCCATGCCGTTGCGCTGTCGATGTTAGAAGACACCGACCCCGACAATTTCCTGCCGCCGCTGACCCCCTATGCGATCATGAAACTGGGCAAGGTCAAGCTGCTGCCCGTGTTCCTGCCCGGCGATCCGGCAATGGGCGACGCGGTCCGCGGGCTGGCGGGGAAACGCGCGGCGGTGATGCTGGCCAATCACGGGCCGGTGGTGGCGGGCCGCGATGTCGAGGCTGCCTGCTATGCGATCGAAGAGCTGGAAGACACCGCGCGGCTGGCCCTACTGACGCGCGGTCTGCCGCGTCGCCCGCTGAGCGCTGCGCAAATTCAGGATATTGTCACACGCTTTGACGTGGAATGGGAGTGAGGCCATGAAGACCGTCCGACTGTCTGCCGACGACAACGTCGTCACCGCCATAGTGCCTTTGCAAGTGGGCGACGAAGGGGCCACCACGCTGATCCCGCGCGGTCACAAGATGGCCGCAGCGCCCATCGCCAAGGGGGAGGCGGTGCGCAAATACGCCAACCTGATTGGTTTTGCTTCCGAGGACATCGCGCAAGGTGCCCATGTGCATACGCACAATCTGGAATTCCGCGCGGTCGACATGGAATACGAATTCGGCACCAACCTGCGGCCCGTGGCTGCGGCTGTGACACAGGACACGTTCCAAGGTTACCACCGGGCCAGTGGCCGGGTAGGCACGCGCAACTATATCGCGGTGCTGACCTCGGTGAACTGTTCCGCCACCGCCGCGCGCCAGATCGCGGCGCATTTCACACCCGACAGGCTGGCGGACTATCCCAATGTCGATGGCGTGGTGGCCTTTGTACATGGCACCGGTTGCGCGATGGGCGGCGACGGTACCGGCTTCGAGGTGTTGCAGCGCACGCTGTGGGGTTATGCGCGCAACCCCAATTTTGGCGGTGTGCTGCTGGCGGGTCTGGGCTGCGAGATGATGCAGATCGACTGGCTGATCGAGGCGTACGGCCTGACGCCGGGGCCGCTGTTCCAGACGATGAACATTCAGGACGTGGGTGGCCTGCGCCGCTGTGTCGAGCTGGGCGTGCAAAAGATCACTGCGATGCTGCCCGAGGTGAACCAGGCGCGGCGCGAGACGGCGCCTGCTTCCGAGCTGATGGTGGCGCTGCAATGCGGCGGGTCCGACGCCTGGTCGGGGGTGACGGCGAACCCTGCCGTGGGCCATGCCTGCGACCTGCTGGTGGCGCAGGGCGGCACCGGCGTGCTGGCCGAAACGCCCGAGGTCTACGGGGCAGAGCACCTGCTGACGGCGCGCGCCCACGACCGTGCCACGGGCGACAAGCTGATCGATCTGATCCACTGGTGGGAGGATTACACCGCCCGCAACCGCGGCTCAATGGACAACAATCCCAGCCCCGGCAACAAGCAGGGCGGGCTGACCACCATTCTTGAGAAATCGCTGGGGGCCGTGGCCAAGGGCGGCACGACGCCTCTGATGGGTGTCTATAAATACGCGGAGCCTGTCACGGCGCGCGGCTTCACCTTCATGGACAGTCCCGGATATGATCCTGCGTCGGTCACCGGCCAGATCGCCAGTGGTTGCACGCTGGTATGTTTCACCACCGGTCGCGGATCAGCGTTCGGGGCCAAGCCGTCGCCCTCGATGAAGGTGGCGACCAATTCCGAGATGTACGCCCGCCTGCATGAAGACATGGACGTGAACGCGGGCACGATCTTGTCCGAAGGTCGCAGCGTCGAACAGGTGGGCCGCGAGATCTATGAGATGTGGTTGCGCATGGCCTCGGGCGAGGCCAGCAAATCCGAGGCGCAGGGCCTTGGCGACTACGAATTCGTACCTTGGCAGATTGGTGCGGTGATGTGATGCGTTTTTCCGCGAACCTTGGGTTCTTGTGGCAAGAATTGGCGCTGCCCGATGCGATCCGCGCGGCGGCGGCTGCGGGCTTTGATGCGGTGGAATGTCATTGGCCCTACGGCGTGCCTGCGGATGATGTGGCGGCGGTGTTGCATCAGACCGGCCTGCCGATGCTGGGGCTGAACACCACGCGGGGGCTGGCGGGCGAGAACGGATTGTCGGCGCTGCCCGGACGCGGAGCAGAGGCCCGCGCGGCGGTCGATCAGGCGCTGGCCTATGCGCAGGTGACCCAAACGCGGGCCGTGCACGTGATGGCAGGCTTTGCTGACGGCGACTCGGCCCACGCGGCCTATGTCGAGACCCTGCGCTATGCCTGTGCAGCGGCGCAGGGGCGCATGATTTTGATCGAGCCGCTGAACCACTATGACGCGCCGGGCTATTTCCTGCGCACCACCGCGCAGGCCGAAGCGATCATCGCGGAAGTCGGCGCGCCGAACCTGAAGCTGATGTTCGACTGCTACCACGTGCAACTGACAGAGGGCGACGTGACCCATAGGCTGGAACGGCTGCTGCCCTTGATCGGACACGTGCAGGTGGCGTCGGTCCCTGACCGTGGCGCGCCGGATCATGGCGAGCTGCATTATCCCCATGTCTGGGAGGTGCTGACGCGTCTGGGTTGGGATGCGCCCGTGGGGGCGGAGTACCGGCCGGGCGGCGAGACCGAGGCGACCTTGGGATGGATGCGGGCAGCCTGCAGTCGCGGTTAATTCAGGAACCGGATGCGCGCCGGGATCGTTGGCCTAGCGACAAACCCTGACCACGGAAGAGACCGCGATGACTTTGCTGATAGTTTTTGTTCTGCTTGCCATCGGCGTATCGTTTCTATGTTCGATCCTCGAAGCGGTGTTGCTGTCGATTACCCCATCCTTTGTCGAGGCTGCCGAAGAGGACCAGCCTGCACTTGCCAAAAAGCTCAGATCGTTGCGCACCGATGTGGAGCGGCCGCTTGCCGCGATCCTGTCGCTGAACACGATTGCACACACCGTCGGCGCAACCGGTGCCGGCGCACAGGCCGCGGTGGTGTTTGGCGAAATCGGGGTCGGTATATTTTCTGCGGTGCTGACGCTGGCCATTCTGGTTCTGTCGGAGATCATTCCCAAGACCATCGGGGCGACCTATTGGCGCGGACTTGCGCCCTTTGCAGTGCGGGTGCTGCCCTGGCTTATCCTGATCCAGCTGCCTTTGGTGTGGATGAGCCAGGCGCTGACGCGGCTGCTGACACGGGGCGCGCGTCACGCCGAAGTGTCGCGTGACGAGATCACCGCGCTGTCGACCGCAGGCCAGCGTCTTGGCGTGGTCGAAGAGGATGAGGCCCGTGTGGTCACCAACCTGTTCCGTCTGCCTGAAATCGCCGCCCGCGAGGTGATGACGCCGCGCACGGTGATCGAGCATTTTGGTGCGGACGAGACGGTCGAGGCGGTGATCGCCGCCACGGATACCTTTCCCGTTTCGCGGTTTATCGTCACCGGAGAGAACATCGACGATGTAAAAGGGTTCGTTCTGACCCGCGATATTCTGTTTGCCGGGCTGCGTGATGGCAAGGACCGGACCATTTCGGACTTTGCACGCGAGATACACCGGATCGGGGAGGACACCGACCTTGATGCGCTGTTCGATCTGCTGATGGAAAGCGAGGCGCATATTGCGCTGGTCGAGGATGAATTCGGCGGCACGGCGGGTCTGGTGACCATGGAAGACGTGATTGAAACGCTGCTCGGCACCGAGATTGTCGACGAAAGCGATGTGGCAGAGGATCTGCAAAGCGTGGCAAGGCTGCGCGCTGTGCGGCGGCGCAAGGCAGGCGGCACGGGCTAGAAGCGCAAGGTATGGCCGACACCGTGGGCTTGTGACCGGCTCTGTTCTTGCCGCCCATAGGCGAACAACGGGGAAGGCACCAAAGCGTGACAGTACCAAACATAAATTGGGCGCAGTGCACCCAGTCGCAAGGTCCAGATCAGCTTTTACGTTTCATCTTCGATAGTTTTGACGTCATATGACAGCAGTGCAGGCGTCAAGACGCGGGCCTATTGTGAAATCCAGGGGATATCAAACCAGTATGTGCCCAGCACCAGTGGCCGATGGAGACGATCGCGGGTTCATCATTCCGATCGGCGGTGGCGAAGACCGCATAAAGGAGATGCAAATTCATCGGCGGTTCGTAGAGCTTTCGGGTGGGCCGAACGCGTCGATCGTGGTTATCCCGACGGCATCTTTGCTGCACGAAACCGGTCAGGACTACCATCGCATCTTTTCGGGATTGGGTGCAGGCACAGTACATTTCCTTCAGATCACCCGTCGGACGGATTGCCAAAATCCTGAATTCTTCGAGATTTTGGACAATGCGACTGGCATATTCATGACCGGTGGCAACCAGCTGAGGCTGTCCGCCATCCTCGGGGGCACTCTTGTCGCACAAAAGATCAGGCGCCGGAACGCCGAAGGCATTCCGGTCGCGGGAACCTCGGCCGGTGCTTCGATCATGTCAGAGCATATGGTGGCCGGTGGTGCCGGAAACGAGCCGCCCGCCGAGGGCAGGGTATCGCTGGCACCTGGCATTGGCCTGACCAACAGTGTCATCATCGACCAGCATTTCACCCAGCGAAACCGTTTGGGACGTCTTCTGACAGCGTCGTCATACAATCCCTTTCTGATCGGACTGGGCATAGATGAAGACACCGCCGCATTCATAGGGCCTGACAACGTATTGGAAGTCGTCGGCAGCGGCACGGTCACCGTCGTGGACGCCAGCCAGATGACCCATTCTTCCATCTGGAATGCCAAGCCCGGCGAGGCGCTGAGTTTGTTGGGCCTGCGGCTCGACGTATTGGGCGAAGGGTGCCGGTATGATCTGAATGCCCGTGTTGGGTATCCACCCAAGGACCATTCGGTAATCGGTAACAACTCCGCGTAGCGCGGCGCATCATCAATCAGTGAGGTAAACATGTGAAAATACTCTCCACCAATGTATTTGTCGGCCCGAACGTCTGGGCAGGGTTTCCTGTAATACGGCACGTCGTTGATCTGGGGGTATTGGAAGACTGGCCGTCTGCAAAAATCGGATCGGACTTTGTCGAGAAGCTGGTATTGGCCTTGCCCGGACTTTCCGACCATGGGTGTTCCTATGGCACAGCAGGCGGATTTCTGCGCCGTCTGCGGGAAGACGACGGTACGTGGATGGGCCACATCCTGGAGCATTGCGCCATCGAAGTGCAAAATGTTGCCGGGACCGATGTCACCTTCGGACGCACGCGGGGCACGGGCGTGCACGGCCAGTACAACATGGTCTATGCCTATCGCCAGCGCGACGTGGGATTGGCCGCGGGTGATTTGGCGCTCAGGCTGCTGATGCATCTTTTGCCGCAGTCGCTGCGCGAGCAGGTTGATTTTCCGATTGATCCTGCCTTTGACTGGCCGTCGGAATTGCGCAGCTTCGTGCTGCATGCCCAACGCAAGGAGTTCGGGCCATCGACCGGTTCGCTGGTTCGGGCAGCGCAAGACCGCGACATTCCCTGGATAAGACTGAACGAAGGGTCGTTGGTACAGTTCGGGCATGGCAAATATCAAAAGCGGATTCAGGCCACCATCACGTCCGAGACACGCCATATCGCTGTCGAAATCTCTTGCGACAAGGAGGACACTCACAATCTGCTGAGCGATCTGGGACTACCTGTGCCACTACAGCGTATCGTGTACAGCGCCGCCGAGGCCATTCAGGCAGCCCACAAGGTTGGCTTCCCCGTTGTGGTCAAACCGCTTGATGCCAATCACGGGCGGGGCGTGTCCATCAATCTGACGAAAGACGAAGAGGTCGCCGCAGGATTTGCCGAAGCGGAGCTGCATTCGAAAAGTGACGCCATTCTGGTCGAGAGCTTTGTGACGGGCTTTGACCACCGGATGTTGGTTGTGAACAACAAACTGGTCGCTGTGGCCAAACGCGTGCCCGGCCATGTGGTGGGCGACGGCAAGCACACGATCCGAGAACTCGTCGACACGGTCAATCAGGACCCGCGCCGGGGCATTGGGCACCAGAAGGTGCTCACGATGCTTGAGATCGATAATCAAGCCAATCGATTGATCGCCGATGCCGGACATACCATTGATACGGTGCTGCCCGCCGGGGAAGTGTTCTATCTGCGATCGACCGCAAACCTGTCGACCGGCGGTACGGCAATTGACCTGACCGATATCGTACACCCGGACAACCGCGACATGGCAGAGCGCGCGATCATGGCCGTTGGCCTGGACGTCGGCGGCGTGGATTTCCTGATCGAGGACATTACCCGTTCCTACAAGGATGTCGGGGGCGCTATCGTTGAAGTGAACGCGGCACCCGGATTCCGCATGCACGTCGCGCCATCCGAAGGTCAGCCGCGCGATGTCGCGGGTTCAGTCATCGATATGCTGTTCCCACTGGGGCAAGAAAGCCGCATCCCGATTGCTGCGATCACTGGCACCAACGGCAAGACGACAACCTCGCGCATGTTGGGCCATATCATGAAGGCCAGTGGCAAGATCGTCGGCATGACCTCGACCGACGGGGTCTATGTAGACGGCAAACTCAGCGTCAAGGGTGACATGACCGGCCCGAAATCTGCCCAGATGGTTTTGCGCGATCCCACCGTCGATTTTGCTGTGATGGAAACGGCCCGCGGCGGGCTTGTCCGCAGCGGCCTCGGCTTCAGGCATTCCGACGTTGCGGCCTGTTTGAACGTGACGGGCGATCACCTTGGTCTGGGCGGCATCGAAACAGTCGAACAACTGGCGGTGGTAAAGCGTATCGTGATTGAAAGCGCTACGAAAACTGCGGTGCTGAACGCCGACGACATAAACTGTCTGAAGATGGCGGACTATGCGGATGTCAGCTCAATTTTCTACGTCACAATCAATCCCAACCACACGTTGGTTAAAGAGCATATCAAGGCCGGCGGACAGGCGATCGTTCTTGAACAGGGCATGAGTGGCGACATGCTTACAATCTACGACAACGGTTTGCACATGCCCGTTCTGTGGTCGCATGTGATCCCTGCTACGCTTGAAGGCAAAGCCATACACAACGTCCGGAACGCAATGTTTGCGGCTGCGATGGCGTATAGTTTCGGCGTTGATCTGGATAATATCCGCCACGGTCTGCGCACCTTCGATACCAGTTATTTCCAGGCACCGGGGCGGATGAACGTATTCGATGAACACCCGTTCAAGGTGATCCTCGACTATGGCCATAACCCCGCCGCGTTAGGGGCGATGGCGGGTCTGGCCGAGCGTCTCGATGTCAAGGGCCGGCGCATCGTTGTCCTGTCCGTTCCGGGCGACCGTCGCGATCAGGATGTGGCCGACGCCGCGCAGATCCTGTCAGGGAAATTCGACCATTACATCTGCAAGGCCGACGACGATCGCCGCAATCGTGGAGATGACGAAATCCCTCAGATGTTCAGGGCTGAGTTTCTAAAGAACGGCATATCGGAAGATCAAATCTCGGTTGTCCCGAATGAGGAAGACGCGGTTGCCGCCAGCCTCGGGATGGCTCAGCCGGGCGATCTTGTGATTATCTTCGGTGATAACAGTCCGCGATGCTGGAAACAGATCATCTACTTCAAAGCGGGTGAAAAAAAGAAGGGTGGCGCATCAACCTCGGCCCATCCGCCGAGCGGCGTCGCATTCGAAGATATGATTGAGAACGACCTGACCATCGTACGCGACGCCCGCGGCGTCCGATTGGCCAGAGACCACGCTGAAGTCGGGGATTGAACTGAACCAAATGAGGACCTGAGGACCCCATCGAAAGGCAGGAAGCTGCTCTGGATATCGGTTGGGGTACACCTGCAGGTATCCACGCCGATCATCCGCGCCGCCTGACTGGACCGGGTTTTTTTGTGGGATCACCACGTCGCGGCCGTGGAAATCTTCGATGCTGTAACCGGACAGGCCCGCGTTCAGGAGATGGGAGCGATGTTCGCGCGGCCAAGCGTCCCACAATGCTAAGCGCTGGTGAACAATGCCAACGTCACCGGATGTTGAACCTCTGGTGAAAGATCGCCTGGGTCGCTCATCGTCGTGCAGAATCAACAGAGCCGCATCAGTAGGCATCAAATTGATTGCACCGCAGGCGCGGATGCATGAACCTGCAGGAAAGTCGCCAAGGGGCATTAAGACATGATGATTTATGGATTGAACACTTGCGCAGTTTGTCAGAAGGCCCGAAAGGCGTTGGAGGCAGGTGGCAAGGAGATCAGTTTCCGCGATGTTCGGGCCGACCCGCTGAGTGAAGCTGAGTTGGGTGAGTTGATCGCAGAGTTCGGGGATCGGTTGGTGGATCGAAAATCAACTGACTACCGAGGGCTCAATGACTGGCTGAAAAATTCGGAGGCAGAAGCGCAGATTTCCGCTCACCCCAAGGTGATGGCTCGCCCGATAATCCGTGATCGGGAAACGTTTTACCTGGGTTGGGATGAGACGGTTCAAAGGGCTTTGCTTCCAGTTTGATATCTCCGACAGTGAAGCGAGTTTGGCGGACTAAATCCCGGTTGAAATGCTGCAAGTTGGATCACTGAGATCTTTTACGCCGTCAGTATGCATCTGGCCGTAGCAGCCAGCTACCGCGCTGGAATCACAAAACGAATCCCTTCAGGCCGAGATTTGTACCCCCACGCAGTAGACGAGCCCAAGACGTGGCGGAACGGATATTCGCCTCAAATCCTGTGTTGAAACTCTCAAGCGATGGTTGCATTTGCATGCCCCTATGGCTCGAATAATACGCCATTGGCTACACGTCGCGGGTGCCTCAGGGCGGGCTCAGATGAGGGAAAGGGGCGTGGGCGGCACATAAGCGCCTGCGGCAGTTCGGTTTATCTGTGAACCCAGAAATACTTCTGTATGGTCACCTATAAAACTAAGGTCAAAAAGGAATTAAAGATGCTGAGACTTGCCATTCTTCTTGCTGCTGTACTTACGCTAAGCGCCTGCGAGGCTACGAAAGGTTTGGGTCGAGATGTGCAAAACGCAGGCC
>JAGXHE010000052.1 GCA_024636445.1 Sulfitobacter sp.
GGGGGCGGCGGGGCCACGGAACCATTGGTCGGTGGCCAATGTGCCGCCTTTGCTGTTGGGATCAAACGTGGGGCGGACACTGCCGAAAGGCGAGCCGATGGCCCCGGATGTTCCCAGACGCCCCCAGCCAAGGCCCGCCGTGACCCGCATGGTTCCGGGCAACTTCAGGGGGCCGTCGAAGGTTTTGGTGGCTACCACATATTCCCCGGCGTTGATGCCGGTGCCCGCGAAATCCTGGAGGCCCACTGTGATCGCTGGCCAGTAAAGTGTTTCGCGATGCAGCAGAAACCGAACGTCGAAGTTGCGGTCGCGGTAAGTGTCGAAGCCGTTCGAATTCCAGTTTTGAATGCCGGCGTAGCGAAAGGTGTCAGAGATGCGTGGCGAAAACTGGAATGTCATCGCAGTCCGGCTGATCCCGCCGAAAAAGGAATAGCTCATCGCAAGCTGCCCGTCCGGCAGGGCCTCACCGGTGGGCATGTCGATCAGACCGGGGCTGCCATACAGGTTCAGCGACGGTTGAACCGGCATTTTGAACGTAGGTGTACCGTCGCGGCTTTGGGCCGCGCTGGCGGAGCCAAGCGCGACAAGGATTGCGGCAAATATCACCTTGCGGAAAATGCCGCGCACCACGCTGCCCCATTCCAATAGAAACCTGCCCAACCGGCTAATCCACGCAAAGATGTTCAAATCAATCGGTCTGACAGGTGAACCTGCGCTTCAGTTCCAAGCAAGGCATTCAGGTGACAACGGCCCTGCCGCAGTTGCGACATCGGAGCCTGCTGCCTCTGGAAGTCGCGCTGTTTGCTGACTGCCAGAGAATATCCTTCGACCCAACGCAGGGCGACGTCTTTGGCGGCTTTTTCATCGCCCGCCGCCAATGCGGCTCGCAATGCCCGCAGCGCGCTTGCAATTTCTATCTCGGACAAGGCGACTTCATCTGCCGAGAAAATCTTTCGGTGGCTGGTGCCAGCCAATTTGCCGGTCAAGGTCAGCTCTTCGGTCATTTTCTCGCCGGGGCGCAGGCCGATAAATTTGATCTCGATGTCGCCTTCGGGGTTGGCGGGTTCGCGCACGGTGTAGCCTGCACTTTCGATGATCTGGCGTGCAAGTCGCTCAATACGAACGGGTTTCCCCATATCCAGAACAAAGACCTCGCCGCCTTTTGCCATCGCCCCGGCGCGCAGCACCAGATGCACGGCCTCTTGTGCGGTCATGAAAAAACGCGAAACATCTCGGTGGGTGACGGTGATTGGCCCGCCACGGTGCAGTTGCTCTTGAAACAGGGGGACGACAGACCCCGACGACCCCAGCACGTTGCCAAAACGGACCATCGTGTAAATTGGCCCTTCACCGGTCGGCACCCGTGTTGCCAGATCCTGTACAACCAGTTCCGCCAAGCGTTTGGAGGCACCCATGACGTTGGACGGGCGCACGGCCTTGTCCGAGCTGATCAGAATGAACCGTTCGACCCCGGACTTGGCGGCCTCGGATGCCAGGGTGTGGGTGCCCAAAACGTTGTTCGCCAGACCGGTCAGCGGATTACTTTCAACCAGCGGCACGTGTTTGTAGGCGGCGGCGTGCAGCGACACCTGAACGGTGTGGTCCGACAGAACGCGGCGCACCTGCCGACCATCGGTGACGGAACCCAATATAGTGACGATTTCCGTGCCTGTATCTTCGGCAAGCTGGCGGAGTTCCATGTCGACCTTGTATAGGGCAACCTCGCTCAATTCGAACAACACCATCTTGGCGGGGCGGCATTGCATGACCTGACGGCACAGTTCCGACCCGATGGATCCGCCCGCGCCCGAGATCAGCACAGTCTTGCCCTGATAGCTTTCGACACCGCCGGTGCCTGTGACGTTCGCGACCTCATCGCGGTTCAGGAAAAGCGCCGGTTCGACGTCTGTCAGTTTATCGACCAGCGCCTCTTCTCCGATCAGTTGGGCGAACGAGGGAAGCGCTTGCACTTCCAGCCCGAGCTTTTTCAGCCTGCGCGAAATTTGCGCCTGTTTCGGAAGGCTTAGCGACGGCAAGGCCAGCAAGACTCTGTCGATCTGTTTATCGGTGGCGATTTCGGCGATGTGCGCGGGTGAATAAACATGCAAACGCGCCACGACCAGCCCATGCAGCGCCTTGTTGTCGTCGACGAAGGCGACCGGTTCGATGTTTTCGTGGGTGCGCAGCGCCGAGACCAACTGCGTGCCCGTTGTGCCTGCACCATAGATCAGCACCCGGCAGCGCACCGAAGATCGACGATAGATCGCCAGTACAATTCGCAAAAGCGCGGCGCGGCTGATGATGGAAAAAATGAAAAAGCTGATGCCAAAGACGATCTGTGTCGCAATAGTGATGGGAATCTGCGCCGCTGTGGTCAGCAAGACAGAGACCATCACCAGTGTTGCGGAAAATGCGCCGGTCAGGCCGATGGCCGCTGTTTCATAGGCATTCAACTGGATTGCAGAGACGCCAAGAAAAACCGACAAAGCACCGGCTGCGAGCAGCAAAAGGGGCAGCACCGGCAGATAGGCGTGCATCATAACCCACGCGCCACCGCTGCTTGCGTGCAAGGAAAAGGCCAGCAACAGCGCTAGCGGTATCAGCACTGAATCGATAGCGATCATGATGTTGCGCTTTTGGGATCGCGACGACGATTTGACAAAACTCAACATAGGTGCCCTCAAAAAACGCGAGAAGCGTGAGCATCTTGTTTCCTTCAGCCCCAAACCGCTTTGTAAATGCAAGACAGCATGAAGATTGCTCAGCTCTACTAATCAAAAACTTTGGATGACAAAGCTTAAGAAAAAGACAACAAAACTAACTAAATGCCAAAGCCTAGCATTTCCAAGCATGTGCTGACCAAGGGAGCAATAAGACGATCAAGACCGCCTGCGGAACAGATTGCCAATGGTTTGAAATACCAGATCAAAGTCATAACACGTTGACTGATTGCGCCGATACATAAGGTCCAGCCGGGCTTTGCGCGGGATGCAAATGCGGGTGTAGATGTCGTCGGTCTCTTCCGGGGTCTTGCAGCGGGCCAGCAACCAGTCTTCATGTTTGTGGAACACGATGGTTGCCAGACCCGTCACACCCGGACGTGATTTCAGGACCTGCGCATAAAGATCGGGAAACCGTTCGACATATTCGCGCAGCGGCGGGCGCGGTCCGACAAAGCTCAGATCACCCTTGAGAATATTCCAAAGTTGCGGAAACTCGTCCAGCCGCCTGGCCCGCAGTTTTGCCCCAAGTGGCGTGATCCGGCGGTGTTTGTCGCCGCCCGAGACACCCGCATCGCCGTCGACCACCGTCATGGAGCGAAATTTCCACAGGCCAAATGGCTGGGTCGGTGTCTTCATGCGCTCGGCGACATAGAACAGCGGGCGGCCCTGCTTGATCAGCAAATAGCAGACCAGCAACAGGATGATCGGCCCCAGGATGATCACCAGCAAGCTTGCAAAGAACAGGTCAAATATCCGTTTGCGCCAGGTCATGAGGTGCCTTGTGTCTTATGCCAATCGGCGACGATGCCTCTGGCAGTGCTATGGTCTGGGTCAAACGGTGCTATTTTACCAAGTCTTTCGGTGTTCAGCGCCACGTCCCAGATCACCCGGTCGCCCGGCGTGCGCGGTTTCCACGGCAACCCTGCGGCGTCCAGCAATGCGCCCATCTGCACCGCGCCGGGTGCCGCAATGTTCAGAATTTCCGGCGGCGCAGCAGCGGACAATACATGCGCCAAAGCGCGTGCAAGGCCTTGCGGCCCGATGTAGCTGCGGCGCGGCGTCGTGCCGTCGGGGCGTGCATCCAGTGTCATGCCGTGATGCCAGCCGCCCAGTATCGCGTCTGCGCCCGCCACGTTGCCGATGCGCAGGCAGGTGACGGGCGCGCCAGTGGCCAGCGCGGCCTGCTCCATGTCCAGCTTGGCTTGCCCATAGGTCGAGGTCGGCACACAGACGTCCGTCTCGCACAAATCTGTGCCACCCGCGCCGTAGACCGCCGCGGACGAGGCCAGAAACACCCGCGTGCCCTGTGCCGCGTCGATTGTGGCCAAGGCCAGCTCAGTATTGCGCTTCAGCATTTCCGCGTCGTCGCCAATCACCCCGGCCAGACACAAGATGATGTCCGCACCACCGCAAAATTCGTGCAAACCTTTGGGATCATTCAGAATGTTGAGGCCGTGAAATCCGGCTTTTTCGGATCTCGATTGCCAAAGAACAGTATCGCTGTGCCAGAATTTGCGCAAAATACCACCCAAGCGCCCCGAGGCCCCCAGAACCACGCAGCGCTTAATCTTGGCATCGAAGCGAGTAAAAGTTGACGGCATGACGCCATTTAGTATCTTGCCGCAAAGAAAACTCCAACGGGTGTGCGTCATCATGCCGACTGAATTGGTCGAAATACAGCCGCCGGAGGCGACAAAGTGATAGCACGGCCAATGCGGGTTGTCTGGTGGCTTTGCCTTACGGGGTTGATGGCTGCCTGTTCGGAACTGCCGCGTGGTGCTGCCGTCGATTCGGAAATCCTGAAAACTCCGGCCGACGTAGAAGCGGATTTTGCGATTTATCCGGTAACCAAGGCCTTCTTGCCTTCCATCACTAGCTGGCCCAGCGTTGGCGACGAACAGTACAACTGGATCGGTGCCACCCAGGGACACAATTCGCAGGTGATCTCTGCCGGGGACACGCTGAATATCCGGATCTGGGACGCGGGCGAAAATTCGTTGCTGACAGGTCCGGGATCGCCGGTGGCCGATCTGACGTCGGTGCGTGTGACCAGTGAAGGAACGGTTTTCATTCCCTATGTGGGCAAGATCAACGTGGCAGGGCGCACGCCCGACAGCGCCCGTTCCGCCATCCAGAACAGTCTGGAATCGGTGGTGCCCTCGGCTCAGGTTCAGGTGGTCATGGCTGAGGGACGGTTGAATTCGGTCGATCTGGTGGGGGGCGTGCGCGCGCCTGGTGCGTTTGTGATGCCGGATCAGAACTTTTCGATATTGTCGTTGATTGCAGCCGGGGGCGGAGTTGACGGCACTCTGAAGAACCCGCAGATCCGGCTGATGCGCGAGGGCAAGATTTACGGCACCTCGATAGGACGCCTGTACGAAAACCCCGGTCACGACACGCGCATGCGCGGTGGCGACAAGGTGATCGTCGAGGCGGACGAACGGTATTTCGTCTCTATGGGGGCCGCTGGAAACCAAGCCTTGCACCCGTTCACCAAGGACCGGATTACGGCGACGGATGCAGTGGCCATTCTGGGTGGTGTGAACCCCGCGCGGGCCAACCCAAAGGGCATACTGATCTTGCGTGAATATCCCGCAAGCGCCCTGCGCCCCGGTGTGCGCGGACCGCGCCAGTCGCGTGTCGTGTTCACACTGGATCTGACCAATGCGGATGGCCTGTTCTCGGCCCGCAATTTCTTGATCAATTCGGGCGATACCGTGCTGGTCACCGAAAGCCCGATCAACAGCGCCCGGACGGTTCTGGGGCTGGTCGGGTCGGTGTTCGGGGTCTTCAATAATGTCGGCAACGCGAGCAACTGACCGTCACGCGGGCAGGGCAATTGTGTTGTCCGCAGGCACCAGCGCGTTGATCTGGCGCAGATGCTCCGGCAGGCAGACGGTCAGGAAGTCATATTTTTCAACCACATGCGCCCGCGCGTTCGGGCCCAGATGCGCATATGCGTCGGGGCGCGCGAGTACATCGACGACCTGCGCCGCCAGTGCCTGTGGATCAAAGAAATCCACCAGCAAACCTGTCTCGCCATGGGTGATCGCCTCGCGCACGGGGTCCACGTCGCTGGCAACGACGGTGGCCTGCATCGACATGGATTCCAGCAGCGACCATGACAGCACGAAGGGCATGGTCAGATAGATGTGGCACCGGCTGATCTGGATCAGCTTTTGATAGGCGTCATAGGGCACCTGCCCTAGAAAATGCACGCGGGACCAGTCGACGCGACTGCCCACTTCGGCCTCCATCTGGCCGCGCAAGCCTTTGGGGTGTTTGGATTTGCCGCCATAGGATGTGTCGTTGCCGCCCACCACCATCACGCGGGCGTTCGGACGCCCTTTCAGGATGTCGGGCAATGCGCGCATGAACTGGTGAAAGCCGCGCGTTGTCTCCAGATTGCGGGCGACATAGGTGACGATCTCGTCATCGCGGGTCAGCGGTCGGTCGATCCGGCCCAGTTGCAGGGTGACATCCGGGTTGGGAAGCAGCACATCGGTGCGGATACCATCGTGGCAGACATACATCTTATCATGAAAGACGGTTGGAAAACGGCTCTTTTGCCATTCTGTCGGGCATTGCGCCAGGTCCACACGGTCAATGTTGACCAGCGGCACGGTGTTATGTGCCTGCATGATGAACGGTGCATGGTCTGAGACCGGGCTTTCGGTGTCAAAGCCGACGGGGCCGCCGGTCACGCTATAATAATACTCGAAAAAGCCGATGACCGGCACGTCCGGATAGATTTCCTTCATGAAGGTCAGCTCGCCCCAGCCGATGTGGCCGATAATGATGTCGGGCGTCCATCCCTTCTTGTCGCGCAGAGCCTGTGCTGCCATCGCACAGCCAAAGCCGGACCCGGCGGCGTTTTCCCACGTCTTGACCAGACTGTAGGTCCCCTCGGGTGCTTGATGATGGGATTTGTAGATCACCGCACGGACGCCGTTCATCGGGGGCGGGCGTTTGCGCTGGGTCAGAAAGACGATGTCGTGGTCGCCAGTGTCGGCCAGCCACTGTACGAATTCGCGGTATTGGCCGGGCATGTTCTGGTGCACGAAAAGCAATTTCATCAAAATACCTTGGGTCTGTTTGTCCAAGGACCAGCGCGGCTATGCGATGGTCACTTTAAATGGGTGCCGTGGACTTCTGACCACGGGCTTCATCAGCTTGCGTCCAGCGCCGCGTCCAGAAGCCCGCGAATTTTGTGCGCATGAGGCTCGTTCACGAGGCGGGTGATTTCGGTGCCGTTCTTCATTACCAGCAGGGTCGAACGACGGTCGACGTTCAACCGTGCGGCCATGCGAGACGGGCCATAGGTGTCCCAATTCACGTCGATGAACTGCAATTCGCGATATGCGGGGTTCTCCGACACAGCCTCGGCGATCAGGTCCTGTTTGATCTGGCAGGTCAGCGACCAATTGGTGCGAAAGTTCAGGATCACCACCTGATCGGTCGCGCGCACGTCGTCCCACAGCGCCGGGCTGAAGGTGCGTGCCTGAACGGCCAAGGCCGCATGCGGCAGCAGAAGTGTGGCGGCAATGGTGGTCAAAAAGGCGCGACGGTTCATCACAGGCTCCGAGTGAATACAAAACATACCTAGCGGGCAGGTGTCCTGCGCTTCAACGTTTTACCAACCGATAAGGTTCAGGTTTTTGCCGCGCGTGACAGTTGTACCGCAAGAATGCCTAACCCGATGATAACGACGCCCAGAATGTCATGGGGGCCCAGCCGTTCGCCCAACAAGATGGCAGCGATCGCCACTCCGAAGAACGGGTTAAGAAAGTGGAACGTGGCCGCTTTGACAGCGCCGATGCGCTGGACCAGCGTGAACCAGATGTACGTGGCCAAAAGGCCGGGCGCCAGAACGGTATAGGTGAATGCCATGGCCAGTTCCGGGGTCGGGTTCACACGCACCGTTTCGGTGAGTGCGGAGGCCATGGCCAACACGCCCGCGCCCACGAACATTTGCAGGCCCACGACCATCATCAGATTGCCGCCCGACGACGCCCCGCGCATCGACAGGGTCGCCACCGTCAGCGAAGCGGCGGCAATGACGCACAGCGCAATCCCGCGCATGTCCACGCCAGCATCCATGCGGGCCCACATGATGATGACGACGCCGACGATACCCATCAGCAGCCCGATCACGCCAAACAGCGGCAGCCGGTCGCGAAACACGATCCAGCCCGCCGCCGCCACCATCAGGGGCATGGTCGACGCAATGATCGACGCAAGCGACGCCTGTATCGTCTGCATCGCGATAAAGTTCAGACCCAGATAGATAGCGTTCTGGCACAGACCGAACACAAGGGTCGCGCGCCACTGGCTCTTGGTCAGATGCCATGTCTGACCCATCACCCGTGCGATGGCGACGCCGATCAGTCCCGACAGAAAGAACCGCAGCGACAGCGAAGCCAACGGCGAGGCGTCTGCGACGATGATCCGCGCCGAAGTGAATGCCGATGACCAGATCAGGGCGAAAACGACACCCATCACAATTGCTTTGATATCCATGTGCGGGAAGCGTCCTAGGGTTGCCTGTTGCTGCGACCCTTTCGCAATTGGCGCCTTAAGGCAAGCCGCAGGCTCTATAATGCCAACTGTCCCAAAGTGCCTTGAAACGACAAAGGGCCGCCAAACGGGCGACCCTTTGCGTAAATCGTGTCTGAGACAGGATTAGCCGTTCACGCTGTCTTTCAGCGCTTTGGCGATTGTCATTTTGACAACCTTGTCGGCTTCTTTCTTGAACTGCTCGCCGGTGGCAGGGTTGCGCACCATGCGCTCGGGGCGCTCGCGGCAATAGATCTTGCCGACGCCGGGCAGGGTGACGGCACCGCCGCCGGACACTTCACGTGTGATCAGCGCGCATACGGCGTCGAGTGCTGTGCCTGCAGATTTCTTGTCTGTTCCCATTTCCTCGGCCAGTGCGGCGACGAGTTGGGTCTTTGTCATTGGTTTTGCCATTTTATGGTCTCCTTCGTCCGCCCGAATTATAGGGCCTCATGCCCGTAGAGTAACGGAATGTTGTATATGAACACAACGAATAGTGGTTCAAGACAAGCGTTAATCGTTCATTTCCCGCCTATTTTCGCCGATTCACCCCTGATTCTTCCGATCAGAGGAAGGCAGTCTCGTCAAAAGACCGCAATTTACGGCTGTGGATACGTTCCAGTGGCATCTTCCGCAACCGTTCCATCGCGCGAATTCCGATCATCAAATGGCGCTGAACCTGTGTGGTATAGAACTGCGACGCCATGCCGGGCAGCTTCAACTCGCCGTGCAGTGGCTTGTCCGAGACGCACAGCAACGTGCCATAGGGCACGCGGAACCGGTACCCGTTGGCGGCGATCGTGGCGCTTTCCATGTCCAGTGCGACCGCCCGGGATTGCGACAGACGTGCGACCGGGCCGGACTGGTCGCGCAATTCCCAGTTGCGGTTGTCGATGGTGGCCACGGTGCCGGTGCGCATGATCCGCTTCAACTCGAACCCCTCCAGCGCGGTCACCTCGCCCACCGCCTGCTCCAGCGCGATCTGGATTTCCGCCAGCGCCGGGATCGGTATCCACACCGGCAGGTCGTCATCCAGGACGTGATCTTCGCGCAGATAGGCATGGGCTAGCACAAAGTCGCCCAAGGCCTGCGAATTGCGCAGACCGGCACAGTGCCCGACCATCAGCCAGGCATGGGGGCGCAATACGGCAATGTGGTCGGTCGCGGTCTTGGCGTTGGACGGACCGACGCCGATGTTCACCAAAGTGATGCCGCTGCCGTCCTTGCGTTTGAGGTGATAGGTCGGCATTTGCGGCATCTTCACCGGATCGGCCAGCGGCTGGTCGCCTGTGGTGATCGTCGCATTGCCCGTCGAGACAAAGGCGGTATAGCCGCTTTCGGGGTCATCCAGTTGCGCGCGGGCAAATGCCTCGAACTCGGACACGTAGAACTGGTAGTTGGTGAACAGCACAAAGTTCTGGAAATGCTCGGCGTCGGTAGCGGTATAATGTGACAGACGCGCCAGCGAATAATCGATGCGCTGCGCCGTGAACGGGGCCAGCGGTCCGACACCGTCCTTGGAGGAATAGGTGCCGTTCACAATGTCATCGTTGGTGGTCGACAGGTCCGGCACGTCAAAGACATCGCGGAGGGGAAAGTTTGCGGCACCCTGCTGCGGCACCTGTATAGCCGCATCGGGGCCCACCGCGAAATGCACGGGCATCGGTGTGTCCGACGCGCCGATGTGCACAGGCTGGCCGTGATTTTCGATCAGCAGGCTGATCTGCTGGATCAGATAGTTGCGAAACAGGTCCGGCCGCGTGATCGTCGCCGCATAGGTGCCGGGGTTCGGCACGTGGCCAAAGCTGAGGCGCGTGTCGATCTGGGCAAAGCTCAGTGTGGTCACGCGCACTTCGGGATAGAACGCACGCACACGCGCATCCGGGGTGCCCTCGGACATTGCTTGCAGAAATTGCGCGCGCAGGAATGTGGTGGCGGCTGTATAAAGCTCTTGCAAGTAATCCACCGCCGCGGTCGCATCGGTAAAGGTGCGGGGGTGGCCATCGTCCGGTGTCAGGATACGGGTCATGTATGTGTCTCTATTACGGGCTTGAATTCAAAGGTACGCACATCGACAAGGCCAAGATCCGAGATGCGCAGTTCGGGGATCACCACCAGCGCCAGCAGCGAATGTTGCATATAGGCGTTGTTCAGCGTGCAGCCACAGGCACGCATGGCGTCCATCATGGCTTCGGTCCTGGCGGCGACGTCTCGGGCGGGGCTGTCGGACATCAGGCCCGCAATCGGCAAATTGACCAGCGCCAGTTCGACGCCGTCCTTGAACACCGTGATGCCACCGCCGACATCGCGCAGACGGTTGGCCGCCAGCGCCATGTTTTCGGCATCGGTTCCCACAACGATCATGTGGTGACTGTCATGCGCCACGGTCGAGGCCATCGCCATCTGCCCCTGATAGCCAAAGCCCGACACAAACGCGTTCACCACGCCCCCCGTGGCCTGATGACGCTCGACCAATGCGATCTGGCAAACCTCGCCCGTGGCCTGAACGCGGCCTTCGGTGACGGGCAGTTCGAACTGCAACGCCTTGGTTGGCGCCTGGTTCTCGACGACGCCGATCACGTTGGCGGTGACTGCGTTGGCGCCTTTGGGGGCTGTGATACGGAAATCATCTGCCTCCAGATCGCGGGCCATGTTCACCGTTTGCCGCGCGCTGTCGGGCCAGTCGTAATGCGGACAATCAACGGTGATTTCACCATTGACAGAGACTGTTTTCCCGCGTGCGATCACATGCTCGATCGGCAAAGTGCGTAGATCGGATGTCAGGATCACATCGGCACGCCGTCCGGGCGTCAGCGAGCCTATTTCGCGCTCCAACCCGAAATGGGTGGCGGTGTTGATCGTGGCCATCTGCAAGGCCACCAGCGGATCGCAACCGCAGTCGATGGCATGGCGCACCACGCGGTTCATGTGGCCCTCGTTCACCAGCGTGCCGGAATGGCAATCGTCGGTGCACAGGATCATGTTGCGCGGGTCCAGCCCCTTTTCGGTGATCGCGGTGATCTGGCTTGCCACATCGTACCACGCGCTGCCCAGCCGGATCATCGCCCGCATTCCCTGCCGCATCCGTGCAATCGCGTCCGCCTCGCATGTGCCTTCGTGATCGTCCGCAGGGCCGCCGGCCACATAGCCCGCAAACGCAGGCCCCAGATCGGGCGAGGCATAATGCCCGCCCACGGTCTTGCCCGCAGTTTGGGTCGCCGCAATCTCGGCCAGCATCTTGGGGTCGGCGTTGCTGACACCGGGAAAGTTCATCATCTCGCCCAGGCCGATGATACCGGGCCAGCCCATCGCTTCGGCGACGTCAGCGGGCGAGATCTCGAAACCGGTCGTCTCCATGCCGGGCGCACTGGGCGCACAGCTGGGCATCTGGGTGAATATGTTCACGGGTTGCAACAGCGCCTCGTCGTGCATCATGCGCACGCCCTCCAGCCCCAGCACATTGGCGATCTCGTGCGGGTCGGTGAACATGCTGGTGGTGCCATGGGGGATCACCGCACGGGCGAATTCGGCGGGGGTCAGCATACCGCTTTCGATGTGCATGTGCGCGTCACACAGGCCGGGGATCATATAGCGGCCATTGGTCTCGATCACTTCGGTGTCGGGGCCGGTGCAATAGCTGGCATCGGGTACGACACAGGCGATGCGCCCATGGGTGATGGCAATGTCGTGGCTGTCCAGCACCTCGCGGGTGTGGACGTTGACCCATTTGCCGCCCTTGATGACGGTCTGCGCAGGGGTGCGGCCAGTGGCCACGGCGATCAGGTCGGCGGCCACATCGGGCCACGAGGGAAAGGGGGTATGTTCCATGCCCCATTTGTTCCAAACTCTCTGGTGGGTGCAAGGGGCTGCGTTCGCATTCTTGAAAACGTCACGAAACTGGAGCATTGTAGCACATGGATATCGTCATATTTCACAATCCCGCCTGCGGCACCTCGCGCAATGTGGTGCAGATTGTCCATGACGCGGGCTATGTCCCGACCGTGATCGAATACCTCGAAGTCGGATGGACCCGCCCGCAACTGCTGGGCCTGTTCGCCTCGGCCGGACTGACCCCGCGTGCGGCCTTGCGCGTGTCGAAATCACCGGCGGCTGACCTGGGATTGCTTGGGGAAGATGTCAGCGACGACGCCCTGCTGGATGCGATGGTGGCGCATCCCATACTGGTCAATCGCCCGATCGTGTCCTGCGCGCATGGCGTGCGTCTGTGTCGCCCGTCGGGCATTGTGCTGGATCTGTTGCCCAATTGGCCGCTCACGCCTTATTTCAAGGAAAACGGCGAGCTGTTGATTGGCGAAGACGGCATGCGCGTGCCGGAATGACTTGACGTCTTCCACGTCCTATCAGAGCGGTTGCACGATGGATTATGAAACGATCACTCCCGAAGACTTTGGCCGCAGCTTGCGTGGCATAGGCCTGAACCTTTTGGTGCGGGATGTGCGCGCGCATGTGGCGTTTTTAGAGACTGTTTTTCAAATGGGCGCGCATCGGGTCTCGGAAGATTTCGCGATCATGGCCTATGGCGATCAGCTGTTCCAACTTCACAGCGACGGTACCTATCATGCGAACCCGTTGCAGGGCCTGCTGCCCGAAAATCCACCGCGCGGGGCGGGATTGGAAATCAGACTTTACGAGACGGACCCGGACGCCGCCGTTATGCGGGCAGAGGCTGCGGGTGCCACGATCCTGCAATCACCCACGAACAAGCCCCACGGGCTGCGCGAGGCTTACATCCTGTGCGCCGACGGCTATGCGTGGGTGCCGTCCTGTCCTGTATCAGAGCCCAACAAGGGATAATCCAAGGCCATCTCGCCCTTGATCCATGTCGCAAGCGCCTGAGCCTGCGCGTTGTCCTCAGCCTGTGGCCCCACTGACAGATAGTAAGCTTCCTGCATCTGCACGGCTCCGACAAAGGGACGCACCAGACGGCCTGCTTCAATCGCCAGACGCGCGGCGCAGTCATGCGCCATAGCCAGCCCCGCACCGGCTTCGGCAGCGGCAAGCGCAGTCGCCAGAACCTGTGTATGCGTGACACGCGGACCTTTTTGCGGTCGCAGGTTCGTGCCCTCGGCCCAGGCATCCCAGGTGGTCAGCATGGCTGTGCAATAAAACAGCCGGTGGCGGGCAATGTCGTTCAGTGTGACTTGGTAATCTGGGGCGCAGACCGGATAGAACCTGTCCCAAGTCAGCCTCGTGGCAGGACGATCCCGCGCTGGGGCCATAAGAAACCGTATCTCGATGTCCGCCATGTCACCGCGCTCCATCGGGTCCCAGATCGCGGTGTTGATCTGCAAATGCAGATCGGGGTGGCGGGCATAGAGACGTGGCAGGCGTGGGGCGAGCCAGCAGGTGGCAAAGGTCAGATTGCATTGCACCTGCAATGCGTCGCGGGCATCGCCGTCCACCAGCATCCGGGTGCCGCGACTGAGCGTCTGGAACGCGTCGCGCACCACCGGCAGATAATTCAGCCCCGTTACCGTTAGCTCCAGCGCACGCGGGCGGCGGTGGAACAGCGGCTGCCCAAGATAGCCCTCAAGCGATTTGATCTGCTGGCTGACGGCGCTTTGCGTCATGTTCAATTCGCCCGCCGCCAAGGTGAACGAAAGATGGCGCGCGGCGGCCTCGAAGGCGCGAAGCTGGTTCAGCGGTGGCAAGGTGCGGCTATTCATAAACCAGCCATTAGCATTGCTTATGCAATGACGACAGTTTTTTCGTTGGCCAACCGGTGCCGCCCCCGCCACTCTGAGCGAAATCTACAACCGGAGAGCCACCCCATGTCTGTCAGCCAGCTTCGCCCCAATATGGACCACCTGCAAGAGCGTGTGGACCTTGCCGCCGCCTTCCGATGGACCGCGCGTCTGAACCTGCACGAAGGGGTGGCGAACCACTTCTCGCTGGCGGTGAACGATGACGGCACCAAGTTTCTGATGAACCCCAACCAGATGCATTTCTCGCGGATCAAGGCATCGGACCTGATCGAAATGGATGCCAATGACCCCGACAGCATGGTCGGTGTCGACGCGGACCCGACGGCCTGGGGGCTGCACAGCGGTATCCACCGCCATTGTCCGCATGCTCGCTGCGCGATGCACGTGCATTCGATCCACGCCACCGTGCTGGCGTCATTGGCTGACAGCCGCCTGCCACCGATCGACCAGAACTGCGCGATGTTTTTCAACCGCTATGTGGTCGACGATGGCTACAACGGCCTGGCCTTCGAGGACGAGGGCGAACGCTGTGCGCAACTGTTCGATGACCCAAAGAAAAAGGTCATGATTATGGGCAATCACGGCGTGATGATCATCGGTGATACCGTTGCAGAAACCTTTAACAGGCTCTATTATTTCGAGCGTGCCGCAGAGACCTATATCCGTGCGCTGCAAACCGGACAGCCGCTGCGGGTCTTGTCCGACGACGTTGCCGAAAAGACTGCGCAAGAGATCGACGAGTATCCCGAGCAGGATTTGCGCCATCTTGCCGAATTGAAATCCATTCTGGACGAAGAAGGCTCGAACTACGCGAGCTGATAGGGATTTGAAAACATGATTTACGGTCTGACGGACGAGCAGACGATGATTGCGGACACGGTGCGCAACTTCGTCGAGCGCGAGATTTACCCACACGAACAACTGGTCGAACGCACCGGTGAAGTGCCTGCGGAGATCGCGCAGGAGATCAAGAAAAAGACACTGGACCTGGGGTTTTATGCCTGCAACTTTCCCGAAAGCGTTGGCTGCGCAGGGCTGAACCATGTCGAGTTTGCGCTGGTCGAGCGCGAGCTGGGGCGCGGATCAATGGCGTTGAACCACTTTTTCGGACGGCCCCAGAACATCCTGATGGCCTGCGAAGGCGAACAGATCGACCGTTATCTGATGCCCGCCGTGCGCGGCGAACGCATGGACGCACTGGCGATGACCGAACCGGGCGCCGGATCGGACGTGCGCGGCATGAAGTGCAACGCGGTGCGCGATGGTGGTGATTGGGTTGTGAACGGCACCAAACATTTCATCTCTGGCGCGGATCATGCGGACTTTATCATCGTGTTCATCGCGACGGGCGAAGACCAGACGCCAAAGGGCCCCAAGAAGCGAATTACGGCATTTCTGGTGGATCGCGGCACGCCGGGGTTCACCATCCGCGACGGCTACAAGTCAGTGTCGCACCGGGGCTACAAGAACATGATCCTTGATTTCGACGATTGCCGTCTGCCCGACGCGCAGGTGCTGGGCGAGGTGCACGGCGGGTTTGAGGTGATGAACACATGGCTCTATGCGACGCGGATCACTGTGGCGACCATGTCCGTGGGCCGCGCCCGTCGTGTGTTCGACTATGCGCTGAACTACGCCGCTGAGCGTGAACAGTTCGGCCAGAAGATTGGCAAGTTTCAGGGGGTGTCGTTCCAGATCGCCGACATGATCACCGAGATCGACGCCGCCGATCTGCTGACACTGGCCAGCGCCGACAGGCTGGACAAAGGGCTGCCTGCAAACCGCGAGATCGCTTCGGCCAAGCTCTATGCCAGCGAAATGCTGGCGCGGGTGACCGATGCGGCGATCCAGATACATGGTGGCATGGGTTTGATGGACGATTACCCCCTCGAACGGTTCTGGCGCGATGCGCGGGTCGAGCGGATCTGGGACGGCACCAGCGAGATCCAGCGCCACATCATCAGCCGCGAGTTGTTGCGTGCTCTGGGCGCGTAGAAGGGGGCCAGCCCCCCGGCCTGCGGCCTCCCCCCGAGATATTTCCGGCGAAAAGAAGCAATCTGGGTGCGCAGGATGACAAGGGATTTGTCGCGGTTGCTGCGACCGCGCTCGATTGCCGTGGTCGGCGGTGGTGCGTGGTGTGCACAGGTGGTGAAACAGACGCTGCTTATGGGATTTCCGGGCGATGTTCACATTGTTCATCCCAAGGGTGTCGTGGTCGAGGGGATCACTTCGGTGCCTTTGGTCGAGGATCTGCCACAGGCACCTGACGCCGTGTTTGTCGGGGTCAATCGGCATATAACCGTGGATGTCATCAGTCGGCTTGCGCGGATGGGCGCCGGGGGGGCTGTCTGCTTTGCCTCGGGCTTTTCCGAAGTGGCCGCCGAAGACGCGGATGGAGTTGATTTGCAGGCGCAACTGGTCGCCGCGGCAGGGGATATGCCTTTTTTAGGGCCTAATTGCTATGGCTATATCAATGCGCTGGACGGTGCATTGTTGTGGCCTGATCAGCACGGGTGCACGCGGGTTGATGCGGGCGTGGCTATCCTGACACAAAGCTCGAATATTGCGATCAACCTGACGATGCAGCTGCGCGGACTGCCCATTGCCTACACGGTTGCCTGTGGGAATATGGCGCAGACATCGCAGGCAGAAATTGCGCTGGGTTTGCTGGATGATCCGCGCGTCACGGCCATCGGGCTGCATATCGAAGGGTTTGGCGACACGTGTGCCTGGCATCGGCTAGCTTTGCGCGCAGCCGAACGTGGCGTCCCGCTGATCGCTCTGAAGGTCGGTGCGTCCGAACAGGCGCAACGGGCGACGGTTTCGCATACGGCGTCGCTTGCGGGCGGCGATGCGGGGGCAGAAGCGTTGCTGAGACGTCTGGGCATCGGGCGCGTGCGTGACCTACCGACCTTTGTAGAGACGCTGAAATTGCTGCATGTCGCTGGACGGTTGGACGCGCCCACGTTGTCTTCGGTCAGTTGTTCGGGGGGCGAGGCAAGTCTGGCTGCGGACACCGCACATGGGCGAAAGGTGTCGGTTCCGGCTCTGACACAGACGCAACGCGATGTTTTGGGGGCTGCGTTGGGGCCGATGGTCGCCCTGTCAAATCCGTTGGACTACAACACGTATATCTGGCGCAATGCCGAAGCTATGGCGCGGGCCTGGGCGCCGATGGCAGCAGATCATATTGGGCTGACGTTGTTGATCGTGGACTATCCGCATACGGATGCGACCGATTGGGAATGCGCGACGCTGGCCGCGTTGCAGGTGCGCGCGCAGACTGGGCGGCCCGTGGCTGTGGTTGCCACTTTGCCCGAACTGATGCCGATTGGGGTCGCACAGAGACTGATTGCGGGGGGCGTGGTTCCGATGAACGGGCTGACCGAAGCCATCGCCGCTGCCGAAGTGGCGGCGCATCTTGAACCGCCCGTAGCGCGCGCGCCCATGCCCCCCGGTTTGGCGCGGGAAGCTGTGACGCTGACTGAGCTTGAGGCCAAGGCGGCGCTGGCTGGATTGGGTGTGGACATCCCGAAATCAGTCTCTGTTGAAGGTGAAACCGTGCCCGAACTCGACGGGTTTTCGCCTCCCTTTGCCGTGAAAGGCTTGGGGCTGGCGCATAAGACCGAGGCGGGCGCTGTTCTGCTGAACATAGGGTTGGATGATATCGAGGCAGCTTTGTCCGATCTGCCCGGCACCGGCGCCATGATCGAAGAGATGGTGACCGGTGGCGTGGCCGAGTTATTGGTGGGCTTCACGCGGGACGCGGCGCATGGCTTTGTGCTGACACTCGGCGCGGGCGGTGTTCTGACCGAGATGCTGGCGGACACGGTCTCGTTGCTGGTGCCGTCTGATGAATCAGCGGTAAAACGGGCTCTGACACAGCTGAAATGCGCTCCGTTGCTATCTGGATATCGCGGCAAACCTGCCGCTGACCTAAACAGTATCGTGGGCGCGGTGATGGCCGCGCAATCCTACGTGATTGCGCAGGCCGATGTGATCAGCGAGGTTGAGATCAATCCGCTGATATGTACCCCGACGCGTGCGGTCGCTGCCGACGCGCTGATCCGAATTGCAAAGGACTGACAGATGGACCCGATCAAGACCCGCCGCGAAGACGGCATTTTACACGTCACGCTGGACCGCCCCAAGGCCAACGCGATCGATCTGGCGACCAGTAGGATCATGGGCGACGTGTTCGCCGGTTTTCGCGATGACCCGGACCTGCGTGTGGCGATCATTACTGGTGGGGGCGACAAGTTCTTTTGCCCCGGTTGGGATCTGAAGGCGGCTGCCGACGGCGACGAGGTGGATGCGGATTATGGCGTGGGCGGCTTTGGCGGTTTGCAGGAATTGCGCGGGCTCAACAAACCGGTGATTGCCGCCGTGAACGGTATTTGCTGCGGGGGCGGGCTGGAACTGGCGTTGAGTGCGGATATGATTCTGGCGGCGGATCATGCGCAATTTGCCCTGCCCGAAATTCAGTCCGGGACGGTTGCGGACGCGGCCAGCGTCAAGCTGCCCAAGCGGATTCCCTATCATATCGCGATGGAATTGCTGCTGACCGGACGCTGGTTCGATGCAGCCGAGGCGCACCGCTGGGGAATCGTGAACGAGGTTCTGCCGGGCGATGCGCTGGCCGACCGTGCGTGGGAACTGGCGCGCTTGCTCGCTTCGGGGCCGCCGCTGGTTTACGCGGCGATCAAGGAGATCGTGCGCGATGCCGAGGATGCGAAGTTTCAGGATGCGATGAACCGGATTACCGGGCGGCAATTGCCGACGGTCGATGCGCTCTATGCCTCCGAGGATCAGCTGGAAGGGGCGCGCGCCTTTGCCGAAAAGCGTGATCCGGTCTGGAAGGGGCGTTAACGCTTGATCCAGCTGGCGACGCGGGCGCGGTCCTTGGCGTGGTCGCCGGTGGTATCGGGGCCGTAGATCGGCACATCTGTGAGCGTGAGGTCCTGAATATCAGGCTCTAAAAAGGATAGTTTCGCAGCGAACCCTTGGACCGCATAGTGTTCGGTGTTGATCGACAGCGTGATCCGTCCGCCGGGCCGGACGACGCGCATCACCTCGTCCAGTGCCTTTGGGCCGACATGACCGGTGGTGAATGTCCCGCTGCTGACAACACCTGCATAGGTATCACGCGGCACGTCCAGACCGTGAAGGATGTCGCCGGTAAACAGGTTGCGGTAGACGCTTTTGCCGCGCTCGATCTCCAGCATTTCGGGCGAGATGTCCGTGGCATCGACGGGCGTTATGCCTTGCGCGGTCAGCGCCGCGCCGCACAGGCCGGTGCCTGCGCCCACGTCCAGAACAGGGCCTGTTCCGCGATGTTCGGCAAACAAGGATGCCACTTGCATATGCAGGATATAGCCGGTGGCGCTGGCAAAGCCGACATCATAGCTAGCGGCCCAGCGCGCATACAGCTGCTTGGAATCCTCCGGCGTTTGCAGGGCGTAGGCGGCATTCAGGTCGGGATCATCAGTCATGGGCCATGTTCACGCGTTAAAGCGTGCGGTTCAAGGGGCTTGAACACGGCGTCCTTGCGGGGCACCTATGGCGCATGGACAAGACATTGCTTTCCTTTGGACACGGCTATTCGGCGCGCGCATTGGCGGCGGTGCTGATCTTGCAAGGCTGGCGGGTGATTGGCACGACGCGCAGTGCGGACAAGGCGGAAGAGATTGCGCAGACAGGCGTCGAGCCGTTGATCTGGCCGGATGGTGACGATGTGTTGCCAGCACTTGACGCGGCGTCGCATGTGTTGATCTCGGCGGGGCCTTCGGCTGATGGTGATCCTGTGTTGAACGCGCTGGGCCAAGCGATTGCCGCCAGGGCTGCTGATCTGCGCTGGGTCGGCTATCTGTCGACTACCGGCGTTTACGGTGACCACGATGGTGATTGGGTCGACGAGGATACGGCGCTGACCCCCACGACCGAACGTGGGCAGATGCGCAAGGATGCCGAAACGGCGTGGCGCGCTGTTCCCGATCTGCCGCTGCATATTTTTCGGCTGGCGGGCATTTATGGCCCCGGTCGCGGGCCGTTCGAAAAAGTGCGCCAAGGCATGGCGCGCCGCATCATCAAGCAGGGGCAGGTATTCTCGCGCACCCATGTCGAAGATATCGCCCAGGTTCTGGCGGCCTCGATTGCGCAGCCTGCACCGGGCACTGCCTATAACGTCTGCGATGACGATCCTGCGCCGCCTCAAGAGGTAATCGCCCACGCGGCGACCCTGCTTGGGCTGCCGGTGCCGCCAGCAATACCGATTGAACAGGCTGACATGACACCAATGGCACGCAGCTTTTACGCCGAAAGCAAACGTGTGCGGAACGATCGGATCAAAGAAGCGTTAGGTGTACGGCTGCGTTACCCGACTTATCGCGAAGGACTGGCCGCCCTTTTAAACGAGGCCTGATCCCAGACGATGTCCATTCACAACGACAAGACCCTCACGCATCTGCTGGATGCGATTGATGACGCTGCGGAGGGCGACGTTGTATCGGTGCGCGATATTCTGGCGGCGATTGGCGACCGGTCGATCATGCCGCTTGTTCTGGCGGTGTCGATTCTGATCGTATCACCCCTGTCGGGTATCCCGACCGTGCCGACCCTGTCTTCGCTGATCTTGCTGGTGCTGATGGGTCAGGCGTTCGGACGACACCGGCGACTTTGGCTTCCTGACATTTTGCTACGTCGCGAGTTGGCGGCGCATCGGGTCCAGACGGCAACGGGATGGCTGCGCAGGCCCTGCGCGTGGCTGGACGACCATGCGCGTCCACGACTTCGGGTGCTGACGTCGGGTGTTTTGCGACCGCTGACGCTGGTGGTTTGCATGGCTGTGGCTGCGACGATGCCGTTCCTGGAAATCCTGCCGTTCGTGTCGTCATTCTCCGCAGGTGCCATCGCGATGATCTCCTTTGGCGTGCTGACGCGCGACGGGCTTTGGGTGCTGGCGGGCTATGCACAGGTCGCGGTGCTGACGTGCATCGCAGTGTGGATCTGGCCGGGTTAGAGCCTGCTTACGCCCGTTCCGCACCGATCTGCGAGACTCCCAGAACGTCCAGCACCTTGGCCTCGATGTCCTTGGCGCTGAGCCGGGCCGTGGCATACATATCGGCAGGGCTGGATTGATCGATGAACGTATCGGGCAGGACCATCGAGCGGAATTTCAGGCCTTGGTCAAACACGCCCTCATCCGCCAAAAGCTGTGCCACATGGCTGCCGAAACCACCGATGGCGCCCTCTTCAATGGTGATCAGCGCCTCGTGATCGGCGGCCAGTTGCAGGATCATGTCGCGGTCCAGAGGTTTGGCAAAGCGGGCGTCGGCGACAGTCGGGGTGATCCCCTTGGCCATCAGACCTTCGCAGGCGGTCTCGACTTCGCTCAGGCGGGTGCCGAACGACAGGATCGCCACGCGTCTGCCTTCGCGGATCATCCGGCCCTTGCCGATTTCCAGCGGGGTGCCGCGTTCGGGCATCTCGACGCCGGTGCCTTCGCCACGCGGAAAGCGGAATGCGATGGGTCCGTCATCATGCGCGGCGGCGGTGGCGACCATATGCGCAAGTTCGGCCTCGTCTGCGGCGGCCATCACCACGAAACCGGGCAGGTTGGCCAGAAAGGCCACGTCGAAGGCGCCCGCATGCGTGGCACCATCGGCACCCACAAGGCCCGCACGGTCGATGGCAAAGCGCACCGGCAGCCGCTGGATCGCCACGTCGTGCACAACCTGATCGTAACCGCGCTGCAAAAAGGTCGAGTACATCGTGCAGAACGGCTTCATCCCGCCCGCAGCCAGCGCCGCCGAGAATGTCACGCCGTGCTGTTCGGCGATCCCCACGTCAAAGCAGCGGCTGGGGTAACGCTCGGCAAAAAGGTTCAGGCCGGTGCCATCGGGCATCGCCGCCGTCACCGCGCAGATCTTGTCGTCGTCGGCCGCTTCTTTCATCAGGTGCTGGGCAAAGACGCTGGTGTAGCTCGGCGCGTTGCTGGGGGCCTTTTTCTGCTCTCCAGTGATCACGTCGAACTTGGCACGGGCGTGGCCCCGGTCGGCGGATTCTTCTGCCGGAGCGTAGCCTTTGCCCTTTTTGGTCAGCACATGAATCAGGATCGGGCCGGTCGCCCGTGCCTTGACCGTGCGCAGGACCGGCAGCAACTGGTCGAGATCGTGCCCGTCGATTGGGCCAAGGTAGGAAAAGCCAAGCTGTTCGAACAGAGTGCCGCCAACCGTCATGCCCTTGAGGATGTCCTTGGCGCGCCGCGCGCCTTCGCGGAAAGGATGCGGCAGCAGGCTGACGGCCCCTTTGGCGGCGGCTTTGAAATCCTGAAACGGCTCTTCGGCATAGAGACGGGACAGATAGGACGACATCGCGCCCACCGGCGGGGCGATCGACATTTCGTTGTCGTTCAGGATCACGATCAGCCGTTTGCCCAGATCGCCCGCGTTGTTCATCGCCTCGTAGGCCATGCCGGCGCTCATGCTGCCGTCGCCGATCACGGCGATTGCGTCGCCCAGTCCTTCGGGCGTGACGCCGCCCAGATCACGCGCCACGGCAAAGCCGAGAGCGGCGCTGATCGACGTGCTGGAATGCGCCGCGCCGAAAGGGTCATAGGGGGATTCGCTGCGTTTTGTGAACCCCGACAGCCCGCCCTTCTGGCGCAGGGTGCGGATACGGTCGCGGCGTTCTGTCAGGATCTTGTGCGGATAGCATTGATGTCCCACGTCCCAGACTATCTTGTCGCGGGGGGTGTCAAAAACGGCATGCAAGGCCACGGTCAGCTCCACCACACCCAGACCCGCACCCAGATGACCGCCGGTCACCGATACCGCAGACACGGTTTCGGTGCGCAACTCATCGGCCAGCTGCAACAATTGCGCATCGCTGAGACGCTTCATGTCAGCGGGGCGCTGGATGGTGTCCAGCAAGGGGGTCTTTGGGCGGTCCGTCATAGTGCGGCCTTCTGTCATTTCTCTCGGCGGATGACAAATGCGGCGGTTTCGCGCAGCACATCAGCATCCGGTCCGTATGTATCTAGGGCATCGCAGGCAGATTGCACCAACTCGGCTGCCCGCCTTTTCGCACCGTCAAGGCCAAGCAGCGACACAAAGGTGGCCTTGCCCGCATCGGCGTCCTTGCGGGTGGCCTTGCCGATGGTGGTGGCGTCACCCGTCACGTCCAGCACATCGTCGGCGATCTGAAAGGCCAGACCCAACGCACGCGCATAGTCGCGCAGCGGTGTCGGATCGGCCCCGGCCATGCGGGCCCCGGCGCAGGCCGACCATTCGATCAGCGCGCCGGTTTTGCCGTGTTGCAGGTATTCGATCTGGTTCAGTGTCAGCGGCACATCCGCAGTCTCGGCGGCAATGTCCAGCGCCTGACCCAGCACCATGCCGCGTTGCCCCGCGGCCATTGCCAGCGTGTGTGCCAGATCGGCGCGGGCGGGGCCTACTTTGGTGTGTGTGACCAGCTCAAAGCTAAACGCGTGCAGCGCGTCGCCGGCAAGTATGGCGGTGGCCTCGTCCCATTTCACATGCACCGTTGGCTGTCCCCGGCGCAGATCATCATTGTCCATACTGGGCAGATCGTCGTGCACCAGCGAATAAGCGTGCATCGCTTCGATCCCGGTGGCGGGCCAGAGCGCTGCGGCAGGGGACACCCCATGCAGCCGCGCCGATTCCAGCACCAGAAAACCGCGCAGCCGTTTGCCGCCCTTGGTGGCGTGCGCCATCGCATGGGTTACAGGCACATCGTCCAGACCGCTTAAAACGGTGTCGAAATGCGATTGTATTTGCGTTGCGGCCTGTGCCAGCCGGACGGAAAACATTGCCTTACTGGATGTCGACAGGCGCGGTGCCGGTGGGGTTGCCGTCGCTGTCCAGCGTGATGGCGGCGACTTTTTCCTCGGCTTCTTTCAGCTTGGCCTCGCAGCGGGCTTTGAGGGCCGCACCGCGTTCATAAAGCGTAATCGACTGGTCCAGCGCCACGTCGCCGCGTTCAAGCTGGCCCAGAACCTGCTCCAGTTCGGCCATCGCCTGTTCAAAGCTCATCTCGTTCACGGGTGTGTCAGTCATTGCGCCGGGGCCTCATATCAATTCACTGCGCAGCATAGCGGCCTTCGCGAGGCGATGCCAGCCGAACGACCGTCAGTTTTTACTCAGTTTCGCCCGCTTAGTCCGGGGCCAGCATATAGCCCGCGCCGCGCACCGTTTGCAGGTATCGCGGCTGCTTGGGGTCGCTTTCCAGCTTGCGGCGCAAACGGGTGATCTGAACATCGACGGCGCGTTCCTGCGCCTGCCCACGGTCACGGCCCAGCTCTTCGACCAGTTTGGCGCGGCTGATCGGGTTGCCGGGCTGGGCCGAGAAAATCTTCATCAGCAGCATCTCGGTGCCGGTCAGGCGCACGATATCCTGACCCTGCCACATCTCGCCGCGTTCCAGATCATAGCGGATGTCGCCCAGATGCAGGATCTTGGGGATGCTGTCGGAGGCAGGGGTTTCCGGCATCCGTCGCAACACGGCGTTGATGCGCAGCAGCAGCTCCTTGGGCTCGAACGGTTTGGGCAGGTAATCGTCAGCGCCTGCCTCGAACCCTTCGATGCGGGCGTCGGTCTCGCCGCGTGCGGTCAGCAGCAGGATCGGCGTGGTCTTGGTTTCGCGCAGCGACCGGCACAGGCTGAGGCCGTCTTCTCCGGGCATCATCACGTCCAGAATGATCATGTCAAAGTCGAGACCCGTAAGGATGCGCCGCGCATGTTGCGCATCGCGGGCAGCAGTGACCAGAAAGCCGTTTCGTATCAGAAATTTCTGCAACAGCGTACGGATGCGTTCGTCGTCGTCGACAACCAGCAGGTGCGCGTCAAAATCGCTCATGTGCCATTTTCCTTGAGACGGGCATAGGCGCGGCGCATCTCTGGGTCCATCATCGCCTCAAGCACCCTGCGAAAACCGCCCACTGCGTCTGGTCCGGCCTCGCGAAACGCCGTGCGCATACGGGCGCGTTGGGCGTCGGACAGTTGCTGTTCCAGCGCGCGACCCGCATCGGTCAGATACAGATGACGTTCGCGTTTGTCGCTGTGGCCCACGCGGCTTTCGACCAGCCCGTCGGCGATCAATGTCCGCAGCACGCGGTTCAGCGACTGTTTTGTCACGCCGAGAATGTTCAGCAAATTGTTCACCGTGGTGCCCGGTGCGCGATTGATGAAGTGTACCGCCCGGTGGTGCGCACGCCCATATTCCATGTCTGTCAGAATACGGTCGGGATCGGCGGTAAATCCGCGATAAGCAAAGAACATCGCCTCAATACCCTGCCGCAGTTGTTCGTCTGTCAGAAACAGCAGGCTTTCGCCTCCCAGTCCCGCGCCCATGCCGGTGTCGCGCATAAATGGTGCCTCGCTCGTCCCTCGGTAAAATTCAGCTTACGTCAGTGTTGTTGACATTCCAATAGCCAAGGGCTATCGATTCTCGTGTTTTGCGCAATAAAGTGTCCGCACCGGTCATAAATGCGCAATATTAGGAAAACAGCTAAAAGGATGTGACCGATGTCTGGCGCATATGATGATCGTGACGGCAAGATCTGGATGGATGGTAAACTGATCGAATGGCGCGACGCAAATGTCCATATTCTGACGCATGCCTTACACTACGCATCCTCGGTCTTTGAAGGCGAGCGGTGCTATGATGGCAAAGTGTTCAAAAGCCGCGAACATTCGCAGCGTCTGCTGAAGTCGGGCGAGCTGATGGATATGGCTATCCCCTATACCGTGGACGAGATCGAAGCCGCCAAGCGCGCGACGCTGGATGCCAACGGTCTGACCAACGCCTATCTGCGCGTTGTGGCATTCCGGGGTGCGGGCGAAGACATGGGTGTCGCCGCCTCGCGCAACCCGATCCGCATGGCGGTGACGGCGTGGGAATGGGGCAACTATTACGGCGACGCCAAGATGAAAGGCGCCAAGCTGGACATCGCCAAATGGAAACGCCCCAGCCCCGAAACCATCCCTGTCGCGGCCAAGGCTGCGGGTCTCTACATGATCTGCACCATGTCCAAACACGCCGCCGAAGCCAAAGGGTGCTCGGACGCCATGTTCCTGGATTATCGCGGCTATGTGGCCGAAGCGACAGGTGCCAACATCTTCTTCATCAAGGACGGCGAAGTGCACACGCCGCTGGCGGATTCGATCCTGAACGGTCTGACCCGCCAGACGGTCATCGGCATGCTGAAAGACCGCCAGATCAAGGTGCATGAACGTCACATCATGCCCGAAGAGCTGGAAGGCTTTGAGCAGTGCTTTTTGACCGGATCGGCAGCCGAGGTGACGCCCGTGGGCCAGATCGGTGACTATAATTTCGAGGTGGGCACGCTGACGCGTGAAATCTCGGAAGGTTACGAAAAGCTGGTCCGCAGCTGATTGGACGGGGGCTCCGGCAAGTTTTTTATAAAAAGGGGCTCTGCCCCCGGCGCTTTGCGCCTCCCCCGGAGTTTCAGGGGCAAGATGAAGATGCGGGCGCGGGTTTATGACACCCCGCGCCCGTTTGATTCAGTAGAGGGCGACAGGGTTGATCATCGCCTGAACCGTACCGCGGATGCGGGCCTGACCCAGAACAAACATGAACTCGTTCACGCCATCATCCAGAATCGGGCCGGTGTTCATCGTCTCGAGGATGTAGATCCCGTTCTGTTTCAGCAAAATGACGTGTCCGTAGAAGGTGCCGTCGCCTTCTACGGCGGGCACGGCCTCAAGCCCCCAGGTGTCGGCGCCCACGGCCATCGGGTCCAGCGAGGCGACGTATTCCGCGCCTTCATTGGTCAGACCCGGTTCACCCGAAACCCAGGCGGTCGGGTCCTGCGTGAACATGCCTTCGGTCCAGCCGGTGTGGAACATCACGATATCGCCGGGGTTCACGGTGACGTTCTGTGCCTCCATCGCGGCCTTGATGTCTTCCGAGCCAAAGCCCTGACCGGCTTCCATCACCTCGGTGCCGAAATGCTTGGCCATGTCCACGATCACCGCACGCGCGACCATGGGCGGCACGCCGTGGGTGCCCAGTTTGGTCAGCCCGGTGATGGCGCTGATCTCTTTTTCGTCCAGACAGTTGTAGTAGAGACCGTCTTCGCCAAGGTGCCCCAACCCGTCGAGTTGCGAGCCGATGCCGATCCATGTGTAGAGGATATCGTCATTGTAGTTGCCCGGATAGCCAAAGGCTTCGAGCTTGGCGCCGCCCTGCTGGTTCGGCTGGACCACCTGCAGGCTAAGCGAGCGAGGTGCAAAGGCCGGGGTCTGGGCGTCGATGGTGATGCCCAGCGGCATGGATTTGCCCTGCTTGATCAGCTTCGCCGCTTCCAGAGTGCGCTCGGGGCTCAGGTGGTTGGCAGAACCGATCGTATCCTCAGCGCCCCATTTGGACGGTTCGCAATCGGTGTGGGCTTCGGCAAATGCGGTCGTCGCCGTCAGCGCCAGTGCGGCCACAGCGGCAAGCGTGGTTTGAAAAGTCATTATAGTTCCTCCCTAACACGTCACGGGAATCGTGTGACGCTAGGGAAGTTTACCACAGGTTGAACGGTGCAGCAGGTAACGCGGCGTCAGAAGTCGAGGCCGCGTTGCGCCTTGATGCCGGATTTGAAGGGGTGTTTCACCTCGGTCATGTCGCTGACCAGATCGGCATAATCCATCAGTTCCTGCTTGGCATCGCGGCCTGTCAGGATCACGCTGGTGCGGTCGTCGCGCGCCTTCAGCCCGTCGATCACTGCGGTGACGTCCAGATAGTCATAGCGCAGGGCGATGTTGATTTCGTCCAGCAAGACCAGATCGTAGTCGCCCGACTGCATCATGTCGCAGGCCTTGGCGTAGGCGGCGGTGGCGGCGGCAATGTCGCGGTCGCGGTCCTGCGTATCCCAGGTAAAGCCTTCGCCCATCGTGTGCCACGTCACTTCGGGCAGTTTCTTGAAAAACTGGCGTTCGCCAGTGATCCATTTGCCCTTGATGAACTGCACAACGCCGACGGTCTTGCCCCAGCCCAAGGCACGGATGGCGACACCAAAGGCCGAGGACGATTTGCCCTTGCCGTTGCCGGTATGCACCAGGATCAGGCCGCGACCGGGGTCTTCGGTCTTGGCGATCTTCTCGCGGTGTTTACTTTGAACACCCTGCATCTTGGATTTGTGGTCGTCTGTCATGTTCTAGCCTTTCGGATCGGTCACGGCGCGGACACGGCCACGCTCGAGACCCAGTTGACGTTCACGCCAGATGATCAGCACACCGCCGGTGACAACCAGCGCGGCACCGGCCACCGTGGACCATGTGGGTATTTCGCTGAAGATCACAAAGCCGATCACGGTGGCAAAGATCAACGAAGCATAATCAAAGGGCGCCAGCATCGACGCGGCACCAAAGCGAAAGGCGCTGGTCATCAGGATCTGGGCAACGCCGCCGATCATACCTGCACCGACCAGTAGTGCCACGTTCGAGGGCGAGGGCATCACCCAGCCAAAGGGCACCGTCAGCAGCGATAGAGCCGTGGCGGTGATCGAGAAATAGAACACGATGGCGGCGGTGTGTTCGGTCTGCACCAGACGGCGGATGTGAATCTGCACAAGCCCGCGCAACACCGACGCGCCCAGTATCGCAAGCGCGCCCAGCGTCGTGGCCTGGCTCAGGTTGCCCGCCCCCAACGTCAGGTTTGGCCAGATCATGATCAGCACGCCAACCAGCCCCAGACCGACGGCGGTCAGGCGGATGGCGCGCACTTTTTCGTTCAGCAGGAAGATCGCAAAAATCACCGTGAACATCGGGGTCGCATAGCCGATGGCTGTCGCTTCGGGCAGGGGCAGCAGGCCCAGACCCATGAATGTCAGCGTCATCGCGGCGGTGCCGAACAATCCGCGCCAGACATGGCCCATTGGGTTTTTGGTGGACAGCCCATGCCGCAACTCGCCGGTCTGCCACAGCCAAGCCAGGATGACGGGAATGCAAAAGAACGACCGAAAAAAGACCGCCTCGCCAGATGGCACCTCTTGCACCGCGATCTTGATCATCGCGGACATCGCGATGAACAGAAACACTGCCAGCAGCTTGAGCGCGACAGCTGTTCCGGGACGGTTTTCGGTCAGGGGCAACGGCATGCGTCACCCTTGATCCGTCAGCCGCCGACTTGCAAGCGTCAGTTTATCTTTGCGATTGCCAATGGGGTGCCGTCCGCAGGGTTCCAGATCCAGACCTCGTCATAGTCCGAAACATTGAAGGAACTGCCAGCGGAATAGTCCTGAGACCCTTCGGCAGATTGCAGTGCGCCCATATCTGTTCCGGCGTCGAAACTGCCGTTCCGGCCCAGACCCACATGCGCGCCCTCGGCGCCTTCCAATTTGAAATCGCGCATCAGCGACACGCCTGCGCCTGTCACGACAACAACGCCGCTGGCGCTGACGCCATTTTGGCCCTGAAACATACCTTCACGCCCTGGCCTGTCCTGCGCAAAGGCAGGCAGCGCGGGCAGCAAGGCGCAAACAAAAAGTGTGGTGGTGATAAGACGACTGTTCATGATGCATCCTTTCGACACATCGTATTATGTAATGCGTCACGCACGGAATCCAAATATCGGCGCGCAGTTCCCTCTCGCTGTGACATTTTAGTCGACGCTGTCAGCCGAAGTGCTTAGCCAATCTGGCCACGAGTCTCGCCGATCTGCCCGCCGACCTGACCACGGTGCAGCAGCATGTGGTCGAGTATCACGCAGGCCATCATCGCCTCGCCCACCGGAACGGCGCGAATGCCGACGCAGGGGTCGTGACGGCCCTTGGTGATGATATCGGTCTCGGCACCCGCCTTGGTGATGGTCTTGCGGGTTTTCAGGATCGACGAAGTGGGTTTCACCGCAAAGCGAACGACGATGTCCTGTCCGGTGCTGATACCGCCCAGAATACCGCCCGCATGGTTGCTGGAGTAGGACGGCTTGCCATCGTTGCCCATAAAGATCTCGTCGGCGTTCAACTCGCCCGTCAGCATCGCGGCAGACATGCCCTCACCGATTTCCACGCCCTTGACGGCGTTGATCGACATCATCGCGGCAGCCAGGTCGGTATCCAGCTTGCCGTAAACCGGCGCGCCGAGGCCCGCAGGAACACCGCGTGCCACGACTTCGATTATGGCACCCACGCTGCTGCCGGACTTGCGCAGATCGTCAAGGTAATCGGCCCAGTCGCTGGCGGCCTGGGCATCGGGGGACCAAAACGGGTTTTGCTCGATCTGATCCCAGTCGAAACGGCTGCGGTCGATCTCGTGGGCGCCCATGCGGGTCATGTATCCGGTGATCTGCACCTTGGGGGCCAGCGCCCGGATCGCCTCGCGGGCCAGACCGCCCGCCGCGACGCGCGATGCGGTTTCGCGGGCCGACGACCGGCCACCGCCGCGATAGTCGCGTATCCCGTATTTCTGCCAATAGGTGATATCGGCATGACCGGGGCGGAACTTTTCCATGATGTCGCCATAGTCCTTAGACCGCTGGTCGGTGTTCTCGATCATCAGCTGGACGGGCGTGCCTGTGGTCTGGCCTTCGAACACGCCGGACAGGATACGCACTGCGTCGGCCTCGCGGCGCTGGGTGGTGTATTTGTTCTGGCCCGGTTTGCGGCGGTCCAGCCAGTGCTGGATCATCGCCTCGTCCACCGGCACGCCGGGAGGGCAGCCGTCGACAGTCGCACCCAAGGCAGGTCCATGGCTTTCGCCCCATGTGGTGACGCGGAAGAGGTGGCCAAAGCTGTTGATCGACATCGCGGTCTCCTTTGGCCCAAGGCCATAGCGGGCCGGACGCATCGGCTCAAGGGTCATTGGCGCAGGTGGGGGCAGGTGGTGGGTGTGCGATCTGATTTCGACTTGCCTCTGCACGCGGCACGCCCTAGCTGTTGTGTCACCTCGGGGAGCCATAGCGGCTGAGATGCGAATGATCGCGGACCCGTTGAACCTGAACCGGTTAACACCGGCGGAGGGAAGGTCTGGACATCTCTCCAAGCTTTGCCCTTTCGCCAGCAAATTGGAGATTGCCATGAAGCCGATCCATCTTGCAGCGGGAGTTCTTGCAGCAACCGTTGCCACGACAGCACAGGCTCAAACGCCTGTCCTGACCGTCTATACCTACGATAGCTTTGTTTCCGACTGGGGCCCCGGCCCGGTGATCGAGAAAGCCTTTGAAGAGGTCTGCGCCTGCGATCTGCAATTCGTCGGCACCGGCGATGGCGCAGCACTGCTGGCGCGGATCAAGCTGGAAGGCGCACGCTCGGATGCTGATGTGGTGCTGGGGTTGGACACCAACCTGACCGCTGCCGCCACCGAGACGGGCCTGTTCGCGCCACATTCCGTCGATGTCGCCTATGACGTGCCGATGGAATGGAGCGATCCGAACTTTGTGCCCTTCGACTGGGGCTATTTCGCCTTCGTCTACAACGACGGGATCGAGCCGCCCGCCAACTTTCGCGATCTGGCCGACAGCGATCTGACGATCGTGATCCAGGATCCGCGTTCGTCCACGCCCGGTCTGGGCCTGCTGATGTGGGTCAAGGCAGCCTACGGCGACGAGGCACCGATGATCTGGGCCGATCTGGCCGACAATATCGTGACGGTCACCAAGGGCTGGACGGAATCCTACGGTCTGTTTCTGGAAGGCGAGGCCGATATGGCGCTGTCCTACACCACATCGCCCGCCTATCACCTGATCGCGGAAGAGGATGCCACGAAGAAGGCAGCCGCTTTCGACGAAGGGCACTATCTGCAAGTCGAAGTCGCGGGCAAGCTTGCGGCAAGCGACCAGCCCGAGCTGGCGGACAGGTTCCTTGAATTCATGGTGTCCGATGCGTTCCAGTCGGCCATTCCCACGACCAACTGGATGTATCCGGCCGTGACGCCGAAGGACGGCTTGCCCGAAGGGTTCGACACCTTGATCACACCTGAGACGGCGCTACTGATCCCGGCCGAGGATGCGCCCGCCCTGCGCGATGAAGCGTTGCAGGAATGGCTGCAAGCCCTCTCCAGATAAGCCGTGCTGGCGGTATCGGTGCCGCGACATTGGTCGTGGCGCTGATCGCTGCGGCGCTGGGCGCTGTGGCGTGGCGGGCCGAGGGGGAATTCTCCCTCGGGCCCGCCGATTGGGCTGCGGTGCGCTTTACCCTGTGGCAGGCGTTTCTGTCGGCGGTGATCTCGGTGGCACTTGCGGTGCCTGTTGCCCGTGCGCTGGCGCGGCGACGGTTTGTCGGGCGCAACGTGCTGATCGCACTGTTGGGTGCGCCGTTCATCCTGCCGGTGATCGTCGCGGTTCTGGGCATTCTCGCGGTCTTCGGGCGCGGTGGTTGGGTCAATCAGCTGCTGGGGCTTTGGGGGATCGCGCCGCTGTCAATCTACGGTCTTGGCGGTGTGCTGCTGGCGCATGTGTTTTTCAATCTGCCGCTGGCGACGCGTCTGATCCTGCAAGGCTGGCAAAGTATTCCGGCAGAGCGTTTCCGTCTGGCAGCACAACTGGGTCTTGGCCCGCGCACTGTGTTTCAGGTGCTGGAATGGCCGGTGCTGATCCGCGTGGTGCCGGGGGCGCTGGCGCTAATTTTCGTGATCTGTCTGGCCAGTTTCGCCGTGGCGCTGACGCTGGGCGGCGGGCCACGGGCCACCACGATCGAGCTTGCGATCTATCAGGCGTTTTTGTTCGATTTCGATCTGGGCCGCGCGGCGGTGCTGTCGCTGATGCAGCTGGGCATGGCGGGCGGCGCTGCGGTGCTGGCGCTTTGGCTGGTGCCGCAGGTGTCGCTGACCGGCGGCATGGGCCGGTCGGTGCGCCGTTGGGACGCGCCAAAGGGGGCTTTGCGGTGGCTGGATGCCGCGCTGATCGGGCTGGCGGCAGGGTTCCTGCTGGTGCCTTTGGCATCGGTCGTCTTGTCCGGCCTGCCGGGCATCGCAGCGCTGCCTGCTGGTGTGTTTCGTGCGGCATGGTCGTCAGTCTGGGTCTCTGGCTTGAGCGTCTGCGTGCTGCTGGCGCTGGCCCTGCCGATGGCGGGCTGGATCGGCACCAGCCGCCACGGCGGGATCGAGGCGGCGGGGCTGCTGGGCTTTGCCGCGTCGCCGCTGATGATCGGGACTGGGTGGTTCATCCTGATCTATCCCTTTGCAGCACCTTCGTCGCTGGCTTTGCCGGTGACGGCTTTGGTCAACGCGCTGATGGCGCTGCCCTTTGCGCTGCGCATTCTGGTGCCGGGGATGCGCGATGTGGTCGCGGCCCAAGGGCGGTTGAGTGCGGCGCTGGGGCTGCGCGGCTGGCGGCTGTGGCTCTGGGTGATTCTGCCGGGGGTGCGCCCGCAGATAGGCTTTGCCGCAGGGCTCGCGGCGGCCCTTTCGATGGGCGATCTGGGCGTGATCGCGCTGTTTGCCGATCAGGATCATGCCACGTTGCCCTTGCAGATGTACCGCCTGATGGGTGCCTATCAGATGGAGGCGGCGGCAGGGGCGGCGCTGTTGTTGATCATCCTCGCCTTCGGGGCGTTCTGGATGTGCGATGCTTGGGGGCGACGTGGTGCTGTATCTGAATGATGTGCTGATCGAACTGGGCGATTTCAGCCTGCGCGCCGACCTGTCGGTGCCTGCGGGGCGCAAGGTGGCGATCATCGGGCCTTCGGGTGCGGGTAAATCCACTTTGGTGGGGGCGGTGGCGGGTTTCGTGCCGATGTCCAAAGGCACAGTGACGATCAACGGTCGCGACATCACCCATGCGGCTCCCGATCAGCGCGGCATGGCGATGTTGTTTCAGGACGGCAACCTGTTTCCGCATCTGACAGCGGCGCAGAACGTCGGCTTGGGCCTGCGCCCCGCGCTGCGGCTGACTGCGGACGAGAAGCGCCAGGTGCGCGAAGCGCTGGCGCGGGTCGGTCTGGCCGGGTTCGAGGATCGCACGCCCGCCAACCTGTCCGGCGGTCAGCAAAGCCGCGCGGCGCTGGCGCGGATGCTGGTGCAGGGCAAGCCGCTGATGTTGCTGGACGAACCCTTCGCCGCACTCGGCCCTGCGCTGCGCGATGAAATGCTGGATCTGGTTGCCACTGTCGCGGCAGATACGGGTGCGGCGGTGCTGATGGTCACCCATGCGCCGCAGGATGTGCGCCGCTTTGCCGACGACGTGATCTTTGTCGAGGGCGGTGTGGCCCATGCGCCGCAGGCGGCAGGTGCCCTGATGGACAACCCGCCGCCCGCTTTGAAGACCTATCTGGGCTAGGCTGCCGCAGCAGTCCGCAGACTGCCCCGTGCCTTGAGAATGCCCAGTGCCGCATGTGCAGCCTCGCGCCCCTTGATCACGAAGTGGTCGGAATAGATCGCCAAATGGTGATCGGTCTCCTGAAAATGGTGGGGCGTCAGCGAGACCGAAAGCACCGGAACCCCGGTGTCCATCCCTGCGCGCATCAAACCGTCAACCACGGCGCTGGCGACGAAATCGTGGCGATAGATACCGCCATCCACCACCAGCGCTGCGCAAACCACGGCGTCATAGCGCCCGGTCGCAGCCAGATCGCGCGCCATCAGCGGCATCTCGAAAGCGCCCGGCACGTCAACCACGGCGATCTGGGCGCGGGGGATGATTTCCGAAAATCCGTCCAGCGCACGGTCGACGATATCGGCGTGCCAACGGGCCTGAACATAAGCAATGCGGGTGTGTGTCATAGTGTAATCTCCTATCGCAACAGACACGTCACCCAAGGCGATTACATGCCAAAACCCCGCCCCGACGGCGTGGATATGGCACATTCTCTTTCATCCGGACTATGACCGTCGGCTCCGGCATCTCACCGGATCTGCTGACACGCCTGCCAAAACAGACGCCGCTCGCGGGCTCGCGGGTCATGCCCGCATACCGCCGGTGGGGAATTTCGCCCCGCCCTGAGAACAGGCGCAGATTGTCAAATGCGGTCAAAGCCTGCAATAGAAACCGTAGCTGTTGAACGGGACGTCATAATGCACCCCAATCCGATCTTTCATGATGCCGATGCCGTGCGCAATCTGGCCTTTGCCCGCGAGCGCGGGTTTGGTGTGTTGGCGGCAAGTGCCCCCGATGGTCCGCTGATCAGCCACATACCGTTCTTGCTCTCCGACGACGGGGCCAGTGTGGCGCTGCATCTGGTGCGGTCGAACCCGATCGTGCGGCTGCTAAAGCACCCTCAGCCTGTGCGTCTGGCTGTCAGCGGCGGCGACAGCTACGTGTCGCCCGACTGGTACGAGGTGCCCGATCAGGTGCCCACATGGAATTACGTCGCCATGCACCTGACCGGAACGCTTGAACAACGCCCGCAAGAAGAGATGCGCGCGCTTCTGGATGCGCAATCGGCACATTTCGAGGACCGCTTGCAGCCCAAGACCCCGTGGACTGCTGCCAAGATGGACGCGGATGTGCTGGACCGGATGATGCGCCAGATCGTGCCCTGCCGGATGACGGTCACCGGCGTCGACGGCACATGGAAGCTAAGCCAGAACAAACCCGATGCTGTACGGGAACGGGCGGCAGCTGGTGTCGAAGCCTTTGGGCTGGGCAGCGACCTTGCGGTTCTGGCGGCCTTGATGCGCGGCGCGGGTGTGAAACAGTAGCTACGCGTTTGACTGTGCGCCGGGCGGCGTTAGGGTGGCGCTGAACCCAAGGGAGAGACCCAAATGAAGTTGATGATGTCCGGGGCTTCGCCCTTTGTGCGCAAAGTTCTGGTGGTGCTGCGCGAGACGCAGCAACTGGACGATGTCGAGATAGTTGAACTGACCACCGCACCCGGTGCTACGCCGACAGATCTGTCCACGGCCAATCCCATCGGCAAGATCCCGGCGCTGGTGCGCAACGAGGGTGCTACCTTGTATGACAGCCGGGTGATCACGCGGTTTCTCGACGATCGGGCCAAGGCGGGACTGTACCCTGCGACCAACCCCTGGGAGACGCTGACGCTGGAAGCAACGGGCGACGCGATCATGGAGGCAGGTGTCAGCATGGTCTACGAGCGCCGTTTTCGCGAGGAAGCCCAGCAATCCGACACATGGGTCGAGAACCAGTGGGAAAAGATTTCGCGTGCGTTGTCGACACTCGACAACCGCTGGATGGGCCATCTGAACGGGCCGCTTGATATCGGCCAGATATCGGTGGCCTGCGCATTGGGTTACCTCGATTTCCGCCATGAAAACCGCAATTGGCGGCAGGGACACGACGCTTTGGCCGCTTGGGCCGCAAAATTTGCCGCGCGCGAATCGATGCAGGCGACTGTCCCCTAATACATAGGAGTTGAGTCCCGCGAATCTGCGCATTTGGGGCTGTTAAAGTTCCCACATGCGACGACATGCGACATCAATGATGCTGGACTGGACAGGTTCACCCCGTTAGATACCCTCCCAAGAAGGCCATACTTTGCTGTGTGGCCCCATTGGCGAATGACCCCGAGGGTCGAGAGAGTTGGAGAAAACCCCGTGTCCCACACAGATGAACACGACGGCAACCGGCGCGATTTCCTGTACTACGCAACCGCGGGTGCAGGGGCTGTAGCAGTAGGTGCTGCCGTCTGGCCGCTGGTCAATCAAATGAACCCCTCGGCGGACGTCAAGGCGCTGTCGTCGATCCGCGTTGATGTTTCCGGTCTCGAACCGGGCACACAGTTGACGGTAAAATGGCTGGGCAAGCCCGTGTTTATCCGCCGCCGTACCGAGGCTGAAGTGGCTGAAGCGGTTGGTGTCGATCTGGCCTTGCTGCCCGATCCCATCGCGCGCAACGAAAATATTGCAGGCGACGCGCCTGCCACCGATACGAACAGGTCTTTGGTTCCTCCCGGCGCCGAAGGTGGCGCAGAGAATGAATGGCTGGTCATGATGGGCGTCTGTACGCACCTGGGCTGCGTGCCCTTGGGCGATGCGGGCGACTTCGGCGGGTGGTTCTGCCCCTGCCACGGGTCGCACTACGACACGTCTGGCCGTATCCGCAAAGGGCCAGCGCCCACGAACCTGCCGGTTCCTGTGGCTGAATTCGTGGACGCAACCACGATCAAATTGGGTTAAGGGAAGGGAACGCTATGTCTGGAATTCCTCACGACCATTACGAACCGAAATCAAACGGAGCAAAGTGGCTGCACAGCCGTTTGCCTGTCGTCGGTTTGCTGTACGATACATTGATGATCCCCACGCCCAAGAACCTGAACTGGATGTGGATCTGGGGCATCGTTCTGGTGTTCTGCCTTGTCTTGCAGATCATCACAGGCGTCGTTCTGGCGATGCACTATACACCTCAGGTTGATATGGCCTTTGCCAGCGTCGAACACATCATGCGCAACGTGAACGGCGGCTATATGCTGCGTTACATGCACATGAACGGCGCATCGCTGTTCTTTGTTGCCGTATATGCCCACATCTTCCGCGGTCTTTACTACGGGTCCTACAAGACCCCGCGCGAAGTCACGTGGATCATCGGCATGCTGATCTACCTGTTGATGATGGCTACCGGCTTTATGGGCTACGTTCTGCCCTGGGGCCAGATGTCCTTCTGGGGCGCTACGGTTATCACCGGCCTGTTCGGTGCGATTCCCTTCGTCGGCGAAAGCCTGCAAACCTTCCTTCTGGGCGGGCCTGCGGTCGACAATGCCACGCTGAACCGTTTCTTCAGCCTGCACTATCTGCTGCCGTTCCTGATCGCAGGTCTGGTCATCGTGCACGTCTGGGCCTTCCACTCGACCGGCAACAACAACCCTACGGGTGTTGATGTGCGCAAAGGTTCGAAGGAAGAAGCCGAGAAAGACACGCTGCCGTTCTGGCCGTACTTTGTGATCAAGGACCTGTTCGCGCTGGCCGTGATCCTGGTGGTGTTCTTTGCCGTCGTCGGTTTCATGCCGAACTATCTGGGCCACCCTGACAACTATCTCGAGGCGAACCCGCTTTCGACACCTTCGCACATCGTCCCCGAATGGTACTTCCTGCCGTTCTACGCGATCCTGCGCGCCTTCACGTCCGAAGTCTGGGTCGTCCAGATCGCTTCCTTCGTGACCGGTGGCATCATCGACGCCAAGTTCTTCGGCGTTCTGGCGATGTTCGGTGCGATTGCTGTCATGGCTCTGGTGCCGTGGCTGGATACATCCTCTGTTCGGTCGGGCCGCTATCGTCCGATGTTCAAGATGTGGTTCGCGCTGCTGGTCATCGACTTCTTCGCGCTGATGTGGCTGGGTGCCATGCCTGCAGAAGAGCCTTACGCCACCTTATCGCTGATCGCTTCGGCCTATTGGTTCGGCTATTTCCTCGTCATCCTGCCGTTGCTGGGTGTGATTGAAAAACCCGATGCACAGCCCGCGACGATCGAAGACGACTTTGCCGCAAAGATGGCCAAGACCGGATCGGCCAAGTCCGACACCGCGTCGCAGCCTGCGGAATAAGAGGATGAGCACCATGTTCAAGAAAATCGCACTAGGCGCTGCCGTGGCCGTTGGTCTGGCAGGCGGCGCTTATGCCGCTGGCGGAGAAGCGCATGTCGAAAACTTCGACTTTCCCTTCGACGGCCCGTTCGGCACCTATGACACCAACCAGCTCCAACGCGGGCTTCAGATCTACACTCAGGTCTGCTCGGCCTGCCATGGCCTGAAGTACGTTGCTTTGCGCACATTGTCGGACGAGGGCGGGCCAACCCTGCCTGCAGACCAGATGCGCGCCTATGCCGAACAGTTCGAAGTTTTCGATCCCGAACTGGACGACTTCCGTCCAAGTACGCCGGTCGATCACTTCCCTGGTTCCGCGCTGGAAAACGCGCCCGACCTGAGCCTGATGGCCAAGGGACGTGCGGGATTTCACGGGCCTTACGGATTGGGGATCAACCAGTTCTTCAAGGGTATGGGCGGTGCGGAATATATCGCCACTCTGATGCTGGGCTATGAAGACCCGCCAAGCTGCGCCCCCGAGGATTTTGACGGCTACTACAACATTGCTTTCACAGCGGGTGGTTATCCCGAGGAGTGCCGGGACGAAGACGGCAACGCGATGTATCCGGGCAGCTGGATCGGCATGGCTGCTCCGTTGTATGGTGAAGACGTCGATTATGCTGACGGAACCTCGAACGATCTGCGTCAAGAAGCGCAGGACGTTGCCGCGTTCCTGATGTGGACAGCCGAACCAAAGCTGTCGCAGCGCAAGCAGGCCGGTTTCGTGGGCGTGCTGTTCCTGACGATCCTGTCGGTACTGCTGTACCTGACCAACAAACGCCTCTGGGCGCCGATCAAGAAAAAATACAAGCGCAAGGATTGATCCTGCCGCTTGAGAGAAAATGAAAAACCCCCGCTCTGGAGACAGGGCGGGGGTTTTTCGTTGTCGGCGGTGTCGTCTACAGCGATGTGGCCTGGATCAGGCGAGAAGCTGGCTGTCCGAGCGTCCGGTGATCGTGGCGGTGACGATATCGCCCTCGGTCTGGGCCCTGTCAAAATGCACTTCGGTAAACTGCGCCGTACGGCCCATATGCGGGCTTTCCATCAGGATCTGATGGGTGCGGCCCACCTGTGCGCCCAGATGGCGCTGAACCTGCTCTGCACCCGCCGCGCGCAGCCGTGCCGCCCGCGCCTTGATCGCGCGTCCGTCCACTTGCGGCATCCGCGCAGCCGGCGTTCCGGGACGGGGCGAATAGGGAAAGACGTGCAGCCACGTCAGATCGCATTCCGCGACCAGCGCCAGCGCGTTTTCAAAATGCGCCTCGGTCTCGGTCGGGAAACCTGCGATGATGTCCGCGCCAAAGGTCATGTCGGGCCGCAGCGCGCGCGCCTCTTGTGCAAAGCGGATCGCGTCACCTCGCAGGTGTCTCCGCTTCATCCGTTTCAGGATCATGTCGTCGCCATGCTGCAACGACAGATGTAAATGCGGCATCAGCCGCTGTTCTGTGGCAATCGCCTGCATCAGTGCCTCGTCCACCTCGATCGAATCTATCGAACTGATCCGAAGGCGTGGCAGGTCTGGCACCAGCTTGAGGATACGCATCACCAGATCGCCCAGACGCGGCGCGGCGGGCAGGTCTGCCCCCCAGGACGTCAGATCGACGCCGGTCAGCACGACCTCGTTGTAGCCGCGATCCACCAGACGCTTGATCTGGTCCACAACGACGCCCGCAGGCACCGAGCGCGAGTTGCCGCGACCATAGGGGATGATGCAGAACGTACAGCGGTGGTCGCAGCCGTTCTGCACCTGCACATATGCGCGGCTGCGGGTGCCGAAACCGTCGATCAGATGGCCTGCGGTCTCGGTCACCGACATGATGTCATCGACCTGCACCGGCTCTGTCCCGAAATCTCCGGCAAGTCCCGACCATGTGGTCTGCTGCATCTTTTCGGTGTTGCCGATCACAGCGTCGACTTCGGCCATGTTGGCGAATGTCTCCGGCTCGGTCTGGGCGGCGCATCCGGTGACGATCAGTCGGGCATTGGGATTGGCCTTGCGCAGCTTGCGGATGTCCTGACGGGCCTTGCGCACGGCCTCGGCCGTGACGGCGCAGGTGTTGACCACCACGGCGTTTTGCAATCCAGCACTCGCGGCCAGTTCCTTCATCGCCTCAAGCTCGTAGGCGTTCAGGCGGCACCCGTGATTCGAGAATACCGGCGCGCTCATGTAAGGCTGTCCAGAAAAGCCTGCGTCAGATGACCCGAAAAGACATGCATCGTGCCGCCGGTCATCCAGACGCCATCGTCGCGCCATTCGACGCGCAACTGCCCGCCGTCCAGATCAATGACCACATCGCGCCCTGTCAGCCCGCGCCGCGCTGCCGCCACAGCAGTCGCACAGGACGACGAACCAGACGCCAGCGTCAGCCCCACGCCACGCTCCCACACACGCATACGGATGCGGTCGGGGCCGGTGATCTGCGCCACCTGCACGTTGGTGCGCTGGGGGTAGAGCGCATGGTGTTCGATCCTTGGGCCAAGCTCGGACAGGTCCACCGCCTCGGCGTCGTCCACGAAAAACGTGCAATGCGGATTGCCCATTCCGGTCGCTGTTGGCGCTCCGTCTATCGGCAGCGTTAGCGTATCCATCGCCTCGGCCAGCGGAATCTCGTCCCAGTTCAACTGTGGGTGGCCCATGTTCACCGATGTGATCCCGTCGCCCATGTCGCGTGCCGCGAGGTCACCGCGATCGGTGGTCAGGTGCAGGCTGTCCGCGCCACTTTCGTCCATCAGGTACCGTGCGATGCAGCGGGTCGCATTGCCGCAGGCAGCCGACAACGTTCCATCGGAGTTGTAGAACGTCAGATGCGCGTCACCGGTGCCATTGCCAATCACTGCCAGTTGGTCAAACCCAACGCCACGATGACGGTCGCCCAAGGCTTTCGCCAATGCAGGCATGATTTCGACGCCGTGCGCACGCGCATCGACGACGACAAAGTCGTTGCCCAGCCCGTGCATCTTCATGAACGGAAAATTTGTTTTATGTTCCTGCGCCATTGCGCGCATATAACGCCGCTACGTAGGTGAATCCAGTACCCCGCCAATAAAGTTGAGGAATAGGGCTTGACCGTCCCGCCAACTCTTTCTAGTTAGCCGCCTAGTGGGCCGTTAGCTCAGTTGGTAGAGCAACTGACTTTTAATCAGTAGGTCGTTGGTTCGAACCCAACACGGCTCACCACTTTACCCTTTTATTTCAATGCTATGTCGTTGCTTTAGGCTCGCCTAAGCGGGCGGTTACCTGTTTGGGGGACACATGGGGGACAAGTCGTCTGCATTTGTACAGATTTGGGGTGTCTGAGACGCTCTGGGGGAATCACTCGACCGTCAGGCGAACTAAGAAATCTGAGGCTCTCAGGGGTATGTTGGCGGGGCAGTGTCACACGATAGCCGCCTAGTCCTTACTTTCAGGGATCGCCGTGCGGATCGTGGCGCGTTGGCTTGTTGTGACGGCGGAACATTTTGCAAATTTGCCGAAGGTTGGATATCGTTTCTCTTGCCTTGGTGCTGCCTGCTCCGACAGCGGTAAGGTAGGCAAATTTGCCGACCTGTAGCCTGCGAAAGCGATGGCTCGAAAGTCGGCAGATTTGCCGCCGCTGCCCGATGAGACATGCTAATTTGCACCTTTTACAAGATCAGCCCGCCCGGTGTTTTGGCGACCTGGGGCAGTCGTCCATTATGCCACGCCTAAAGGTGATACGAATGACCGAATTTGTTGTAATTAACAGCCCGCTAAGCCAGTCAGTTTTGGTGGAGGGGCACCGCTTAGAGATCCAGATTTATCGCGGGGAGGATACTCTGTGGACGCTGGAAGTCGTCAACGTGAATGGCACCAGCTTTGTCCGGGATGAGTTGTTCCCAACTGATCGGGATGCGCTCGGAGCGGCATTGGCGGATTTCGAGAACAGCCCTGTTGAAGATTTTCTAGGCTGATTTACCGTCGCGCTTGGTGCGTTCAAATGCCCGCCCTCGCGGGTTGTTCTTGCGATATAACCTTTGAGAAACGAGCAGTCTTGGCTATGCACTGTTCAACTCGGTTACTGACATGCCAGTTTAGTGCCGGGCCAGCCGCTGCCAAGCGTTCAGACACGTGGGGTAGAGGCGGTAGGTGGTTTGTGTTCCCCTATTTACTAGCACAGCCATTGGCCGGGACGAGTCGGCAGCTGCGTCCCGGCTGACCCACTGCTGACGGCACCCTGTGTATACCTTGAACCAACGCTGAACCTCAAAGCCGTTCAAGGTGGATGTCGCTCGCGGACAATTTGGTGAACGCTCTACAGTCCGCGCTCTTGGTAGTTGTCCAGTTCGATTTGATCGGCTTTGGCATCTAA
>JAGXHE010000053.1 GCA_024636445.1 Sulfitobacter sp.
AACTCCCGCATGTCCTGTTTGCCCAACCTCTTGACGTTCAGCCCCAGCTTTGCCAACCCGCCGATATCGCGCAAACCCGCCAGCCCTTCGGTCAGCGATGGCGGCGGCGCATCCGATAATTGCCCCAGCAAGGCCGCGAACTTTATCAGCCGCGCGCGCAACAGCGCATAGGCTTCGGCCTCTGGATGCGCAGAACCATCGGCAAAACGCAGGATGTTGCCCGTCATCTTGATATGTTTGCCGTCGGGGGAAAACGCTATGGTCGGCAGGCTGCGGGTCTCGACACGCAAGGCGATATCCTTGGCAACCTTGGGGCTGAGGTTGTAGAGCAGATGTGCAATCTGGGGCCCGCGCGCGCCGTCAGCGTAGTCGACCGTGCGCGCCATGCCACCCGCCTGCGCCGCCTTTTCCACCACGCACACACGTTTGCCCCGGCGCGCCAGCACTGCCGCCGCCGTCAGCCCGTTGTGGCCCGCGCCGACCACGATTGCGTCATACCGTTCGCTCATGCCGCGAACCTCGGCATCGACTTGCCCTTGCCCGCCCGCCGCAAGATTTCGCGCGCCGCATTGGCCCCCGGTGCTGCCATGACGCCGCCGCCCGGATGGCTGGACGATCCGACCATGAACAGCCCGTCTATCGGCGTGCTGTAGTCCGAATACCCCGGCACCGGACGGTTGAAGAGCAGCTGGTCAAAGGTCAGCTCGCCCTGAAAGATATTGCCCTCGGTCAGCCCGACCTCGTTTTCGATGTCCAGCGGCGTGCGCACCTCGGCATGGACGATACGCTCTCGAATGTCGGGCATCGCCTGCTCCATCTTGTCATAGACGCAATCGGCCAGCGCCGTGCGCTTGTCGTCGGTCCAGTTCTGCCCGGACCGCACGCCATCAACCTCAAGATCATAGGGCGCGTATTGCACAAAGACCGTCATCATGTGCTTGCCCGGCGGTGCCATCGTCGGGTCGATCTGCGAGGGGATCAGCATGTCGAAATAGGGCTCGGCAGACCAGCGCCCGTCCTTCCAGTCGTCGTAGCCACGCTCCAGTTCCGCCAGCGAGGTCGAGCAATGCAGATCACCGCGCAAAAAGGGCGCGTCCTTTGGTGCGGCGGGAAATTCGGGCAGCCGGTCCAGCGCGATGTTCACCTTGGCCGACGATCCGCGTATCTTGAACCGCTGTACCGCCTTGGTGAAATCGTCGGGCACATGGATCGGGTCGACATGCTGCTGAAACGTGCGTTTGATGTCCATGTTCGAGGCCACGATGGGCGCGTCGAAAGTATCGCCATTTTCCAGCGCCACACCCACGACCTTGCCATCCTTCACCCGGAAGCTGTCGATGCCCGAGCCGGTCCTGATCTCGCCGCCCGCCTCTTCGAATGCCATGCCAAGCGCCTTGGAGATCGACCCCATGCCGCCCCGCGCAAAGCCCCAGGCACCGATGGCACCGTCTACATCGCCCATGTAGTGATGCAGCAGCACATAGGCGGTGCCGGGCGAATAAACGCCAAGGCCGGTGCCAATGATGCCCGAGCCCGCAAGATGCGCCTTGATCAGGTCGCTTTCAAAATGCGCGTCGAGAAAATCGCCGATCGACATGGTCCAAAAGCGGATCGTCTCGCCCAGTTCCCTTGCCCCCAGCCCATGCGCCTTTTTCACCAGAAAGGCCAGTTCGCCCAGATCGCGCGGATGCAACGACGTCGGATCGGGCGCGTGGCGCAACAGGAATGGCCGGATAAAGCGGCACTGGCGCATCACCGTCTGCGAGAACCGCGCATAGGCATCCACATCACGCGGGCTGTGTCGCGCGATCTCGCGCTCCAGCGCGTTGTGATCGGACATGTAGGCAAAATAGTCGTTGTCTTGGGTAAAGGTCGCGCCGCCCTCATAGGGGATCACCTGCAAACCAAACCGCGGCAGTTCCAGATCGCGCACGATTTCGCGGCGCAGCAACGAACAGACATAGGAGCAATTGGAATAGGTCCAGCCATCGTGCAAGGACCGGCTGACCGCAGCCCCGCCGATCCAGTCGTTCTTTTCCACGATCAGCGTCCTGAGCCCGGCCTTGGCCAGATAGCAACCGGTGGTCAGCCCGTTATGCCCTGCCCCCACGATAATCGCGTCATATGATGCCACGCCCATGCGCTGTCTCCCCAAGTTGCAACAAGTCTTAGCCGAGCCGCCAAAGCCCGTAAAGTTTTTTTGAGCGCTCAAACAAAAAAATTGAAATGACATCTCCTGCTCAGTGTGAAAAACAGAACGACACGCGACGGAGGAATGGGTTTGACCGAGAAAGCAACAACAGGCACCGCAAAGCCCCGCAAGGAACGCAAGGAAAACGCCGACATGCGGCGGCGCCAATTGCTTGAGGCAGCGCAGCGATCGGTGATGCAGCACGGCCTTGCCAAGACCACACTTGCGACCGTCTCCGCCGAAGCCGGGTTGTCGCAGGGCGTCGCGGTTTTCTACTTCAAATCCAAGAACGGGCTTTTGACAGAAACCCTGCGCGCGCACTATCAGACCTATGCCGACACATGGCGCGCGGCCTTGGAACGCGCAGGTCCCGATCCGTTGGACCGCCTGATGGCGCTGATAGCGGCAGATTTCTCCCCCGAGGTCTGCACGCCCAAAGCGCTGTCGATCTGGTTCGCCTTCTGGGGCGAGCAGAATTTCACCCCGCAATACGCCGAGATATCCCGTTCCTTCGACAAGGATCGCGGCGACATGATCCGCAGCATCTGCCGCGATCTTCTGACGGGCGCGCCTGACGATGACGTCAACCGTTTCGCAGAATGGATCGACACGCTGACCGACGGATTCTGGCAGACCATCCACCTGCAACCCCACCGGATAACGCCGGAACATTGCCTTGCCTCGACCCGCGCCATGATCCTGCAATTGCTGCGCAAGTAGATTTGAACTCACAGCTGCGGCACAGGGGATACAGAGCCAACAGCACGGTGTTTGCAGACTTCCATGCCTGTCACGACATTAAGGGCACGCGTGAAAACAGCTCATCCCCATACGGCGGTTTTACCTCATAATTTGCGAAAAAAGCGCCTCGGAATAGATTGGCTGCTGATGTCCAATAAGTTTGCAATTTGCGCAGTCTTTACTTTTAGTTCTCACGCCTTGGTTTAAACGGCGACGATCCTGTTCGCCGGTCTGGCCAAGCGTGCCTCCGCAAATCGCTTTGGCACAATCCTGAACAATCGCGCAGGATCTTGAACCAAGCTCAACCATCCACAATAAACACGATACGTCTGCCCACGCCCACTTCCGCTTGCACCGCTTCGTTCATTACAGCGCTGAAATGCGTCTCTAGATAGCGCACGACGAACCCGCTGCGGGCGGCCAGGGTGTACCTGCCCCCTTCATCAGAGACAAAGCGGAGCGGCGCAAACCAGTTGCGGTGCTTTTCTGGGTGAAGTGTCTTGAGCCTTTCGGACACAGCAAACCATGACGTCCCCTCATCCGGCGGCGGGACATGGTGGTCGGCTTTGGTAAAGTCGACTTTGACAACCGACGAGCCCTGCGCCGGGTCCAGCTCCGCCATCCGCTCTGCATAGTCGGTCCCCACCGCGGGCCAGACATCACGCGAAACTTCGAACACCTTGAGGATGTTCAGCCGATAGGCCCCTACCCTTCCGCGAACGCCCTTGCGCACACAGATCAGCAGTCGGTCATCAACCCACTTCTTGATCTCGCGCTTCACGGTGCGCTCCGTCACATGCCACATGCGTGCCATCTCTGGCTGGCCCACGCAAAAATGGTCCAGTTTCCAATTGTACCGCGCGGTGATCAGGGCACATAGTCGCGCCATGGAAATTTGCTGTGCCGGTGATCCGTGCAAGCCTGTTACGCTCAATGCCGTGAGCACGTCATACTTCATGGACCCTGATCCAGGTCCAGTTAGCCGCTTTGGTTCCATGTTGATCTCACTGTCTCGCCTCATAACGTCGACCATCTGCGGGTCGATTCTCATTGAGGTTGATAAAGGCATGAAATCCCGTTTTCTGTCAATGCCCTGCGAAATACAAGAATTCTTAATTTAATATATGAATCAGGTATTCAAGGTATAGGGGGACATCATCGTGTCACCGTATTTACCGCCCGGTGTCACCAAATTGCGTGGATGCCAACATATACTGTCACCAAATATAGAGTGCTTTTCGCGCGATCAGCCGTTTCCGTGGAATTTACGGGATTGTAAAAGCGCAAAGTTTGTTTTTGCCAATTTGGTCATATCCCGTTATTGAGGGAAAATAGGCAAATAGCAAGAGCAGTACCATGAGAGATCATTCAGACCTACAAGACATGAACGCGCGCAGCTTGGCACAACAGGCATCGGTGCGCCGCGCGACATTCGACCCCGGTGTGGTGAAAGCGCTGCGGCCTTTCTCGATCTGGGAGATCAGCCAGTTCATGTTCGACATCCCACCCGACACCCTGCGCAAGAAACTTGCAGAGGACCCTACCCTGCCACAAGGCGAAACCCAGGATGATGGCCGGCAGCGCTGGTTCTCGCTCAAGGAGATCAACGAGCTGCGCCGCCGTCTGCGCTTTCGGGGCAAGTCATTGTTGCCCCGTCGCCCGGATGGCCGTGCAATGCGTGTTGCCGTTTCCAACTTCAAAGGCGGCGTCGGCAAGACCGTCGTGGCGCAGCATCTGGCAAATGCCGCCGCTCTGGATGGCTACCGTGTGCTTTGCATCGACTTTGATCCGCAAGCCACGCTCACCCACTCGATGGGTTTGGTCGAGGTCAAGGAAGGCAACACCGTCTGGGGTATCATGTGCCGCGATCTGTGCCGCGAGGCGGACCGGATCATGAACAGTTATGATCTGCCCGAGGAATGTCCCTATCCCGCCGCAGACGAACTGCCCGAAGATGTGCAAAGCATCGGCGCGCAACGCACGCAGGATTTCATTCAACCGACCTGCTGGCCCACGATCGACATCATTCCCAGCTGCGCCAATGCCGCCTTTGTCGAATTCGCCAGCGCCCAATACCGCGCCTTGCACAAGGCATGGTCCTTCTTTGGCTGCGTCGCCCGATATCTGGATGAATTGCCGGATGATCAATACGACGTCATCATCTTCGATTGTCCGCCGGCCATTGGCTATCAGTCTCTGAACGCCGCCTTTGCAGCTGATATTCTCTATATCCCGTCGGGCCCCGGCTACTGGGAATACGATTCCACCACCAGCTATCTGGGCCAGTTGGGTGACGCGATGGAGGACATATCAGATGGCTTTGGCAAGCTGGCAGCGGACGCAGGGATAACGCTTCCTAAAAGGTTTATGGACATTCGTATCCTGATGACCCGGTTCGAGACCAACAACCCGCTGCACTCTGCGATGATGGATGCATTCCGCAATGTCTTTGGTGCCGACGTCTGCCAGAACCCGATCGAGATGACCCGTGCGGTCGAACAATCGGGCCGGTTCCAGATGTCGGTTTACGAGCAGGACTATCGCCAGATGACCCGCGAAACCTGGAAACGCGCGCGGCAAAGCTTTGACCGGTCCTACGAGGAATTCAGGGCGACCATGCTCAGCGCCTGGGATCGCGCGATAGAAACAGGAGAGATGTGATATGGCCAAGAGCAACAAATTCGGGTTTGCCCCGCTGGAATCTGACGCCCCCGCACGCCGTGAACGGTCTGTCGGCCCAATGGGCGCCGCAGTCCGCGAGGCGGCAGAAAGCCTGACAGACGCCACCGACGCCAAGGTCGAAAAGCGGCGCCAGAATGCCAAGGACGCAGAAGCCTTTCGCGCAGCACAAGACGAGGGCCGCGTTCTGATTGCGCTGGACCTGTCGCAAATCTCGACAGACGATCTGCCGCGCGACCGGATGGATCTGGATGCCGTCGCCACCTCGGACGAGATGGAAGAGCTTAAGGCGTCGATCCGCGATCGGGGTCAGAAGGAACCCATCGAGGTCTATCCGGGGCCTGACGGCAGCTATCAGCTCAAGAAGGGTTGGCGGCGTTTTACCGCGCTTTCGCAGCTTTTGGCCGAGACGGGCGATGCGCGTTTCGCGACGATCACGGCGCGGATCGAGCGCGGCGATGACGGTCGGCTGGCGCGCTATATCGACATGGTCGAAGAGAACGTGGTACGCGAGGATCTGACCTTTGCCGAGATGGCGCAGGTCGTCATTACCGCGGCTCGTGACAAGGGGGTAGGGGAGCCCGACCCGGATGCGCTGGTCGCACGGCTCTACGGGTCGCTGCACAAGATGAAGAAATCCTACATCCGCAGCTTCGTTTTCCTGCTGTCGCAACTGGGCGATGTGCTGCCCTTTCCAAAGGCGATCTCGCGCAATCTGGGCGTGGATGTCTCGCGGGCTCTCAAGTCTCAGGAAGCCTACAAGGCGCTGCGCGAAAAGCTCCAGCTGTGCTCCAGCGCTGAAGATCAGAACAAAGCGCTCGTTGCTTTCGTCGAGGCCGCCAAGTCTGCACCACAAGGCCAGAAGAAAAAGCAGGAGCCACGCGAGAAGTTCGAATTTCACGTCGGCAGCCTCAAGGTGACAGCGCGTCGCGGCGAGTGCCGGATCGTCAGCAAGGACGATTTCGCATCGCTGCCCAAGCCATTGCTGGAGCGGGCGATCAAGGCGTTTGAAGACGAGCTGCGCGGTGGCCCGAGTGTGAAGCCGCTGTGATAATGAGGGTAACCCATGGGTTACCCTGCTTATTCCGTATACAAATCAAATGGTTAAGCGGGTTCTTGTAAGTCTTGGGGCGCAAATCGAGGTGAAAGCAGCGATGCCGCCCCAAACACGAAGTTCAGAGCAGGGGGGCCGTGCCCTTCGGACTTCAGGTTGTAAGCACCACCAGACAACCGCCCGACGCGCCGTCTTATCGGACATGTTTAAAGATTACAGCAAGCGGCGGAGTTCATTGCGTTTTGTGACGCAAAGCGCCGCAACGAAAATCACCTCTGAAATGAAACACAACCTATCAGCCCTCGGCACAGCCACGGGCGACAGCGTATTGCGCGGCAACAAAGCCGAAAAAATCAGCTGATAAAGTTGATGCCCGGCATTTTCCTGAGCGCTCCGATGTCTTTGTCGTAGGTGGCCAGCAACGTGTCCATCTGGTTCTGCGAGCAGCCCGGCAAATCAATTTCGACGGCTGCGTCCTCGTCCGGGATAAAGCGGTCGTAGAAGCTGGTGCAGACCTCGCGGCGCTGGACTTCGGTCAGGTGCGGACGGTGATCAAGGAAACTCTGGAGGCTGTCATAAGCCTTGGGGGGCAGGATTTCCTTGAGCGTGTCCAGCTCGCCGTAATACTCGAAGATGTCCTTTAGCCCGGTGACGGCGCGAAAGATCTTGGGCCAGGTCGTTGCCGTGTCTTCGACGCACCAGACATGGACCTGCGTGCGCGGGGCGTGCTCAAGGATATCCTGAACGACGAAGGATCAGCGCAGCAGAGACAGCTCGATTTTCGCGATAAAGGTGTCCCAGTCGGCGTCCTGCTTTTTGAATGCGCTGGAAAGCAGGCTGGCCGGATGACAGATGCCGATGAAGATTTCGCATTTGTGCGTGCCGATTGCCTGTCTGAACGACTGAACCTTCTGACCCGCACCCGGCTTGGCATTGCCGACGTCCAGAACATCCAGACCATTGCCCAGAAAGTCGGGATCGGACATCACGATCCGCGAGACGTTCTGACCCTTGGTATTGCTGGCGATGAAGGCCTCTTGGTCCTCTGGGGTAAGGGTGTCGTTGGCCTGCATCTCCATCAGCTCGGAAATCGCCGTGAGGTATTCGACCGGACGGCGCACCATCACGCCCTTTTCGGACAGCTCGTTCGCGTTTTTGCGAAGGGACCTCAGAAGGTGGTTCACCTCTGGCTCGGGGCCACCAACGTGGAACGCGATGGAAATGTCTTTGGCATCGGTCATCTTGCTGCTCGTTCAGTGGGCTGCGGCTGATCACGTTTGTGCGGCAGCGTGATGGATTTTACAACCTCGACGATTCCGGGGCGGGCGCGCCGAAGGTTCTGTCCAGCACGGCGACACCGGCGGTTTCACTGTCGGGATTAAGGACGAACTCCGGGAGATGTTCAAGCGTGTGTAGCCGCGTGTGGGGTGAACTTCAGGGCATTAGATGATTTTCGCCAGCAGGCGCAGCAGGGTTTCCTTTTCCCGGTCGCGCAGGGGGGCGAGGGTTTCGTCTGTCACGCGGATCGCGGCTTCGACGGCTTCGTCGATCAGTTCGATGCCTCGGGGGGTCAGCGAGACCAGATGGCGGCGGCGGTCCTGCGGGTCGCGGCGGGTGGCCAGAAGATCGCGTGCGATCAGGCGGTCGACCACGCCTTTGGTCGTGGCACCATCCATCGCGACGGAGCGGCCCAGCAGGTTTTGCGACATCGGGCCGTCCTCGGCCAGACGGTGCATGATCGAGAATTGGGTCGTGGTCAGTTTGCCGGGCACCAGATCAAGAAAGATCGTCGAGTTGCGCTGATAGGCCTTGCGCAGCAGAAAGCCGATCTGCGCGTCCAGCACATACCCGTGGTCTGCGCTGGTGCGGGGCGGTGTCATCTCGCTCACGGGCTCTCCTTGGCTTGGTATCTGCCGCAACTAGAGCGCGCGGCGCGCTGTGGCAAGACGGTTGCCCCCTATCAGAGAAGTATCAGAGCTGTATCAGACCGAGAGATAGGCATCGCGGATTTCGGGATGTGCTTCGAGCTCGGCAAAGCTGCCGTCGAATTTCTTTTCGCCGCCTTCGATAATGATGGCACGATCCGCGACCACGCGGGCAAAGTGCAGGTTCTGTTCCGAGATCACCACGGTCAGCCCTTCGGCTTTCAGCTTGAGGATGGTTTGAGCCATCTGTTCGACGATCACCGGTGCTATGCCTTCGGAGGGTTCATCAAGCAGCAGCAGCAGCGGGTTGCCCATCAACGTGCGGGCGATGGTCAGCATTTGCTGTTCGCCGCCTGACATATGCTTGCCGCGATTGCCGCGCCGTTCGGCAAGGTTGGGGAAGATCTCGAACAGTTGCTCGACGGTCCAGACGGGCGCACCGTCGCGGCGGGGCTGGCGGCCGACTTCGAGGTTTTCCATCACGGTCAGGTCGGTAAAGATACGGCGGTCTTCGGGGACGTAGCCGATGCCGGATTTGGCGACGCGGAATGCGGGTGCGCCGACAAGGTCGCTGTCCTGAAACACCACGCGGCCAGAGCGGGGGCGGACCAGTTGCATCACCGATTTCAGGGTGGTGGATTTGCCGGCACCGTTGCGGCCCAGCAGGGCCACGACCTCGCCGCGCCCGATCCGGAACGACAGGTCGTTCAGGATGTGGGCCTTGCCGTAATAGCTGTGAATGCCCTCGACACTAAGCATTGTGCGTCTCCGTAAACTCGACATTTACCATTTGCGTCTCCGTAAACTCGACACTAAGCATCCTGTGCCTCCTTGAACAAAGTGCCGCCGCCCAGATAGACGTCCTGGACCTGCGGGTTGTTGCGCACTTGCGCCGCGCTGCCGTCGGCGATCAGCGCGCCGCGGTTGAGCACCATGATGTGATGCGCGTGGGCAAAGACCACGTCCATGTCGTGTTCGGTGAACAGTACGGAAACCCCCTGATCCTGTACAATATCCGCCACCAGTTGCATCAGCGCGATCCGCGCCGAGGGGGCCATGCCGGCGGTCGGCTCGTCCATCAGCAGCAGGCGGGGGCGGTGGGTCAGCGCAATCGCCAGTTCCAGCCGTTTGAGATCGCCGTAGGCAAGGATCGAGCAGGGGCGGTCGGCCTGATCGGCCATCGACACGGTTTCGAGAAACTCGAACGCCTCGCCGCGAAACAGCTTCCAGGCACGGGGGCGCATGGCAAAGAGTTTGCGGTGGTGGCTCATAAGGGCCATCTGCACGTTCTCGATCACGGTCATCGACTGGTAGGTGCCGGTGATCTGAAAGGTGCGCCCCACGCCCTTGCGCCAGATGTCGCGGGGTTGTTTGCCGGTGATGTTTTCACCGTCCAGAAACACCTGACCGGCGGTTGGTTTCAGCTGGCCCATCAGCATGTTGAAGCAGGTGGATTTGCCGGCGCCATTGGGCCCGATCAGCGCCTTAAGCTCGCCTTGTTGCACGGCGAAGGACACGCCATTGACGGCCAGAAAGCCATCGTAGCTTTTCTTCAGGTTCTCGACGCGCAGGATCTCGGTCATTTCACCACCTCTTCATTGTGGCCGCGCAGTTTGGCCCATCGGCTGCGCAGGGTGCCGACGATGCCTTCGGGGGCGATGATGACGACTGCGATGATGACCAGACCCAAGAGCAGGCGCCAGTATTCCAACCGTGTCAGCCAATCTTCGATCACGGTCAGGAAGCCCGCGCCGACGACGCCGCCCGCGAGGGTTTTGACGCCTCCGAGGAAGACCACGATCAGCGCGTCGAAGGATGCGCCGATTTCAAGTTCGGTGGGGAAAACCGAGCCTTTGGAAAAGACGAATATGCCGCCTGCCAGCCCTGCCATCAGACCCGCCAGCCCAAAGGCGGTGTGCTGGATGCGTTTGACGTGAATGCCCATCGCTTCGGCCTGCCGGGGGCTGTCGCGACCCGCGCGCAGGGCATATCCGAAAGGCGCGTGGATGATGTGGCGCAGCACGAGGATGCCGCCGATGCCGAAGGCCAGTGTGAAATAGTAGAACGGGATGGTGTCGCTGAGCCAGCTTGAGGGCCAGATGTTGACCAGCCCGTCATCGCCGCGCGTCAGGCCGCGCCACTGGTAGGCCATCGACCAGACCAGTTGCGAAAAGGCGAGGGTGAGCATGGCGAAGTAGACGCCGCTGAGACGGATGCAGAACCAGCCGATCCCCAGTGCCAGCAGACCGGCTGCAAAGGGCGCGAAGAGAAAGGCGATCTCCATCGGAGTGTTCAGGTGATAGACCAGCAGCGCCGCCGCATAGGCACCGCCGCCGAAGAACGCCGCGTGGCCAAAGCTGACCAGCCCGCCGGTGCCGAGGATGAAGTGCAGCGAGGCGGCAAAGAGCGCAAAGACCACCATGTCGATCAGCAGGATCAGCATGAACTGGTCGACCACAAGCGGCAGCGCCACCAGCGCCAGCAGCAGCACACCGACCAGCGTCTGACCCAAGCGGCCATAGGGCCGGATCGGGGTTTCGGGTGCGCCGACCTGACCGTGTTCACCGGCCACTTCCTCGCGGCCCAGCAGACCGTAGGGACGGATGATCAGGACCACGGCCATGACGACGAACATCAGCACCAGCGTGGATTGCGGCAGGTAGGTGACGCCAAAGACGTTGAGCACCGAGATCAGCACAGCGGCGATAAACGCACCGGGCAGCGAGCCCATGCCGCCGATGACAACCACCACGAAGACCGAGCCGATGATGTTGAAATCCATCAGCAGATCGGCACCGCCCTTGGGCAGTTGCAGCGCGCCGCCCCAGCCGGCAAGCGCCGAGCCGAGGGCGAAGACGCCGGTAAAGAGCCACGCCTGATTGACACCAAGCGCGCCGACCATTTCGCGGTCTTGCGTCGCCGCGCGGACCAGCACGCCGACACGTGTCTTGGTGATCAGATACCACAGCGCAAAGAGGATGAAGGGGGTGATTGCAATCATGACCAGATCGTATTTCGGCACCGGTTCGCCAAAGATACGCCAGACGCCGCGCAGGCCGGGGGCACGCGGGCCCATGCGATCCTGCGCGCCCCAGATCATCAGGGCAAGATCCTGGATCACGAGGATCACGCCAAAGGTCGCAACCAGCTGGAACAGTTCCGGCGCGCGGTAGATCGGGCGCAGCACCACCATTTCGACAAAGGCGCCGATGGCACCCACGGCCAGGCCGGTCAGCAGGATGGCACCCCAGAAACCGACGGTGCCGGGCAGTACGTTCATCAGCGTGATGCCGACAAAAGCGCCCAGCATGTAGAAAGAGCCATGTGCGAAGTTGACGATGCGGGTGACGCCAAAGATCAGCGACAGGCCGGATGCCACCAGAAACAGCGATGAGGCATTGGCGAGGCCGGTCAGGAACTGTGCAAAGAAAAAGGCCATGCGAAGGGTAATCCTTGGGCGGCAACCGCAGCGCGGTTTGTCATGTCAGGGGGACGTTGTGCGGGGGGAAGGGGCGTTGGCAGGCGGGCACCGATGCGCCCGCCTGTCGCAAGGCGCTGCCTATTCGGCGGGTCGCATGGCCGACACTTCTTCGTCGGATGGCATGTAGCCGTCGGGCGATTTGTAGGTCCAGTCAACCATCACGCCCTTGCCGTCTTCCAGTGCAATGGTGCCGACATAGGCGCCCATGTTCGACTGGTTGTCGATCTTGCGGTACATCAGCGTGCCGATGGGCGTGTCGGAAATTTCCAACCCTTCAAAGGCCGCGATCAGCGATGCGGTGTCGGTGGCCCCGGCCTTTTCGATGGCTGCCGCAATCGAGACCCCAGTCAGATAGCCGACCAATGAGCCGATTTTCGGGGTTTCGCCTGTGGCTGCGATATAGTCGTCTACAAATGCCTTTTCCGGCGTGCCTTCGTCAAAGCTGTACCAGGGATAGCCGGTCACGAACCAGCCTTCGGGGGCTTCGTCGCCCAGCGGTTCGAGATATTCGGGTTCACCCGACAGCAGGCCATAGACCGAACGACCCTCGAACAGGCCACGATCGCCGCCTTCGCGGACCAGTTTGGCAAGGTCGGTGCCGAAGGTGACGTTGTAGATCGCATCCGGTTTGGAGCGTTCGATGGCCTGCACCTCGGCGCCTGCATCGATATTGAACAGGGCGGGCCATTGTTCCGCGACGAACTCAACCTCGGGCTTCAGGCGTTTCAGGTTTTCCTTGAAGGCGGCGACGGCGTCCTGACCATAGGCGTAGTTGGGCGCGATGGTGGCGTATTTGATCGCGTCGGTCTTGGCGGCTTCTTCGGCCAGCATCGCGGCCTGAATCCATGTCGAGGCGCGCAGGCGGAAGGTGTTGGGGTTGCCCGAGCTCCAGACCAGACTGTCGGCCAGCGGCTCGGAGGCAAGGTAGAGATACCCTTTTTCGGCGGCAAAGGACGACAGCGCCAGACCGACGTGCGACAGGATCGAGCCGGTCAGCATCACGGCACCATCGCGGGTCATCAGCTCTTCGGCGATCTTGACCGCTTCGGCGGGGTCGCCCTGATCGTCGCGAAAGATGAATTCAAGCGGCTTGCCCAGCACACCGCCTGCGTCGTTGATCTCGGTCAGCGCCAGTTCGATGCCCTTTTTATAGGGTTCGGCAAAGGCGGCCATGCGTTTGTAGTGGTTGATTTCGCCGATCTTGATGGTGTCCTGCGCCAGTGCGGCGACGGGGGCCATCGTCAGGGCGGCGGCAGCGGCAAGCAGCGTGCGTCGCGTGAAGGTCATCGGTGTCTCTCCTATCGGGTATTGTGGCAGCATGTGCTGCGGGGGGGTATGCCCGGTCTTGTGCCGGTTAATCGTGGTAGACAAAGGCAGGCGAGGGGTCGCTTGCCAGATCTTCGGTCCGCTCCAGTTCAATCAGATCGTTGATCCGTTTGCGATAGACAAGGGGGCCTTTGTCGATGGCAATGCGGATGGGGCGGCGCTTTGCCGGGCGGTTTTCCTCTTCCTGCACAGCTTCGAGGATCTCTTTGTCTTCCTGAAAGGCGGTGCGGAACATTTTGTCCATCGTCACCTCGGCCTGAGGATCGTCGATGGCGGTGTTGCGGATGTGCAGCCAGCGGTCGATCGTATAGGTCTCGGTCACCGGCGTCAGAAGATGCAGCGCAAAGATGCGCACGCCCTTGTCGCGGTCTTCTTCGGCAATGGCATCTTCGGCAAGGGCCGAGCCAAAGTCGATGACGGCGGTGCAGGGCGTGTAAAGGTAGTAATAATGCCAGCGGTCGACGTTGCCGGTGAAGTCGCCAAAGCCCTTGAAGAACCCGATGGGTTCCGCGTCGCGTATCCAGCGCCATGCGAGGATCGCCTCGCCTTCGGTCTGGACGTGCACGGGGACGTTCTCAGAAGCTGCGTTGCCCAAGGTGGTGGGATGGACAAAGCTGACGTGAGCCGGATCGACAAGGTTTTCGGCGACGTTCAGGTAGTTGGATTTCAGGTGCAGGGCATCGCCGTGATGTACCTTCCAGCCGGGATCGGTAAACTCGGGCATGTCGAAGACTTTCGAGGTGTCTGCGCGGGCGGGGTCGCCCATCCAGATCCAGACGATGCCGTGACGTTCTTCGATGGGAAAGGCCTCGACGTAGGCGGATTTGGGCAGGTTGGTCTGGCCCGGAACGCGCACGCAGGCACCGGAACAATCGAAGGTCAGGCCGTGATAGCCGCATTGCACGTTGTCACCGACACGCTTGCCCTTGGACAGCGGCAACAGACGGTGCGGGCAGCGGTCTTCGAGTGCGACGACGCCGCCATCGGATTTGCGGTACATGACGATATGATCGCCAAGGATGGTAAAGCGGCGCAGGTCGTCGTCGATCTCGGTTGACCACGCGGCCACGTACCAGGCATTTCGAACGAATTTCGTCATGTGTTACTCCTTGGCATTGGGTTCAGCGCAGTCCGTCCGCGCCGGTGATATCGGCATGTTGCAATCCGCCGACGCGCGGGTTGGGGCGTCCGCCGACCTGCAGGGCGATGGCGACGACAATCTCGGCGGGGCGGGGGCCGTCGGACAAGTGCAGGCGCATTCCGTCAAAGTGGCTGCGGACATAGGCGGCGTCCTTGTGGCCCAGCGGTATGTCGATCACGCTGCCCGGCCCGCCCATCGCCTTGGACGACGGCACCAGCGCCTTGCCGCCGCCAAGCACATCACGCAGGGGCGCGCCCATCTCGGGATGCAAAAGGGCCGCGGCATGTTCAAGCTCGCCGTCTTCACCGACGAGGGCGGCCTTGCCATAGCCCTGAACGTCAGTGGCGGCACATCCAAGGGCGGCAAGCGCCTCTTGGCCCAGCAATCTGCCAAGTTCCGCGCCGGTCTGGATCAGTTCGCCCAAGTCATCCGCGTAGCGCCCCGCGAAGGGGTTGGCGATGACGGCTGCGGCCAAGGCGCGGCGCGCGGGGGGCGTTATCGCTTGACCCATCTCGGTGCGCGTTTCTTCGACCAAAGTTATGATCCGGCGCAGTTTCAACGCAATCCGTCCTGGCCCTTGACCTCTTCGGCGGCCAGTCCGCCGACGCGGGCGTGGATGCGCCCGCCGGTGGACATGACCAGCACCAGCAGGATCTCGTCCGCCTTGGGGGCGTCGGACATGCCGACCTCCATCGCGTCGAAATGGCTGCGCACATAAGCGGCGTTGGTATGGGTTATGGGCACATCCAGACGGATGCCGGGCGCGCCGACCTTCTTGGTCGAGGGCACGATGGCCATGCTGTCGGCAATTGTATCGCGCATCGCATAGCCGCCCGGAACGTGCCACAGCGCGCCATGCTCAAGCTCGCCGTTGGTGCCGACGATGGCGCCCTTTCCATAGCCCTGGATCGCGGTCGCGTCGCCCCCGAGGGCGTCGATCAGGTCCTTGGCCATCTGAGCGCCGAGCGGTTTGAGATCGTCCATGAAGCCCTGAATGTCTTCCACGTAGCGCCCTGCAAACGGGTTCGCGATGACGGCCATGCAGGCGGCGCGACGCAGGGGCGTTTCGGGGGCAGGGCCGCCCTCGTGGTAGATCGTCTCGGTCAGGATCGCCGTTTTGCGGATTTGCGGATCAGGCATGGATAAGGTCCTTGGGCTGTGTCTGGTGCGGCGCTGCGCGGGCAGTCCGGGTCGTGCCGATCATGCGCCTTTGGCCCTGACAGGCAAGACATGCGCCGACAATCAGGCCGCGTTTCAGATAGTCTTGGGCAAGAGCGGCGCCGTGGTCGAGAGCGGTCTGCACATCGCGAAGGGGCAGGGGGCGCACGTCGGTGGTGACAAGCTGCGCGCCCAGATCGCTGTCGGGCGACAGGGTGTTGGCGGGTGCGCGGGTGATGGCGGGATGATCGCCAGGATCGACCGCGTTGGCGATCAGCGTGGCGGCAGCGTCGGCTTTGGCGGCGCTGGCGGCCAGCACGGTGACCGCATCTGCGATGCCCAGCGAATGCGATCGGCCACGCCAGCCGGATGTGGCCACGCCGCCGATGCCGTCGTGCGGCCCGATGTCCGCCAGCGCACCGGGGGTGGCTGCGGTCGGGTCGTCGCAGATGGCAAGGCGCAGGGGTTGGCCCGAGGTCCACAGCGCGATGTCGCCGCCGTTGTTCACGTAGGCGCGGGTCAGGCCATGTTTGTCAGTCAGCAGGGCAGACAGGATATGGTCTGCGACGGCACCTGCGACGGCGGCCATCGGGGTGACGAAGGCGGGGGCGAAGGCATGCGTCGCCTGATACATCTTTTGCGCGATTGCGCCTGTCGGGGCTGGTCCGGTGGCGTGACGCAAGCGGGGCAGTTCGGACACCAGATCGCTTAGCAAAGGCGTGAAAGCGCCGGCGGCGCGCCTGTAGGCTGCGCGCACGGCCTCTGCCGGACCTTCAGCCGTGACGATCAGGTCGATCGGGCCGTGGATCAGCCGCAAGGCATCGTCGGGCGAAAGATGCGCCGAGGGGGTTTCCTGCCAGCTCATGTCGCGTCCTTTGTCCCTGCGCCAACAGGCCAGGGTGCGCCTGCCTTTCGCCCTTGCGAGCGTTGACCGGACAGGCGGTGATCGTTCTGACGCCCCTTTTGCCCGCGCAGCGCATCTTCGAGCGGCATGACATAATCCATATGCCCGCCAAGGGCTGCGTAATCTGCCGCCGTCATGGTAAATTCGATGGGTGCGACCAGCGCGGGCGTCGGCACGTAGCCGAACGCGTTCTTGGGCATCTGCGTGACATCGGCCATGAAGGTGATCCCACCTCCGGGCCAGATGAACACCGGCGCGCCGCCCGATGTCACACGGGTCAGCCGCGACTGGACCGAGCGGGTCAGCGACACGGGGTTTTCCGTGACGCCAGAGCGCAACGAGCCGCCGGCACCCGCCATGAACAGCACCGATGTCATCGAGGGCTCGCAGTTTTCCTCGATGCGCCGGACCGAAGGCAGCAGCCGCGCGGGCATGTCCTTTTGCACGGGCACCAGATCGTCGTTCAGTTCGTAGTAAGCGGCGTTTTCGCCGGTGGTCGAGACCATCAGCAGCGACAGACCGGCGCGCGCCTGAGCGGGTTTCCATGCGTCCAGAATGGTCAGCGGATCGGACAGATCGGTGCCGCCCCAGCCGGTGCCGGGTTCGGCCACCTGAAAATAGCGCCCCGGCGTAGACCTGCGCCCCTTGATCTTGATGCCGGAGGGTTGCCAGCCGATGACCTTGCCGGCCTGATGTTCGGACATCACGCCGGTGATGTGGTCATCGACGACCACGACCTCGTCCACCAGCCCCTGCCACTGGGCGGCGAACATGCCGATGGTGGCAGAGCCGCAGCCGACGCGCATCCGTTCCTCGCGCTGGCCGTTGACGACAGGAGCCTGGCCCGCGGTGATCTCAAGCTCGGCGCCGTTGTCGATGGTCAGCGCGACGGTTTCGCCGTTGCACAGCGCCAGAAGCGATGCGCAGGTGGTGCGGCCCTCTTTTTTCGAGCCGCCCGTCAGGTGATGGACCCCGCCCAGCGACAACATCTGCGAGCCGTATTCCGACGTGGACACGTGACCGATCACTTCGCCATCGGCGCGGACGGAGGCACATTCTTGGCCCAGGTGGCGGTCGGTGTCGATCTTCACCTTGGCGCCGCAGTAGGAAAAGATGCCTTCGGTCACCACGGTGATCATGTCGACGCCCGCAGATTTCGAGGCGACGATGAAGGGGGCGGGTTTGTAGTCGGGGTAGGTCGTGCCGGAGCCTACGGCGGTGATGAACGTGTCGTCGCCCGAGACCAGCTCGCCATCCCATTCACGGTCGAGGAATGGCACAAGCGGCGTGTCTTCGCGGTTTTCGAGGATGGTCAGAGGATCGAGGCGGACCAGTTCGCCGCCCTCGTTTGCATAGCGGTCGCAGGCACCCGAACGGCCATCGGCGATGTAGCACATGACCGGACAGGCATCGCAGCGGATCTTTTCCGGCTTGGCGGCCTGTGGGCGGTTGCTGGTCGTTTCGGTCACGGTGCGGGCTCCGGTCTATTGGCGATCAGGCGTATCCTGCCGGACGGGCAATTCGTTTGTATACGAACGCACAGGCTGCGTTTGTGTGTCAACAGTTTTACGTGGTCGCGGGGCATGGATCAGTCCACGAACGCCTTTTCGACCACGAATTCAGCAGGGCGGTTGTTGGCACCTTCCCCGAGGCCGAGATCAAGGCAAAGCTTGCGGCAATCGGCCAGCATCTCCATCGATCCGCAGACCATCACGCGGTCTTCTTTGGCGGTGATCGGGGGCACGGACAGCGCTGTATATATATCGCCCGAGCGGATCATGTCGGTGATGCGGCCCTGCACCTTGTAGGCCTCGCGGGTGGCGGTGTTGAACAGGCGCAGGCGTCCCTGGGCCAGTTCGCCCACCAGTGGATCGGCCAGCGTGGCATCGGTGATCTGCCGGCCATAGGTCAGTTCGGCCACCTCGCGGCAACCGTGGCACAGGATGACCTCGTCAAAGCGCTCGTAGGTCTCGGGGTCGCGAATCAGCGAGGCGAAGGGGGCGATGCCGGTGCCGGTGGACAGCATCCACAACCGTTTGCCGGGCGTCAGCGCATCCAGCACCAGCGTGCCGGTGGGTTTCTTGCGCATAAGCATGGTGTCGCCCACCTGAATGTTCGCCAGATGCTCGGTCAGCGGGCCGTCGGGCACCTTGATCGAGTAAAACTCCAGCGTGTCGTCCCAGGCGGGCGAAGCGATGGAATAGGCGCGCATGACCGGGCGGTCGGCGTTGGGCAGGCCGATCATCACGAATTCGCCCGAGCGAAAGCGGAAAGTGGCGGGGCGGGTGATCCGAAAGCGGAACAGACGGTCGGTATAATGCTGCACTTCGGTCACTGTCAGGCCAAAGCAGGCGGGGGGAATGTCAAAGCCTGCGGGCTGTCCCTGAAGAATCGGATCGAGGGCAAGTCCGGTCATCTGCGTGCTCCTTTGTGCATCATTTCAGGGCAGATGCTGCGCGAAATATCGTTCGTACACAAATGAAAAACATTTTTATGCGGTTCTGGGGGGCAAAGCGATCACGACGATTGACAACTTTTCGTGCAAGTTTCTACGGTGTGCCTGTATCGTTTGCACACAAATGAAGAATTGCGTGCTTTCCCGCTGTGAAAGAGGCCCCCCATGACGCTTCACCGACCTGAAACACTGGATGCCGCCCTTGCCCTGCTGTCCCAAGGTGGCGGGGTGATTCTGGCCGGGGGTACGGACATCTATCCCGGCCTGCGCGATGCGCCGCCGCCTGCACGGATGATCGATGTGTCGGCTGTGTCGGGGATGCGCGGTATCACCCATGCGGGCGATCACTGGCGGATCGGGGCGGCGACGACCTGGACGGATCTGGTGCGCGCCGATCTGCCGCCGCTGTTCGAGGGGCTGAAGCTGGCCGCGCGCGAGGTGGGATCGGTGCAGATCCAGAACACCGGCACGGTTGCGGGCAATCTGTGCAACGCCTCGCCCGCTGCCGACGGGGTGCCGCCGCTGATGGCACTGGACGCCGAGGTCGAACTGACCGGCCCGCAGGGTGTGCGGCGCATGGCGCTGGCAGATTTCATTCAGGGCATCCGCAAGGTCGATCTGCGCGCCGGTGAATTGATGACGGCGATATACGTGCCGGATGCATCGGGGCGCGCTGCGTTCCGCAAGCTGGGCGCGCGGCGGTATCTGGTGATCTCGATCGCGATGGTCGGTGTCGTGGTTCAGGCCGAAGCGGGGCGGATCGTGCGCGCCCGTGTGGCTGTCGGGTCGTGTTCACCGGTTGCGCGGCGTTTGGCCGGGCTTGAGGCGGCGTTGACGGGTGCGGCGATAGAGGATGTCGCGGGGATCGTGGCACAGGCTGCGCTGTCCGAGCTAAGCCCGATTGACGATGTGCGTGCCAGTGCCGGGTACCGGATGGATGCGGTACGCACATTGGTAACGCGGACAATCATGGATGCTTTGGAGGTGACGCATGTCGCTGGATGAACCCAAGGGGCAGATCGCCCTGACCCTGAACGGCACCGAGATAACAGTGGCCGCATCGCCCACGGCGCGGCTGTCTGAAGTGCTGCGCGAAGGTGTGGGCGCGCTGGACGTCAAGGTGGGTTGCAACGCAGGCGACTGCGGGGCCTGTACCGTGCTGCTGGACGGCGCGCCGGTCTGTGCATGTATCACTGCCGCAGGTCAGGCGCAGGGACGGCGGATCGAAACGCAATCGGGGCTGGTCGGGGCGCATGCAGATGCGCTGCGGTTGGCGCAGGCGTTCCAGCGGCACCAGGCGGCACAATGCGGGATTTGCACACCCGGCATGATGGTGTCGGCGGTGGCATTGCTGCGCTCTGGCGAGGCGTTGACCGAGGCAAGCGTGGCCGATGCACTGGGCGGCGTGCTGTGCCGCTGCACCGGATACCGCAAGATCATCGCGGCGGTTCTGGACGCGGGCAATCCGGCTGAAACACTGACCGAAGGCGGCATAGGCGCGCGGGTGGCGCGGGTGGACGGATGGCCCAAGGTGTCAGGCGCGGAACGGTTCGGTGATGACGTGGCACCAGCGGATGCTCTGACGGTACGGGTGATCCGGTCGCCATTTCACCGCGCCGGATTCACCTTTGGTGATCTTGAGGCGTTTCGCGCGCAGGCCGGGCTGGACCTGATCCTGACGGCGGACGACGTGCCGGGCGAGAACCTGTTCGGTGTCATTCCGGGATTTATCGACCAGCCGGTCTTTGCCGTGGACGAGGCAAAGTTCAAGGGCGAAGCGGTCGCCGCCGTCGTAGGCCGGCCCGATGTGCTGGACGCGATGGGAGCGTTTCCGGTGACGTGGCAAGAACGCGTGGCGCATCTGGTACCGACAGGTGCGCATACAGCGGCGCGTTTGCACGAGGGCCGCGCAGAGAATGTGATGTGCCGTGGTCTGGTCGCGCGGGGCGATGCCGATGCGGGGTTGGCCGATGCGGCGCATGTTGTTTCGGGGTCGTTTTCGACAGGGTTTATCGAACACGGGTATATCGAGCCCGAAGCAGCCTCGGCCCGCAGGGTTGGCGACCGGATCGAAGTGCAGTGTTGCACACAGGCGCCCTATATGAACCGCGACGGGCTGGCGGGCATTCTGGGGCTGGCACCGGAGGCTGTGCGCATTCTGCCCACGGCTGTGGGGGGCGGGTTCGGATCAAAACTGGACCTGACCGCGCAGCCCTACGTTGCCATTGCCGCGTGGAAACTCGGGCGGCCGGTGCGCATGGCCTATACCCGCGCGGAGAGCATCGCCAGTTCGACGAAACGGCATCCATCGGAGATCACGATGAAGATCGGGGCGGATGCCGACGGACGGTTGGTTGCTGTGCGGTTCGACGGAGTATTCAATACGGGTGCATATGCAAGCTGGGGGCCGACGGTGGCCAACCGCGTGCCGATACATGCCTCGGGGCCGTACCTTACGCCGCACTATGAGGCGAACAGCACGGGCGTGCATACCAACACCGCCCCCGCCGGCGCGTTTCGCGGGTTTGGCGTGCCGCAATCTGCGGTGGCCCAAGAGCAGCTGTTCGATCTGCTGGCGGAAAAGCTGGGCATGGACCGGTTGGAATTTCGCCGTCTGAACTGTTTGCAGAACGGGGATGCGACGGTGACGGGGCAGGTGTTCGATACCGGCATGGGGATAGATGCATGCTTTGACGCGCTGAAACCGGAGTGGACGCGCGCGCTGGCCGATGCTGCGGCGTTCAACGCCGAACACACGCAGCGCAAGCGCGGGGTCGGCGTTGCCGGTGGCTGGTATGGCTGTGGCAATACGTCGATGTCAAACCCCTCGACCATACGGGCGGGGGTCACGTCGGATGGTGCCTTGATGCTGCATCAGGGTGCGGTGGATATCGGGCAGGGGTCCAATACCGTGATCGCGCAGATATTTGCGCATGCCTTGGGTGTGCCGCTGTCGCAGGTGACGCTGATCGGGGCCGATACCGACCAGACGCCGGATGCGGGCAAGACCTCGGCCAGTCGTCAGACGTTTATCACCGGCAATGCGGCGCGGCTGGCGGGTGAGGCGTTGCGGGCGCAGTTTTTGCGGCTGGGCAATGTGGGCGAAGGTGCTGCGATATCGTTTGAAGATGGTGCAATCACGCTGTCCGAAGGCGAGGTCGTCCGCCGGATCGAACTGCCGAAGGCGGAAGGCTATGCGCTTGAGGTGGTCGAAAGCTATGATCCGCCGACGCTGCCGCTGGACGCCAAGGGCCAAGGATCGCCCTATGCGGTGTTCGGCACAGCGGCGCAGATGGTCGAGCTGGAAGTGGATATGGAGCTGGGCACCGTCAAGCTGCTGCGGTTTCTGGCAGCACATGATGTGGGCCGCGCGATCAATCCGCTGCTGGTCGAGGGCCAGATCGAGGGCGGGATTGCGCAGGGTATCGGGC
>JAGXHE010000054.1 GCA_024636445.1 Sulfitobacter sp.
GAGAACCTGCCGGTCAAACTGCCCTACGACGTCAGCTTTGACACACCCGGCAATCCGCTGGACCGCCACCCCACATGGCGCGACTGTGCCTGCCCCAAATGCGGGGAACCGGCGCAGCGTGAAACCGACACGATGGACACTTTCGTCGATTCGTCGTGGTATTTCGCCCGCTTCACCGCGCCGAACGCCGCAACGCCGACCGATGCTGAAGATGCGGCATACTGGATGAACGTCGATCAATACATCGGCGGGGTCGAGCATGCGATTCTGCACCTGCTCTATTCGCGTTTCTTCGCCCGTGCGATGCAGATCACCGGCCACCTGCCTGCCAGCGCAATCGAGCCGTTCGATGCGCTGTTCACCCAAGGCATGGTGACCCACGCGATCTACCAGACCCCCGGCGACAATGGCCGCCCCGTCTATCACTACCCCGAAGCCGTCGAGCTGAAGGGCGATCAGGCGTTCCTCAAAGACGGCGGCGCGCAGGTCGAGATCATTCCCTCCGCCAAGATGTCGAAGTCCAAGAACAACGTGGTCGATCCGCTGAACATCATTTCAGCCTACGGCGCAGACACCGCGCGCTGGTTCGTGCTGTCCGACAGCCCGCCCGAACGCGACGTGGAATGGACGGCATCCGGGGCCGAGGCAGCGTACAAGCACCTCAGCAGGGTCTGGAACATCTCACACCGGATCACCGACATGGACCGCGAAACTGCAGGCGAAGGCGACGACGACCTGCTGCGCGCGATGCACAAATGCATCCACGATGTGACCGTGTCGATCGAATCCTTCGGCTTCAACGCAGCGATTGCCAAGCTCTACGCCTTTACCGCCACCTTGCAGAAATCCACGGCGGGCCATCCGGCGCAACGCACGGCGATCATGACGCTGGCGCAGCTGATGGCACCGATGACGCCGCACCTTGCCGAAGCAATCTGGTCGCATCAGGGCGGTGCGGGCCTGATCACGCTGGCCGACTGGCCGCAGGCGGACGAAGCGATGATGGTCGACGACACAGTCACCCTGCCGATCCAGATCAACGGCAAGCGGCGCGGCGAAATCACCGTTCCTGCCGACATGCCGAAGGAAGATGTTGAAAAGATCGCGCTGGCCAGCCAACCTGTTCAAAAGGCCCTGAACGGGGGTCAGCCGAAAAAGGTGATCGTGGTGCCGGGACGGATCGTCAATGTCGTTGTATAGAACGCTGATTGCGCTGCCTTTACTGGCCGCTTGCGGATTCTCACCCGTCTACGGACCGCAAGGGGCAGGCACCGCGCTGCAAGACCGCGTGCTGGTCGAAGCGCCCGATACGCGCGACGACCAGCTTTTGCTGCAACAGATCGAACGCCGCCTTGGCCGTGCCGCCACGCCGACCTTTGATCTGGGGATCGACCTGCTCGTGACGCAAGAGGGGCTGGCCATCGACGCCGACGGCGATATCGACCGCTACAACCTGCTGGGCACCGCCACCTATATCCTGACAAACGCTGCCGATGGCGCGGTTGTCGGCACCGGCACGGTGACCAACTTCACCGGCTATTCCGCGACCGGCACCACCGTGGCCACACTGGCCGCCGAACGTGATGCCCGCAGACGGTTGATGACGGTCTTGGGCGACATGATCGTTGATCGGCTGATCGCCACCAAACTATGAAACTGGCGGGCGCGCAGGCGAACGGCTATTTCGCCAAACCCGACCCCAACAGCACCGGCATCCTGATCTACGGGGCCGATGCCATGCGCGTGGCGCTGAAACGGCAGCAACTGCTCAAGGCATTGATCGGGGACAAGGGCGAAGAGGAAATGCGTCTGACCCGCATTCCCGCCACCGACCTGCGCAAGGACCCCGCGATGCTGCTGGACGCGATCAAGGCTATCGGGTTCTTCCCCGGCCCCCGCGCCGCCTTTGTCGAGGATGCCAACGAGAACACCGCTGCGACGATCATCGCGGCATTGACCGACTGGCAGGCGGGCGATGCGCAGATCATCGTGTCGGCGGGGGCTTTGAAACCCACGTCTAAACTGCGCAAGGCCTTTGAGGGTCACAGAACGGCGCTGGCCGTCGGCATCTACGACAACCCGCCCACCCGCGACGAGATCGAAACAGCCCTGCGCGATGCAGGCGTAAAAGCCCCCGACCGCGCGGTGATGGACATGCTGAACGATCTGGCCCGCGATCTGGACCCCGGTGATTTCCGGCAGACGCTGGAAAAGATCAGCCTCTATAAACACGGCGACAGCACGCCGTTGACCGCCGAAGATATCGCCGCCAACGCCCCCACATCGACAGAGGCGGACGTGGACGATGTGCTGCTGGTGGTGGGTGACGGCCGCGCCGCCGACATCGGGCCGGTCATGCGCAAGCTGCAGGCCCAGGGCGTGACCGCCGTGACCCTTTGCATCGGGGCGATGCGCCATTTCCGCACCCTGCACCGCGCCGCCGTGGACACATCGGGACGCCCGCAAGTCTGGGGACCGAATCGCGACCGTATGCTGGCACAGGCCCGCAGCTGGGGCCCAGCCAAGCTGGAAACCGCGCTGACCGTGCTGACCGATACCGACCTTGCCCTGCGCTCTGCCGGACAGCACGCGCCCGCGATGGCGCTGGTCGAACGCGCCTTTATCCGGTTGGCGATGCTGGCCGCACGCTAGGGTTCACCCCGGCGCGAACATTGCCATCACCTCGGCCTCGGTCATCTTGGCTGTTTCCCCGGCAAAGGCATAGCCCTGCGGTTTGATGTCGATGAAGATCTCTTCGGTCAGTGCAATCCCGCCTGCATCGTCCAGCGTGCCGAGACCGACGTGATAGGTGCCCTGATGCGGCCCTTCTGCGGTGATGCGGTAAAAGATGCTCGACCCGCAGGTGCCGCAAAATCCGCGTTCTGCCCATGGCGACGAGGTATAGATGCTCAGGCTGTCCTTTGCCTGCAGGTCAAAATCCTTGGCGGCCACTTCGATGCCCAGATAGACGCCCCCGGACCATTTGCGGCACATGCCGCAATGGCAGGCCCCGGTATGGCGGACGTCCGCCGTGATGCTATAGCGCACTGCGCCGCAGATGCAGGAACCGGTTCGTGCCATGTGATCTCTCCTTGTTGCGATGCTGTCAGCCTATCCATGGATGATGACAGTTTCTGTCAGCACGCCGGGGCGGTCCAGGTCCGCGCCGTCACCACTTGCCTTTCGGGCCGTCATCGCGCCTTCTACCGACTGAAATTCAGGAGGATTCCAAATGTATACTGTCATCGGTGCCACCAAATCCCGCGCGCTGCGCGTGATGTGGCTGCTTGAGGAACTGGGCGAAGCCTACGACCAAGAGCCCGCAGGCCCCCGGTCTGATATCGCGCTCAAGCACAACGTGCTGGGCAAGATCCCGGCGCTGATCGACGACGGGCACAGCCTGACCGACAGCGTGGCGATCATGACCTATCTGGCGGACAAACACGGCAAGTTCACCGCCCCCGCAGGCACGCCGCAGCGCGCGCATCAGGACGCGATGACCCTGTGGCTGATCGACGAGGTCGACGCAACCCTGTGGACCTATACACGCCACAAGGATGCGCTGCCCGATCTGGAAGCGCGGATGCACGAGCAATACACGCAAGCGATGAAAGTGCTGTCGAACAGGCTGCAGTCAGAGTTTTTGATGGGTGAAGAGATGACGGTTCCCGACATCCTTGCCGCGCATTGCATGGGCTGGGCGGCAGGCGTCGGCTTCCCGCCGCTGGACGACAAACTGTCGGACTATCTGAAACGCATGCGCGCACGCCCTGCATTCCGTGCAGCGCTAGACCACTAGGCATTGCCTTCTGAGGTGCGCAGGTGGGCAATCGCCCCCTGCGCCGCCCAGCGCCCAGTGGCCATGCAGGCGGTGATCAGATAGCCGCCGGTCGGGGCCTCCCAATCCAGCATCTCGCCCGCGGCAAAGGTGCCCGGACGGGATTTCAGCATCAGATGCGGATCAAGTGCGGCGAACGGCAGCCCGCCGCTGGTCGAGATCGCCTCGTCCATCGGACGCAAACCGGCATGGGACACCGGCAACGCCTTGAGCACCCGCGCCAGCGCCTGCGGGTCTTGGGGCAAAGGCCGCGCCCATTCCTGCGCCAATGCCAGCTTCAACGGCTCAAGCTTCAGCGTCTTGCGGATGTGGTTGGCGTGGCTTTCCTTGCCGCGCTTTTTCGCCAGACGCTCGGCGACCTGTTGCACCGTCTGGTCCGGAATCAGATCGACGGTCAGCGTGGCCCCTTCGCGCACCGCGCGGGCAATGGAATAGATGCCGCCGCCTTCGAGCCCCCTGGCCGACAGGATCGCCTCGCCGCGCGAAGTGGTATCACCCGCGTGCCACGCAACGGCTTTGACCGGCTGGCCGAAATGCGGCGTCATATGCGCCGACCACTCCACCCGGAGCCCGACATTGGCCGCGCCGAAAGGGGCAATCGCGATATCCTGCCCTTGGATGATATCCGCCCACGCCCCGTCAGACCCCAGCCGCGCCCAGCTGGCACCGCCCAGCGCCAGAATGGTCACATCCGCGGTCACCTGCCCCTGATCGAACGTCAGCGCCGCACCGTCCCAGCCCGTCCAGCGCCAGCGTGTCTGTAGCTGCACACCCAGATCCGTCAGGCGCAACAGCCAGGCGCGCAGCAACGGCGACGCCTTCATGCTGCGCGGAAAGACCCGGCCCGAGGAGCCGGTGAACACCTCCTGCCCCAGCCCGCGTGCCCAGCCTTGAACAGCGGCGGGATCAAATCCTTGCAAGATCGGACGCAATGTATCGGCGGTTTCGGCGTAATGCGGTACGAAAGCATCAAGTTCAGCCTCCATTGTCAGGTTCAGGCCTGACTTGCCCGCCATCAGAAACTTGCGGCCCACGGATGGCTTGTGGTCGTAAACAGTGACCTGAACACCGGCCTGCGCCAGCACCTCGGCGGCCATGAGCCCGGCAGGGCCTGCGCCGATAATGGCGGCGGTTTTTGTGGACAGATCGTGTTGCAAGGTCATTTCCTTTCGCGAACACCCCGTCTTGCCCGCCCGCCAGCCAAGGATCAAGCCCGACGATGTCTGATGACAGCCAAACGCCCTTCTGTCCGCCGGATGCAATCCGTGCCGATCCGCGCATGGCACGGTTTCTGGAGTGGGTGGCCAAGCGCCCGCCGGGATTTGCGTCGAAGGTGCCGGGCAAGCGGCAGGCGCGGTGAAGCGCTGAGCTGGAACAATGGGGCTCTGCCCCCGGCGCTTTGCGCCTCCCCCGGAGTTTTTCCGGCAAGATGAAGGATCAGACGGGCGCGCACATCGCCTTGATCTGCTGCGCGATTGCAGGGTCAGCGGCCAGAGTGTCGGCAGCAAGGTCGTGTGCGCTCTGCACCAGCGTGTCGGCGTCTACGATGCGGTCGATCAACCCGTAGGCGAGTGCGGTGTCGGCGTCGATCTTCTGGCCGCCCATCAGGATCAACTTGGTTCGCGCCGGGCCAATCAATGCGGCCATGCGCACGGGGTCCGAAGGTTGCGGCAGGAATCCCAGCTTCATCACCGGATAGAAGAATTTCGCCTCCGCCACGGCAATGCGCAGATCGCAGGCCAGCGCCATGCCCGTGGCACCGCCCGCAAGCGTGCCGTTCAGCGCGGCGATGCTCAGACCCGGCAGCCGCGCGATGGCAGCGGACAGACGCTCCCAATCGGGCGAGGTGGCCATGCCTGCGCGCGCAGCATCGAGATCGGCACCGGCGCTGAACACCTTGCCACGACCCGTCAGAATCAGCGCGCGGGCGTCATGTGCGCCCTCAGCTATGTCGGTCAGTTTGGACAGCATCTCTGGCGTCAGCGAATTGGCCTTGTCCGGACGGTTGATCGTCACCGTCCAGACGCCGTTTTCGCGGATCGTTTCGATCACGAGAGACCGACCTTGGCGCGAATACCTTCGTCACGCAGCGAGATTTCCTGCCCGCAATAGCTGTCAGCGTCGCTGGAACACATCCACAGCAGCGCCTTGGCGGGCCAGTCGGCGGGGATGTGATCGGACCAATCGAGCTTGCTGATCGGGTTCACGCCGCTTTGCTTGATCTCGCGCTGCATCTGGGTCGCGACCGTGCCGGGCGACAGGCCCATTGCACGGATGCCGTCGGCGGCGTTTTCCTTGTCCAGACAGGCTGTCAGCATGTGCACTGCCGCCTTGGACGCGCAGTAGTGGCTCCATGCCTCGACCGGACCGTGGGCTGCACCCGAGCTGATGGTCAGCACCGAACCGCCGCCGCACTTGATCATTTCGGGCACCGCCGCGCGCATGCCGTTGAACACGCCTCCGAGGTTGATGTCTATCACCTTGGACCACTCGGCGGGGTCGGCGTCGATCAGATGGGCGATGGGTTCGATCACCCCCGCGTTGTTGATCAGCACGTTCAGCCCGCCAAAGGTTTGCACCGTCGCGTTCACGGCTGCTTCGACTTCCCAGTAGCGGCTGACATCGCAGGGAATCGCGATGGCCCCGTGGCCGATTTCGCCCGCAAGCTCTGCAATGTCGTTCTCGCTGCGCGCCAGCAACGCCACCTTGGCCCCCGCAGCGGCGAATATCCGCGCGGTTTCGGCACCGATCCCGCGGCTGGCGCCGGTGATCATTACCACTTGTCCTGTCATATCCATTTCGCGTCACCCCCTGTTGCTTCGCGCCCAAGGGGTAGTGCGCAAGCGGGGCCGCGTCCAGTGGGGAGAATCCTGACCCTCCTCCCCCTTGACGCGCGGCGGCCCCTGCAACACCATAGCGCCAATTCGACATTCAACCGCCCTTGAAGGATCAATTTCATGACCCAATTTGCACGCTATTCCAGCAGCACCGCCCTTGCCATTTGCCTTGGGACCACTGCCGCCTACGCCGATCTGACTGCCGCCGAAGTCTGGAACAACTGGCGCGACTACATGAGCGACATGGGGTACGAGGTGACAGGCGCCGAAACCCAATCGGGCGACACGCTGACCATTTCCGACGTCCGCATGAGCATGGATTTCACCGAAGAGGGCGACACCGTCAACAGCGCCGTGGTGATGGAGACACTGACCTTTACCGATGTCGGCGACGGCAGTGTGTCGGTCGCGCTCCCCGCACTCAGCAAGATCACTGTAGATGCCGATCCCGCATCGGGTGAGAGCTTCGATATGGCCATAGACTATTCGCAAACGGGCTTTGTCATGGTCGTCACCGGCGATCCGGACGACACGACCTATACCTATTCCGCCGACACCATGGGCATCAAACTCGCGGACCTGACCGTCGATGGCGCCTCAGTCGGCCCGGACACCGCTCGCGTCAACGTGACCGTTGCCGACATGAGCGGCGTGTCGCGGGTCGTGAAGGACGCGATGCGCAATGTCAGCCAGACCCTGACGACCGGCCCCGTCACCTATGACGTCGCCTTCAGCAGCCCCGAGGATGACGGGTCGGCCACGATCATCGGCGGCATGGAAACTCTGGCGTTTACCGGTGGCGGCAACATTCCCACCGTAGACGACCCTTCGGATATGAACGCGATGATCGAGGCCGGTTTCGGCTTTACCGGCGAGTTCACATTTGAGCAGGGCAATTCGGACATCGCATTTGACGGTCCCGATGGCGGCGGCACGATGAACACATCGTCAATCGGTGGCGCAGTGACGATGGCAATGTCGGATGACGGGCTGGCCTATTCCGGCTCGCAGTCCGGGCTGGTGATCAAGGCAATGGCATCGCAGATGCCGATACCGATCGACCTCAACCTAGAAACGCTGGCCTTCGGCATGATGATCCCGGTGCAGAAATCCGAAGAGGAACAGGACTTTGGCCTGACGCTCGCGCTGGAAGGTTTCACCATGTCGGATGTTCTGTGGGGCATGTTCGACCCGCAGGCGCAGCTGCCGCGTGACCCTGCCACCATCGCCGTCGATCTGGCGGGCAAGACCACGCTGATGGTCGATGTTCTTGATCCGGAGGCCGCCGAGGCAATGGAAACTTCTGACGGGGTGCCGGGCGAGCTGAACGCGCTTGAGATCAGGGATGTGACTGTCAGCGCCGCTGGTGCGGAACTGAACGGCACGGGTGCGTTCACCTTCGACAACAGTGACACGACCACCTTTGAAGGGATGCCCAAACCAACCGGCAGCATCGATCTGTTTTTGGTTGGCGGCAACGGTCTGCTCGACAGACTGGTGGCGATGGGCCTGCTGCCCCAACAGCAAGCACAGGGTGCGCGGATGATGATGGGTATGTTCGCCGTACCGGGCAACGGGCCCGATACGCTGAATTCCAAGATCGAGATCGACGAGGCGGGCCAGGTTCGGGCCAACGGTCAACGCATCAGATAGGCGCTATACTCACAGAAATCCAAAGAAGGGGCGGTGCGCAGGTGCCGTCCCTTTTTTGTGTCTGTATAGCTCACAAGCGCGTCCCGAAGGCGCAAGACCACCCCGAGGGTGCCGCATCGCCCAACCTTCAACAGATATTGCCTCCCTCTTTTTAAAGGCCCGAAAGACCCGCCCCCTTGTGCGCAGCGGGCGCGAAGGCTACCTCATGCCCAGTCCAGCCGGAGATTTTGATGACCCGTTCCCTTGAAGCACTGACCGACCAATTGCTCAAAGCCGCCACACAGGCAGGGGCAGACGCAGCAGACACGATGGCGGTGCAAAGCACATCGGTGTCGGTCGACGTGCGCGCAGGGGCGCTGGAACATGCGGAACGATCCGAGGGCGTGGAAATCGGCCTGCGCGTCTTTGTCGGAAACCGTACCGCAAATGTGTCGGCCTCGGACATCTCCGAGCGCACGATTTCCGAAATGGCGGTGCGCGCGGTGGCAATGGCCCGCGAGGCACCCGATGATGCCTACGCAGGCCTCGCTGATCCCGAACAACTGGTACAGGATTGGGACGTTTCTGTACTGGAACTGAACGACCCCACCCCCGAACCCGACGCGGCAACGCTGGAAGACAACGCCCGCCGCGCCGAGGCGGCGGCACTGGCAGTGGACGGCGTGAGCCAGGTCTCGCAGACCTCGGCAGCCTATGGCGAGCGGCAGGTGCATCTTGCCGCCAGCAACGGGTTTGCCGGTGGCTATGCGCGCACCGATCGCGGGATCAGTTGCGTTGCCATCGCAGGCACCGGTTCGGGGATGGAGCGGGATTATTCCGGCGACGGACGTATCTTTCAGGCCGATCTGCGCAGCCCCGAAGAGATTGGCCGCGAGGCCGCCCAGCGTGCCATCGCCCGCCTGAACCCGCGCAAGCCACGCACCGGCACCTATCCGGTGCTGTTCGATGAACGCGTGTCCTCGACGCTGATCGGTCACTTGCTGTCGGCGGCAAACGGGGCCGCCATCGGGCGCGGATCTTCTTGGTTGCTGGGTGCCTTGGGCGAAAGCATCCTGCCCGACGACCTCTCGCTGATCGAAGACCCGCACCGCCCGCGTTGCTCGGGTTCGCGTCCGTTCGATGCCGAAGGGCTGCCGACCAAACGCCGCGCCATCATCGACGGCGGCGTGCTGACCGGTTGGACGCTGGATCTGGCGACGGGGCGCAAGCTGGGGATGCCGTCGACTGGAAACGCCGCACGCGGCACCTCGTCCGGTCCGTCGGCCAGCATCTGGAACGTGGCCCTGACCCAAGGCACTGCCAGCCATGCCGACCTTGTCCGCGACATGGGCACCGGCCTGCTGGTCACCTCGATGATCGGGTCCACGATCAACCCCAACACCGGCGATTATTCGCGCGGGGCGTCGGGCATGTGGGTCGAAAACGGCGAGATCACCCATGCGGTGAACGAATGCACCATCGCGGGCAACCTGCGCGAGATGCTGCGCGCCATCGTGCCCGCGAACGATGCGCGCACCCATCTTAGCCGCGTCGTGCCGTCCTTGTTGGTGCCGGGAATGACCCTTGCCGGCAGCTGATCTTCCCCTGCTGATCGACGCGGCGCGCAGGGCGGGCCGGATCGCATGCAGCTTTACCGGACCCGACGCCCAGCGGTGGGACAAGCCCGGCGACGCAGGCCCGGTGACCGAGGCAGACCTGGCCGTCAACGACATGCTGACCGACGTGCTGCGCAACGCGCGGCCCGATTATGGCTGGCTGTCGGAGGAAACCGAGGACACCGCCGCGCGTCTGGATGCCGACACCGTCTTTATCATCGACCCCATCGACGGCACCCGCAGCTTTGTCGAAGGCAGCAAGACATGGGCGCACAGCATCGCCATCGCCCGTGGCGGGCAGATCACCGCCGCAGCCGTCTATCTGCCGATGCTGGACAAGCTCTACACCGCAGCCCTGGGACAGGGTGCTGCGCTGAACGACAGCCCGCTGACCGTGTCGGCCAACGACCGGATGCGCGATTGCTCGGTTCTGGTGACCAAACCAGCGATGCAGCCGCATCACTGGCGCGGGGGTGTGCCGCCTGCGCTGAAACGCGGGCACCGTCCGTCGCTGGCTTACCGGTTGGCGCTGGTTGGCGAGGGGCGCTTTGACGGTATGCTGACCTTGCGCGACAGTTGGGAATGGGACATCGCCGCCGGTGCGCTGATCGTCAGCGAAGCGGGCGGCACCATTACCGACCGCGCGGGTCTGCCATTGCGGTTCAACAACCCGCATCCCACGCTGAACGGTATCATCGCCGCGACGCCTGTGGTTCACACGGGCCTGTACGCCGCCTTGCAACCACCAGCAGCTTGACCCCGCCACCGGGCCTTGCGCACACTACGCCAAGCCAAATTCCGCCGATCAAAGGACCAAAACCATGACCCAGCGCCTGCATCTCGTCTTCGGAGGCGAGCTTGTCACCCCGTCCGAGAACGTGTTCAAGAACGTCGATGACCTGCACATCGTCGGCATCTTTCCCGACTATGCCACCGCCTATGACGCATGGAAGACCGAGGCCCAGCGGACCGTAGACAATGCGCACATGCGCTATTTCATCGCCCACCTGCACCGCCTGCGCGACGAAAAGAACGCCGCCGCCGCGACCGAAGAGCTGGGCTGATCCGCCGCCATGGCCCGTTCGCTGGGATTTGCAGCCTATAGGGCGCTGACTCGTCGCGGGCCCGCGCCAAAGCTGCCCGATTACGCACCGCGTCCCAAGGGCGAGCTGGTGTGGCTGCACGCCGCCGAGCCGGGCAAAGGCGCACACGTTCGCGATCTCGCACGCCGGCTGATCGCGGCGCGCTACGGGCTGACTGTGCTGCTGACCGGCCTCTCGGAACCTGTTCCAAATGACGTTCCCGGCTTGTTGACTGCGGCGCTGCCACCGGAACACCCTGCTGTCACAGCGGCCTTTGTCGCACATTGGAAACCCGACGCTCTGATCTGGGTCTGGGGCGCGCTGTTGCCCAATCTGGTCGAAGCGGTGGCAGCCTCGGGCTGTCCGATGTTTCTGGTCGATGCCGACGCCCAAGGGTTCGACACCCGCCGCGACCGCTGGCTGACCGAAGTGCCCCGCCAGTTGCTGGCGCATTTCGACAACGTTCTGGCCCGCAGCGATGCCGCCGAGACGCGGATGAAACAACTGGGCGTGCCGGCATCCAAGATCGACCGCACAGCGCCGCTGGTGCCCGGAGGACAGGCCTTGCCCGCGTCGCAACGGGATGTGGACGAGCTTTCGCAGTCGCTCTCGGGCCGTCCCGTCTGGTTTGCCGCCGGTGTGACCGCTGCCGAAGTCTCTGCCGTGCTGACCGCACACCGTCGCGCCCAGCGCCTGTCGCACCGGCTGTTGCTGATCCTGAACCCGCAAGATGCCGCTGCCAATGCGGTCGCCACAAACCTGTGTGCGATGGACGCGCTGCGCATGGTGCGCTGGTCCGACGGCACCTATCCCGATGACAACACCGCCGTGGTTCTGGCCGATCTGCCCGACGAGACCGGGCTTTGGTTTCGCGTGGCCCCCGTGTCGTTCCTTGGCGGGTCGCTGGTAACCGGTCAGGGTGGACAAGACCCCTTTGCCGCAGCAGCGCTGGGGTCGGCGGTTCTGTATGGTCCCAGCGTCGGCAAACATCTGGACTCCTATCGCAGGCTGGCCAATGCAGGGGCTGCGCGGATCGTAAATGATGCAGAAAGCCTTGGCGCGGCTGTCACCTGGTTGATTGCGCCGGATCAGGCCGCCAAGATGGCGATGGCAGGCTGGGACGTGGTGACCGAAGGGGCCGACACGATGGAACGTATCATCGCATTGGTTCAGGATGGTCTTGATGCCCGACAGGATGGACCAGACTGATGCGCGCGCCCGAGTTCTGGAACACGACCCCCGACCGCCCTGCATGGCAGGCCCGCGTGCTGGCGCCTCTGGGACACCTCTATGCCAGCGCCACCGCCCGCAGGCTGGCGGGCGGCACAGGGCTGCGGCTGGACATTCCGGTGGTCTGCGTCGGCAACATCAATGCAGGCGGCACCGGCAAGACCCCGACGGTGATCGCTGTGGCCGAAAAACTGCGCGATCTCTTCCACACGCCACACATCGTAACGCGTGGCTATGGCGGATCGCTGGCAGGCCCGGTGCGCGTTGATCCTGCGCGCCACACTGCCAAGCAGGTCGGTGACGAGCCGCTGCTGCTGGCCGCCTTTGCCGAGGTCTGGGTCGCCCGCGACCGCGCCGCCGGAGGGCGTGCCGCGCAAGAGGCAGGAGCGAGCGTGGTGATCATGGACGACGGGCTGCAAAACCCCGATCTGGCCAAGGATGTCAGCATCGTCGTGGTCGATGCGGCGACAGGTTTCGGCAATGGCCGCTGCCTGCCTGCGGGGCCGCTGCGCGAGCCCGTCGCCACGGGTCTGGCGCGCGCCGATATCGTGCTGAGCATCGGGAGTGCCGAGGAACAGGCGTCGTTTCGGCCTGATACGACCTTGCCCCATGTCCGTGCCGAGTTGAAACCGCTGCAAACCGGCATGGACTGGACGGACACGCCGGTTTTCGCCTTTGCAGGGATTGGCCGCCCGCAAAAGTTCTTTGACACGCTGCGGGGTCTTGGGGCCACCATCGTGCACGCCGAACCCTTGGGCGATCATCAGGCGCTGTCGACCGCCCTGCTGTCGCGGCTGGAGACAGACGCCCGTGCGCGCGGCGCGCAACTGGTCACGACAGAGAAGGACGCAGCGCGCCTGCCGCCTGCCTACCGGTCCAAGGTGATTACCCTGCCGGTCCGGCTGCACTTTGAAGATGCCTCGGCGCTTGATGAACGCCTGAAGGCTTTGCCGCAACCGTAAGGCTTACAGAAGCGTGTCGTCTTCGCCCAGTTTGGGCGCAGGCCGGTGCAGCGACAGTTCCGCATCCGAAAACACGATGGGCGTGCGCACACCCGGCACGCCATCGAGTTCGATCTTCATGCCGCGCGCGACGACTTGCGGGTCGGCCATCACATCGGCCATGTCGTTGATCGGCCCTGCGGGTACGCCTTCGGCCTCACAGGCGGCCAGCAGATCGTCGCGGGCGCGCAGCACCGTCGCTGCGGTCAGTTTTCGGGTCATCTCGTCGCGATTTTCGATCCGGTTCGAATTTTTCAAAAATTCAGGCGCTGTCGCCATATCGTCCAGGCCCAGCAAGCGGCACAGGCGCTGGTATTGCCCGTCATTGCCGGTCGCGATGATGATGTGGCCGTCGGAACAATCGAACACCTGATAGGGTGTCAGGTTCACGTGCGCATTGCCCATCCGCCCCGGAGCCTTGCCGCTGGTCAGATAGTTCATCGCCTGATTGGCGGTGATCGCCACGGCGACGTCCAGCAGGGCCATGTCGATCTGCTGGCCCTTGCCCGTCTGGCCGCGCTGGTGCACGGCGGCCAGAATGGCGGTGGTCGCATAGACGCCGGTGAAGATGTCGGTGATCGCCACGCCAGATTTCTGCGGCTGGCCATCCGGTTCGCCGGTGATCGACATCAGGCCAGACATGCCCTGAATGATGAAATCATAGCCCGCACGGTGCGCATAGGGACCAGTCTGGCCAAAGCCGGTGACCGAACAATAGATCAGCTTGGGAAATGCGTCCTTGAGCGAGGCGTAGTCCAGCCCGTACTTGGCCAGCCCGCCGACCTTGAAGTTCTCGATCATCACATCGGCGTCGGCCAGAAGCGCCTTGAGGCGGCTCTGCCCTTCGTCGGTGCGCAGATCGACGATGATCGACGCCTTGCCGCGGTTGGTCGAGTGGAAATACGAGGCCGATACGTCATCGTCGCGGGTCACGAAGGGTGGACCCCATTGCCGCGTGTCGTCGCCTGCTGCGGCTTCGACCTTGATGACCTCAGCCCCGAGATCCGACAACGTCTGACCGGCCCAGGGGCCGGCCAGAACACGTGCCAGTTCGATAACCTTCAGACCGGCAAGCGGTGCAGTCATTATTCGGCACCTGCTTCGTCGAGGATCGTTTTCATCTCGGCGTAGGCCATGTTGCTATAGGTCTCGCCATTGATGACAAAGCTGGGCGTGCCCTCGATGCCATGTTCGGTGGCGTTGCCCTGGAACCATTCCACCATCTTCTTGGCCTGCGCGTCGTCCTGCATGCAGACTTCGATCGCGTCGGCATCCAACCCGGCCAGACGCCCGATCTTTTTCAGCTCGTCGGCGATGGCGACCGGATCACGGCCACCGGCGTTCGCCCATGTGGACTGGCTGGAATACAAAAGATCGGTGATGCCAAAGAACTTTTCCGGTCCCGCACAGCGCGCCAACAGCGATGCCCACACGCCGGGGCCGTCGAAATAGACCTCGCGGTAGATGAAGTTGATCTTGTCGGTATCGATATAGTCTTTCTTCAACTGCTTGAAGGTGCCAGTATGGAATGTGCCGCAGTGCGGGCAGGTATAGCTGGCATATTCGATCATGGTGACAGGTGCGTCGGGGTTGCCAAGCGTCATTTCCTGTACGTCTGACGTGTCGATATCGCTGTCGGCGCTGGTTTCCTGCGCATTGGCAGAGCCCAGCGGCGTGCCGGACATTTCGGTTGGTGCGTTGCCGCTGGTCAGGAACCAGCCTGCGACGGCGACAACCGCGACGGCGGCCAGAATTGCGATCAATCTTTTCATGAAACTTACCTCTTAGCGTTTTGCTTTTGTGAGTACATTGGTGCCCAGCCGTTCCAATGCGGCGCGCAGGCCTTCATCGGCAACGGGGGCGGTTGTTTCTTCGGCGCGGGCCTTCAAGGTCGGGTCGATCTGCTTGGGCGTATCGACCTTGCGGCGGCCAAAGGCCACCTGCCCCTCGGCAAAGCCTGTGGGCGCGGTTTGCGTCACCCGGATGCGGGCAATCGCGTTGTAGCCGTAGACGCTGTTGACCTTGCTGCGCAGCTGTTCCTTTTGCATTTCCAGCATCGGGGCCTGTGCGCCGGTGGTCAACAAGGTCAGCGTCGCGCCCATGCCGCCACGGGCATAGCTGACCTCGACCGGATGGGCGATGGCGGCTATATCGTCGCCGACCACTTCGGCCCAATGGGTCAACAGGCGCGATTGGGCAAAGCCACGGCTCTCGCTGGCGGTGCGGATGCGCCCGGTCAGCAGAGATGCGGTTCGTTTGAACCCTTTTGTGGTGGCGTGACGCCGAGCCATGACTATGTTCCCCCAAAGGTTGGCCGGATCATAAAGATTTGCGCGCCCGCTGCCAGTCATAGCCGTTCAGGAAGGGCATAAATCTTGCGTGATCTCTCGAAAGAGCTGCTGGACTGGTATGATGTTCATGCCCGCCTGATGCCTTGGCGGACCCCGCCCGCCGACAAGGGCGCAGGCATCCGCCCCGATCCCTATGCCGTCTGGCTGTCGGAGGTGATGTTGCAACAGACCACCGTCGCCGCCGTCACCGACTATTTTACCCGCTTTACCGCGCGTTGGCCCACGGTGGCCGATCTGGCCGCTGCCGAAGATGGCGATGTGATGGCCGAGTGGGCGGGTCTGGGCTACTACGCCCGCGCCCGCAACCTGCTGAAATGCGCGCGGGCAGTGGTGGCCGATCATGGCGGTGCGTTTCCGGCGGATCACGCGGCGTTGCTGACCTTGCCGGGAATCGGGCCTTACACCGCTGCGGCCATATCCTCGATCGCGTTCGACCTGCCCCATGCCGTGCTGGACGGCAACGTAGAACGGGTGATGGCGCGCCTGTACGACGAACACACGCCGCTGCCTGCGGCCAAACCGATCCTGATGACCCACGCAGACGCGCTGACGCCGGACGCACGCCCCGGCGACTATGCACAAGCGGTGATGGATCTGGGTGCGACCATCTGCACGCCCAAGTCCCCGGCCTGCGGCATCTGCCCCTGGCGTGATCCTTGCCTTGCCCGTCAGCGCGGAACCGCGCCGGACCTGCCCCGGAAAACGCCGAAAAAGGCCAAGCCGGTGCGCCATGGCACCGTCTATGTCGCGCGCCGCCCCGATGGTGCCTATCTGCTGGAACGCAGGCCCGACCGTGGCCTGCTGGGTGGCATGCTGGGCTGGCCCGGATCGGACTGGGTGGATGTCAGCCTTGATCGGCCCGCAGGAACGCCGCCCGTCGATGCCCCTTGGACCGAAATTCAAGGCGAGGTGCGCCACACCTTTACCCATTTCCATCTGATCCTGACCGTGATGCTGTCCGAAACCGACGCGGAGCCCAGCACGGGCCGGTATATGACAAAAGCGGAATTCGGCCCCTCGGACCTGCCCACGGTCATGCGCAAAGCCTTTGATCTGACGCGGCATTAAGCGCCCTTTGGTTCATGGGCTGGTTACGGTATGGTGCGCCTATCAACTGCCAAGCAAAGTGCGCATCATGACCACCTCAAATTACATCCCCGCCGCCGACATGACCAAGCTGACGCGCGCGGCCCCCTATGCGATGTCTATCCTGCTGCTGCCGCTGGCCTGGGCCTGTGCCGTGACCGGGGGCTGGACGGTGATCCTGTTGCCCGTGTTCACGTGGTATCTGTTTGTCGCGCTGGACTTTGCCGTGGGCCTTGACCCCGACAATGCCGATCCGGAAACCGACGATGACGATCTGCTTTGGTATCGCGCCATCACGATCGCATGGGCGCCGCTGCAATTCGTCACCCTGTTCGGCCTGATCTGGTACGTGGTCCCGGCCGAGCATCTGGGCACGCTGGAAAAGCTGGTGCTGTTCTTCGGTGTCGGCGCGATCACCGGCACCGTCGGCATCAACTATGCGCATGAGCTGATGCACCAACGCTCGAAACTGGAGCGGTGGTGTGCCGACGCTCTGCTGGCGATGGTGCTCTATTCGCATTTCCGCTCCGAACACATGCTGGTGCATCACCGTTATGTCGGCACCCCGCGCGACACCGTGACCGCGCGCATGGGTGAAAGCTTCTACCGCTTTTATCCGCGCGTGCTGAAGGAATCGCTGCACAGCGCATGGCACGCCGAACGCGACATGCTGGCACGCAAGGACCTGCCGTGGAGCGATCTGTCGAACCCGTTCTTCAAATACTGGGCGTTGCAGGCGACCTTTCTGGTGCTTGCCTTTGCGCTTGGCGGCTGGGCTGGGCTGGGTCTTTTTCTGCTGCAGGCAGGCGTCGCGGTCTGGCAGCTTGAGCTGGTCAACTACATCGAACACTATGGCCTGACCCGCAAACATCTGGGCGAGGGCAAATACGAACACGTCCACCCGCGCCATTCGTGGAACGCCACCCATCGCGCGTCGAACTGGCTGCTGATCAACCTGCAACGGCACTCGGATCACCACTACAAACCCGACCGCCGCTTTCCCGTGCTGCAAAACCACACCGAGGCCGACGCGCCGCAGCTGCCCTATGGCTATCCGGTGATGACGATGGCGGCGATGGTGCCGCGCGTGTGGAAACGGATGATGCATCCGCGCGTGCATGCCTGGCGGGATATGTATTACCCCGAGATCACCGACTGGAGCGCCTACAACAAGGCGACCAATCCGCGCCCGCGCTAGCCGATTGCCGCAAGATCAAGGTAGAATCAAAAAGGCCCCGCCATGACGGCGGGGCATAGGTAGGTGCCCCTTGTGATTGCGACAATGGGTAAAAGTCGCGGGGGCACCGGCGGTGTTCGCAAAACTGTGGTGATGCGACCCCCGAAGGGTCAGTCGTGCATCTCCGACCGGATCTGCTGGCGCAGCACGTCGATGGGCACGGTCTTGCCCTCGCGCTTGAAGCACCAGTAGGTCCAGCCGTTGCAGCTGGGTGCGCCTTCGAGATGGGCACCGACCTGGTGGATCGACCCCTTGACGTCATCGCCGATCAGGGTGCCATCGGCACGGACCTTGGCCTTGTGCCGGTTGTTCATCGAATACAGCTGTTCGCCCGGACGCAGCATGCCACGTTCGACCAGCTGGCCAAAGGGCACGCGCGGCTCGGCGCGTTTCGACGTGCTGACGGACAACGCGTCACGGTCGAACTTGCGCACCGACGCGATGCGTTTCTCGGCAACCTTGCGGTATTCTTCCTCGCGCTCGATCCCGATGAATTCGCGGCCCAGCATCTTGGCCACGGCACCGGTTGTGCCTGTGCCAAAGAACGGGTCAAGAACCACATCGCCGGGGTTGGTCGATCCGACCAGCAGACGGTGCAGCAAGCTTTCGGGTTTTTGCGTCGGATGCGCCTTGTCGCCCGCGTCATTCTTCAGACGCTCGTGGCCGGTGCAGATCGGCAGAACCCAGTCGCTGCGCATCTGGATGCCATCGTTCAACGCCTTCAGCGCCTCGTAGTTGAACGTGTACTTGCTGCTTTCGTCCTTGCCGGCCCAGATCATCGTCTCGTGGGCGTTGGTGAACCGCTTGCCGCGAAAATTCGGCATCGGGTTCGACTTGCGCCAGACCACATCGTTGAGAATCCAGAAACCCGCATCCTGCAACGCCGTGCCGACGCGGAAAATGTTGTGATAGCTGCCGATGACCCAGATCGCACCATTGGGTTTCAGCAGACGGCGCGCAGCCTTAAGCCAGGCGCGGGTGAACTTGTCGTAGACCTTGAAGCTGTCGAACTGGTCCCAGGCATCGTCGACCGCATCCACTTTGGAATTGTCGGGCCGGTGCAGGTCGCCACGCAACTGCAGGTTATAGGGCGGATCGGCAAAGATCAGGTCCACCGATTCTGCCGGAAGACTGTTCATCACGTCGATGCAATCGCCCCCAATGATTTCGTTCAAGGGAAGCGCCTTGGCACTCTTGGTCTTTGTCATCATATCTGCCTCTATCCGCGGCCCATTTTGAGCTCGTTGGTTGTGGACAAAGATGAGTCAAAGCTGATTCGTGGTCAATTTCTTTATTGAATCAATTGGTTAACTATTTATCTTGATACAAGATATTGTGTACCGGCTTGAACGAACGTCTATGGTGTGGGGTCACACCAATTTTCAGCAGCGCCTCTTTGTGGCTTTTCGACGGATAGCCCATGTTGGTCTCCCAGCCATAACCGGGATGCTGTTGCGCCAAATCCACCATCACCGCGTCGCGCCTGATTTTCGCCACAATTGAGGCCGCTGCAATCGACACAGATCGCCCGTCGCCCTTGATCACCGCAGTCGCGGGCAGGTTGAGCCCGCGCGGCACCATATTACCGTCGATCAACACGTGATCGGGACGCATCGGCAGTCCCGCAATCGCCCGTACCATCGCAATATGCGAGGCCCGCAGAATGTTATGTTCGTCGATCTCTTCCACGGTGGCGATTCCCAGAGAGACATGTGCGCGTGCCATCAGTTCCACATAGAGCGCGGCACGGCGCTTGGGGCTCAGCACCTTGGAATCGTTCAATCCTTCGAGGATATCCGCAGGGTCCAGCACCACTGCCGCAGCCATTACCGGCCCTGCGAGCGGACCGCGCCCCACTTCGTCCACGCCCGCCACGCAGCCGCCAATCTCAAGCTCGAGTGAATAGTCCGGCACTCATTAAATCCCCATATGCTCCTTGCGCTATACATGCCCTCGCCCAAGACGAAAACACACAACTCAGGCAGCAAGCCTATCCAAAATTCTGGCGAGAATAGTAAAGAAGGGGGCCCAATAAAAAAGGGAGAAGGTGCCCGAACACCCTCCCCCCTAGTTTGACCGGAAACAGGGACCCATCCCCGGTCATGACGCCACCTTTTTAACGGCGGGCCAATTGGTAGCCTTGTTGACGCAAGCAACGTGCATCATAGCCAAGGCCGTATCCGTATTGATTGCGGAACCGCAGTTCACAGGCCTGCGGCAGGCTGTTCGCATAGCGGTAATTCCTGTTCAGACACGTGTCGTCAAAGCCGTTCACCTTGCCCTGACGGGTCTGGAACGTGCGCAGGCAGGCTTGCGGCAGCAGCTTGCGGGTGTCTGCACGCGGTGGCAGCGGGCGTGGACGCGGATGCGGGGGCTGGTAGGTGTGGCGCCGGTCCGGTCGATAGGTGTCCTGACGGTAGGTGTCCTGACGGTAGCTGTTCTGACGCGTCACGGTATCCTTATCCTTGCGAGAATTGTGGATTACGCCACCGATGATCGCGAGCCCGAGAATCGCCGCCAGCGCACGCGCCGTATCATCCCGATCAGCGGCAGCAGGGGTTACGGACAGCCCGGTGATGACAATGGACAAGCCTGCGACTAGGGCGATGAACTTGCGGTGCAGGGACCGAGGCGTGAAAATCGGCATGGCGTGTTCCTTTCGTATCCGGTCATGTGATGTTGGGTGGCCCTGCCTGACTGGCCGAACCTTGGACCAAAGATGGCGTCATTGGGCGAAGTCACACAATATCAGCGCGCTGTTATCCGATATCAGTCTCGCGAAACCCCTGTTGATATTGAATATCCGGGCAACAAGGCGCACAGTCGGGAACATGAAACACATTCTCCTTTCCCTTGCCTTTACCGCCGTGCTGGCCGTACCGGCAGCGGCCCAGGCCGCAGATTGCTTTGCCGACTACAAGGCAAAAATGGACGACCCCCTGCGCCTGCATTACGGCGTGGCGCAGGTTTCGGCCTGTGACCAAGGCACGGCGCAGGCCGAGTTGAAGAACCGTCTTGCCGCCGACGGCTGGACGTTGCTACAGATCATGTCTGTGTTCGGCCCCGAAGGCCTTGATCAAAGGAAAGACAGTGCCGGACAATACTTCCTCCGCTTCTGAAATGCGCCAGACCGGTGAACGGCTGGTGCTGGGCGGGATCGCGGCGATTGTCGTCATGTTGCTGGCCGCCGCCATCGTGCTGTTCCTGACCCTGCCCGACGCCGGCGCCTTCAATGCGCAGGTCGAGCGGATCTTTGTCGAAAACGCCGATCTGACCAGCCAGTCCGAGATCAAGCTGCTGGAAATTCTGGCGCAATCCGGTACCGCCTTTTCGGCCACGCTGAACAGCTACCGCTTTGTCATCTTCGTCCTGCTGACCTTTGCCACCGCCCTTCTGGTGGCTGCCCTGATATTTCTGGTGATGCTGGTCGGTATGGGGCGCCGCCTTGCCCAGATCGAGCGGGCGGGCATCGAAGTGAACTCGCTGCTGATCAGTCGCGAAGAGAATACGGTCTACCTCAACAATCTCGGGTTCAAGCTGACCGATGCTGCGATGGAAACCATGTCCATCCTCGCCGAAGCGCGGATGGACGACGACGTCCTGTCAGGGGTGGAAATCGAAGCGATCATATCGGGTCGCGACGCGTCGGACTGCGAAGAAGCGGCCGGTGCCACCCGCATCAAGCGTCTGCGCGACACCTTGGGCAACCAGATCGTCAGTGAACTGCTGGTCAAGAACATCGCGCGTCGCGGCTATATGCTGGCCGTGGGCAAGGACGTGATCAAGGTCATCTGACCCCACCCGACTGCCTCTGGTCAAAGCTGCGGGGTGCGTCCTACAGTGCGCCACGGACACATTGTGCAGGAGACACCAATGCCAGCCCCGATCAACACATTCAAAAAATCCCTGGCCGATGGCGAAACCGTCTTTGGCGCGTGGCTCAGCCTCGGCACGGTCAACACGACTGAACTCATGGGCGCGATGGGCTTTGACTGGCTGCTGATCGACGGCGAACACACGCCCTACGACATCTCAATCATCCGCGATCAGTTGCTGGCGCTGCAATCGTCGTCGTCCCATGCCGCCGTACGGGTGCCAGTGGGCGAGACGTGGATGATCAAACAGGTGCTTGATGCAGGCGCGCAAACCGTCCTGGTGCCGATGGTCGAAAGCGCCGATCAGGCCCGCCAGCTGGTCCGCGCGATGAAATACCCACCCTTCGGAATTCGCGGTGTTGGATACTCCAGCACGCGTGCGGCGCAGTTCGGCAGTATTCCCGACTATGGCCAGACGGCAGACGATCAGACCTGCCTGCTGGTGCAGGTGGAAAACCGCGCGGGCCTCGCAGCCTTGGATGACATTCTCGAAATCGACGGCATCGACGGCGTATTCATCGGCCCTGCCGACCTTTCCGCCGATCTGGGTCATATGGGCGACCTGTCCCATCCCAAGGTGATGGACGCCATACTGGACGCCATCCGCCGCATCGCCGCCGCAGGCAAGGCACCCGGCATCCTCAGCAGCGACGAAGCCGTACTGAACGCCGCAATCGAAGCAGGCGCGCGCTTTGTCGCCGTGGGGGTTGATGCGGCCATGCTCGCAAACACCGCCCGCACCGTTGCGAACAAGTGGGTAAAATAACCCGCTTCTTTTGGCTATAAATATCCAAATCCGGCAGTCGCCTCAGGCGCCGAAACCTTTGATCTGGGTGGCCGCCTGAGCGTATCCGCCCGTCGCTCCGTCGATGAAATGCACATGGTCGTCGCGCATCATCGACGGCACAAGGCAGGTCATCATCGCCTCGCTCTGGCTGTGCATTCCATAGCGGATCGTTCCCGCCAGCCGCGCGGTTTCCAGCATGTCCGTCAGCCGCGCAGCCGTGGCATCATCGCAATCCAGCGTCATCTTCAACCCGTCGTCGAACTTGCGGAAATCGGCATTTTCTCCGACCACACGCGCGTAGCGCCGCGCATCGAAACCACCTATTTTCAGCCCGGTCCTGATCAGCACCCACGCCATGAAGGTCTCGAACAGGATCTGCCGCTTGCGTTTGGCCACCGTCAGCGTGCCACGGGTGGCGCGGGCCTCCATTTCAGCCCCTGCGGGCGGCCAGTCGGTGCCGGGGCCGTCTGCGGGGGCGGGGTGCCCATTCCGCTCAAGATCGCCGATCAGGGCAAGTACAGCGTCAATCAGCGCCGCGAAATCCACCGCGTCCGCACCGTCTTCGGGTTGAATCAACACCGACAGGATCTGCCCGTTGCGCGCCTTCATCTGGCTCCAGCGGCACGACAGGCCGGTCAGGTCCGGCTGGGTGCCTGCAGGCGCGTGGGCCAGATCGAACTGCCCGCGCTTCATTTCCGCTTCGGCCCAACTGATGCCTCCGCCGGTGAACATAGCATAATCCACGCCCTGAGACGCCTGATAGCGCGCCACGGCCACATCGCGGCCCGCCTTGCGGATCGCAGTCACCGGCACCAGCGCCACGCGCAGGCTCAGTCCGAACTCCTCGTCGGCCCAGCAGCGCACCGCACTCAGCGCACGCTCTGCCGCATCCACCTGATCGGGCGGACAGGCAAAGGCCGCACCGTCGCCGCCGAATACAAAGGGAAACGCACGACCCCCGGCGGCATTGAGCTGCGCCGAGATCACGGCGGCCCCGATCATGTTCACCGTCTTGTAACGCCCTTCGGCAATCGCCTGGGTCGAACCGACGATATCCGCAGCACCCACCACCCACTCGTCAGGCAAGGCGGTGTAGCAGTTGGCATCCGACAGCGTGCCAAAGGCGTCCTGCAGCGGCAAGCGGTCGTAGAACTCATCCATCGTCTGTTTCGCCTTCGCTGCTGCGGCCTGCCCGTCTTGATACGCACTCTTGCACGGTCTGTCCGCCCGTGTAACCAAGCTTCACCAAAGCTTGAAAGGCCACGCCATGCGGACCGGACTGTTTCTTCTGGCGCTGGCCTATGTGCTCAGCCAGTTCTTTCGCGCCTTTCTGGCGGTGCTGGCAGGCCCGCTCGAAGCTGACCTTGGCGTCGGGCCCGAAGATCTGGCATTTGCCTCGGGGCTTTGGTTCATTTCATTTGCCCTGATGCAAATTCCAATCGGCTGGGCGCTGGATACGATCGGGCCCCGGCGCACCGCGGCATCACTGTTGCTGCTGGGCGGGGGCGGCGGTGCCACGGTGTTCGCCATGGCGACAGGTGCGGTACATATAAACATCGCTATGGTACTGATCGGGATCGGCTGCGCGCCGGTGCTGATGGCATCCTATTACATCTTTGCCCGCGAGTTCCCCCCCATTCAGTTCGCCACCTTGGCGGCGTTGATGGTGGGCGTGGGCACGGTCGGCAATCTGATCGCATCCTATCCCATGGCGATATCGGCCGAGTTGATCGGCTGGCGGGCGTCGATGGGCGGGCTTGCGGCGTTGTCCGGCTTGGTCGCGGTGGGCGTGACACTGACCGTGAAAGACCCCGAAAAGCCGCAGACCGACCTGCGCGGGTCGGTCTTTGATCTGCTTAAAATGCCGGTGTTCTGGCTGATACTGCCCCTGATGTTCGTGCATTACGCCCCTGCCGGTGCGATCCGCGGCCTGTGGATCGGCCCCTATCTGCGCGATGTGTTCGACGCGAGCCAGTCGCAGATCGGTCTGGCAACGCTGCTGATGGGGCTGGCAATGATCCTGGGCGTGGTGATCTATGGCCCGCTCGACCGTCTGGTGGGCAGTCGCAAGTGGGTGAACTTTACCGGCAACGCGTTGACGGCGGCGTCGGTGCTGGCGCTGTGGGCCATTCCGCAGCCCGGCATGTGGACAGCAATTGCGTTGATGTGCGCGGTGGGGCTGTTCGGGGCGTCGTTCCCGATGATGGTCGCACATGGCCGCAGCTTTGTGCCGCCGCATCTGACGGGGCGCGGTGTGACGCTGCTGAACCTGTTTGGGATCGGTGGCGTCGGGTTGATGCAATTTGTCAGCGGACGGCTGCACGCAGACGCCCAAGGCGGCGATGTGGCTGCGCCCTATACAGCGATTTTCGGGTTCTTCGGTCTTGCCCTGGTCGCCGGTCTGGCTGTCTATGCCTTTTCGCGGGACAACACCGCCTGAAAACAGGTTTGGGTGCCCCTTTCAACGCGGCAACAAGGGGTATATGGACGCCAAGCACCCAAAAATGGAGAATCGCAATGGGTTATCGCGTCGTCGTCGTTGGTGCCACTGGAAACGTGGGCCACGAAATGCTGAACATACTGGCCGAGCGCCAGTTTCCGGTAGATGAAATCACCGCTCTGGCCAGCCGCAAGTCGCTGGGCACGGAGGTCAGCTTTGGCGACAAGACACTCAAGACGAAGGATCTCGACACGTTCGATTTCACCGGCTGGGACATTGCGCTGTTCGCTGTAGGCTCGGACGCCACCAAGAAATACGCGCCCATCGCTGCCAAGGCAGGCTGCTATGTCATCGATAACTCGTCGCTGTACCGCTACGACGCCGACATTCCGCTGATCGTGCCCGAAGTGAACCCCGACGCCATCGAGATGGCCGTCAAGCGCAAGATCATCGCCAACCCCAACTGCTCGACCGCGCAGATGGTCGTGGCGCTGAAGCCCTTGCATGACCGCGCGCGGATCAAACGCGTCGTCGTCAGCACCTACCAGTCTGTATCAGGCGCGGGCAAAGAGGGCATTGACGAGCTGTGGGACCAGACCAAGTCGATCTACAATCCCACCGACAACAAGCCTCCGCGCAAGTTTACCAAGCAGATCGCGTTCAACGTGATCCCGCACATCGACGTCTTTCTGGACTCGGGCGAGACCAAGGAAGAGTGGAAGATGGTCGCCGAGACCAAGAAGATCATCGACCCGTCGATCAAGGTCACCGCGACCTGCGTGCGGGTTCCGGTCTTTGTCGGTCACTCGGAATCGATCAACATCGAGTTCGAAGAGTTTCTGGACGCGGACGAAGCCCGCGACATCCTGCGCGAATCCCCCGGTGTCATGGTGATAGACAAGCGCGAAGACGGTGGCTACGTCACGCCGGTTGAATGCGTCGGCGACTTTGCCACGTTCATCAGCCGCATCCGTCAGGACAGCACCATCGACAACGGTCTGAACCTGTGGTGCGTCAGCGACAACCTGCGCAAGGGCGCTGCCCTGAACGCGGTTCAGATCGCCGAAGTGCTGGGTCAGCGTATCCTGAAAAAGGGCTGAATTCCGCCGAAATATGTACGACTTTCAAGGGGTGCTTCACGGCGCCCCTTTTCTTTTGGGCGCTGCTTTCGCACGCTGGGGGTCCGTATATTTCAAAAGGTCCGCCATAATGCGTCTTGCAATTCTAGCGCCCGCTGTTTCGATCACTGCACTGTTGTGCCCGCTGGCCTTGTGGGCCGACACGCTGGCCATCGACAGCGCCCCCAGTTCCGTCACCGTCTATCCGCGTGGTGCGCAGGTGACGCGCAGCACCACGGTGACGCTGCCGCAAGGCACGCACGATCTGGTGCTGGCGGACCTGCCGCAATACATCGATCCGGCGCGCATTTCGGTCAGGCTGGCAGGGGCGCAACTGCAATCGGTATCGTTTCGTGACCGCAACCAGCCCCCTGCGCCGGATCAGGACACGCCACAGATCACCGCCGCGCGGAACGCCGTGAAAGTCGCGCAAACCACGCTGGATGCGCTGGACGACCGCATTTCGCTGACCCGGATCGCGGTAGAGGCGGCCAAGGCGCAGACCGAATTCCTGACCGCTCTTGGCACCTCTGACACCTTGCCGACTGACGTGGGCACCTTGCGTGATCTGTCCCAGATGATCGGGGATCAGACGCTGGCCGCAGGGCAATCTGCGCAAAAAGCCCGCACGTCGATGCGCACATTGACCCTAGAACGTGAAGACCGTGCCAAAGACGTCCAAGACGCACAGTCAGCGCTGGACGCCCTGCTGACGGCGGATCAGGATCGCACCCGTCTGACACTGACGGCCATTGCCGCACAGGCGGGCGAGGCGACGCTGGAGGTCAGCTATCAGGTGGACGGTGCCGTATGGTATCCGGTCTACAACCTGCGTCTGACCACAGGGGACACGCCAGCGCTGGAAATGGAACGCGGTGCCGAAGTCGCCCAGAACAGCGGCGAGGACTGGAACGCTGTTTCCCTGACGCTTGCCACGGTCCAGCCCAGCGGCCAGACTTGGCCCAGCGAAATCTACTCGGATCTGCGCCGCATCGAAGACCCGGTCAGCCCAAAGGCCCGCGTCACTTCGGAGGCAGTGATGGGTGCCGCTGCCGACATGGCGACGCCAGCTCCCGTCATGGAGGCACCAACGGTCGCCATCGCCATGCTGGACGGCCCCAGTGTGCAATACGCCTTTCCCCGTCCGGTCAACGTGGCCAACGGGGCCGACGAGGTGCGTATCGCGCTGGATACGGTTGACTTTGCCCCCGACGTCTATGCCCTTGCCGTGCCGCTGCGCGACGATGTTGCCTATCGCATGGCACGCGTGACCAATACGACCGGCGAACAGCTGTTGGGTAGCGGTTTTGCCACCGCATTCGTTGACGGGCAGATGGTCGGGCAGTTCGACTTTGCGCCCGTAGCTGCGGGGGAAGAGGTCGATATTGCCTTTGGTCCCATCGAGACGTTACGCCTGAACCGCGTGCGCCTGAACCGCAACGAAGCCGATCGCGGTATCATCTCGCGTTCTAGCGAGATCAACGAGGCGACACGGATCGACATCGAAAACACCGGCAACACGCCTTGGCGGGTCGAGCTGTTTGACCGGGTGCCGGTGACCGAGCAGGAAGATCTGGAAATCGACTGGTCCGCGCAACCTGCCCCCACCGTCACCGACCACGAAGACCGCAGAGGTATCTTGATGTGGGATATGACTTTGGCGGCTGGTGAACAATCAAGTGTGACCTTGAATGTCGAGATGAACTGGCCCGAAGGGAAGGTTCTGCGCTAGCGGTTTGCCCGCTTGCGCTTGGTTTATCGTTCGGCGCAAGCAATTCTTAATACATATCGCGCTATGAAGGACTGGTCAGCGAATCCATTCCTGTCGGAGACGGTGACATCACCAGACACAGACCGCCCGCATGGGGACGTGGTACAAAGATCATCATGAACGCGGTTCCGGGGGGAACCGTGCAGCCAGTGCCGCAAAAGCGTGCTTGGCGAAAGACACCGCTCGTCGGGATGCTTTCGAACAATAGTTCACATGCCTTCAATCAAAAGCGTTGATTGTCAGTGCCATACCGGTTCAGGGGTGGACCGCGGCAAACTGTTCAAGGGCTGGATCTAGGGTACTGCGGCGGTTGCGTTTCGCTCCGTCAGAGGCAGTCCTCGACATGATCCGGCACGCATGGAACATGAATTCAAAGGCGGTGACGCTCCGGGTGGGAGGGTCGCCGCTTTTGGTTTTGCGACGGCATTTGTACGGGAGATCAGGTGGTCGACACCGGCAGGAATTTCTCGTCGGTGTGGTTGAAATACTCCAGACCGCCTTCGCCGATGTCCATCCACAGGCCGTGCATCGTCAACTCGCCCGTTTCCAGACGGTCCGTGACAAACGGGAACGTCAGCAGGTTTTCCAGCGACGCGACAACCGCGTGTTTTTCCAGCTGCCGAACCTGCTCCTTTGGATCGGTCTCGTGTGCGACCAGATCATATTTCGGGCGCAGAATATCCATCCAGCGACCGACAAAGCTGGCTTTTTCCTCCAGCTCGGGCGCCTTGCCCTGACACATGTCGATGCAGCCCTGGACGCCGCCGCAGTTGGAATGGCCCATCACGATGATGTGCGCCACCTTCAGCACCTTGACCGCATATTCGACCGCAGCCGAGGTGCCGTGGTGGTCGCCATCGGGCTCGTAGGGCGGGACAAGGTTGGCGATATTGCGGTGAATAAAGAATTCGCCCTGATCCGCGCCAAAGATCGACGTGACGTGCACACGGCTGTCGCAGCACGAGATCATCATCGCGCGCGGGCGCTGTCCTTCGTTGGCCAAACGCCGGTACCACGCCTGATTGTCGGCATATCCGGTGGCTTTCCAGCCGTGATAGCGTTGCAGCAGATAGCTGGGCAATGGCTTGGTGTTGTGCATCGTTGCGGTCCTGTTCTTCGGGGCCTTAGGTCGGGTGTTGCCCGCGATACAGCGAATTCTTCTCAATTTCGAGAGATAATCGTCTCATGGCCCCACAGCCATCAATCAAATACAAAGACGTACAGGCCTAAGGTGCGCCCAGGCCGTGGGGGCCTTCAAGGGGTGACCAACAAAATGAGCTGCGTAACACGGATCAATCCACGCGAAACGGTTGCCGTAAACAATGATCGTCTGAACGCGCTATACGACCAATTGGGCAATGACGGTGCCGAGGACGTGCTGTGTCGCGCGATGGAAGAGCTGGCCTTGCGGATGTCGCATTGCGAGCGGCTGTTTCGCGCGCACGGTTTCGAAGAGCTGCGCAAAAGCGCACGATCGCTGATCGCCATCGCCGAACAGATCGGTATGGACATTCTGGCGCGGATCTGGATGCACCTGATGAAATGGTCCTGTCCTCAGCAGCAGAATTCACCGTTGGCGCGCTTAAACGGGCACAGCGGTGGAAGCCCGACAGCGTCGAGTGGGCGAAACTGCGCGAGGTGTTCAAGCCGTTCCTGGCCACGATGCGCCACAACTTCGAAGACGACTTTCACGCGGCACTTGCAGACCAACTCGTCGGGCAAAACCGCGCAGTCAGGGTCGAATTGTGCGCTCTCATGCCCTCGTTGCAACACCACCTTGAGGCACCCTGCCCCCACCCTGCCCACACCGTGGGGGCACACGACACTAAGACGAGACGACACTTAGACGAGACTAAAACGAGAAAAGACGAAAACTACACGGACCAAAATTCGAGAGAAAACGTCCAGCCTTTCACGTCTCTGAGCTTTGCCGAGGTTGGCAGTGCTGAGAAAGGGCCAAAGACACAAGGACCACGTTCCCAAACCATCGAAGCCGCAAGGCGCATAGGAGCAATCCCATGATCCGAGGACTTCACCAGCAGGAGAACAGGCGATGACCCGTAACAACGGAACGACAACGGAAGGTCGCAACGCAGACGGCACGTTTGCACCCGGCAACCCAGGACGACCAAGGGGAGCGCGCCACAAGGCCACAGAGGCCGTACAGGCGCTGTTGGACGGTCAGACCGAGGC
>JAGXHE010000055.1 GCA_024636445.1 Sulfitobacter sp.
GTGTAAGGGTTTCGCCAACGCCGCCGTTGGTCATCAGACTTCCCGGCGAGGCGCGAGCGGCTCGCATCTTCATATTGCTTGACGAGATCAGAAATCTTCGTCTCCGGTCTGTCGATTCCACCGAGTTCAGCGGATATCACCTCGGATTGCTTTGCGCCCGGGTCCTCTCTCATGAGGGGCTCAATACGGCCCATCAGGTCGGAGAGCGACCCGTCTGCGAGTTCGACCGAAGTTCGATATGTGGTGCCCCGTGCCTTCGCAAGGGCCGCAATGTTCTCGAACGAACCGCTCATCTTTGCTTCCCGACCTGCAAGACGGCCGTCGAAATCTATGATGAGGTCTCTTCGAAGTGACGCCGCGAGCGTTGTCGCCTCCGTTTTGCTGTCGGTGTGAAGACTCTGTTTGATGACCTTCCGGGTCTCAACGGACCGATATCTTACCGGCACTCGCATGCGAAAATGCCAAGTCTTGTTTCGTAGGACGATATGCTCATCAGTGTCCTTTGCCATGCTGGTCTCCAGTGTTACCAGGAGCCACGCTACTTCGCTTTCACTTGGGACACAATATGGGACACACTTCGGGACGCATCTAAATTAAGATGTGATTATTATATATAAAAAACAATTAGCTGTAGACATTCTTGAAAAAGATTAGAATCCCTGTCTCTCCGCCATTTTGGCTTTTTACTGGTTATCACTTAACCAAACTGGACCGGGAAAGCACCTATTTTTCATGGTGATTTTTAAGCTTTGACGTTTTGTTCGCTTTTGTAAGGTTTTACCTGTATCATCCCGCTGTGTGCTAACCCACAGGCCCTAAGCAAAGTCTCACAGACGCGCCCAGATGCAGCGCTGAGGCCAAGATGACATGCACCTGATGCTTGGTCCTTCTGAGCAAGGTTGGAACCGTGTGCCGCTTGCACGGCGCTAGAGGCGCCGCGCCAATTGGTTCAGTGCATCCAAACTATCTGCATGGGATGCGGACCAATGCGGCAAAGGATATTCGCCGCTTAGCGTGGCGACTTCACAACAGCGCGAAAGACTTAAGCAGGCCTGCGTGACGGGCAACCCAATGAAACCCACGCAAAACAGGCTATACGGCTATGGCCAATCGAAGTCTAAACGGGCCAAAACTGTTGAAAAACCTGGAGAGAGCGCGTGCAATCGCCTCAAAATCACCAGCCTTGAAGACTACGCTCACCGCAGCTTTGAGAACACCGGCGAAAACCATCAATCTCGACACAACACCAAGTTACTTAGGAAATATCCATTTTAGAAAGTGATCCGAATTTCAGTGAGGCATCATGTCATTACTCGATGTATTACAGCTTATCCGACGTATTCACGCAGCCAACGGTCGGCTCGAAGCAATTAACGGCCATTTCAACAACATTCAAAGTGCCTTGGCCTATAATCCCAGAAACAGCGAGACGTGGGACATCTTCAATCTAAGAGATGACCGACTGGTGCAGATCTCCCGATCTTGTGCGCGCGCGGATCGCCTGTTCAACCGTCTTGCACGCGGGCGCACAACGGTGCGAAGCTATTCCAGTGACCTTAGTCGTTTGTTTGCCAATTGGGCTGCCGCTTTTGCCGCTCATGGCGAAGGGTCGCGCCAATTGGGCATCGCAAAGACAGAGTTCGGCATCGCACTGGTCAACGCTCATGGCGAGTTGTTGGGGATTGAACGAGAGGCTGATGCAGTATCGGTCGATTTGCGAAAGTATAAAAAGTTTTACACCCTACAGCAGCGGATTTTTTCTCGAATGGAGGATTTGGCGCGTAGGTTTTTGAGGTTCTGGCCCAGTTCCACAAACGCGCCAAAAGCATTTAGCATCATGCAATCCTCTGAAGACATCAAGAATGCCAGCCAGCGTATTGTAAGGTTTATCGACCGCGCGATTTCAAACCTGCGCACTCAGAAACGCGCTATAAATGTTGAACGACGGCAACTCGAAACATGGAACCGATGGCTGGCCAATAATCGGAATGTGCAGAGGGACATAGAGCGCAACCGAGCACCGATCTGACGGTCATCAAAAGGAAGCTGCCGCAAATCCGATTTCCCCATTGATGCCCGTTCTTTGCCCCTGTGGCGCCGCAAATCTCGATCACTTGGGTGGCTGTCAGAAACTGCGCCGTATTTGTCCGGCGGGTCCAAAGGAAACGTCCCATGTCCTGTATGGAACAGCGAAAATTCCCCCGACACATGCGACTGTTTGAACTGCTGCGCCAGAAGAGTAATGCAGAAACAATTGTCGCACGCAGCAAGGGTTTTTCAACCCGGCAGATCAGTGTCGGAGAAGTCGAGCATATCAAGGCGATGGCGCAACAGTCTTTGGCGCGCTGTACCTGACCAAGTTCGCGTCAATCGCGCTTTGGCATCTGGCTTCGCGGTTAGCCGCGAAATCCGGTGGCGACGACGAATTTTTCCGAACTGTCGGCACGTGACGATGGCGGTTTGATGTTTGCCACCTTGTCAAAGCGTTGTTTCAACAGCTTTTGCAAATCGCCCTCGGCCCCGCCCGCCAGAACCTTGGCCACGAACGTCCCGCCCACTTCCAGCACGTCGAAGGCGAAATAGGCCGCCGCTTCGCACAGTGCGATGATGCGCAGGTGGTCGGTCTGCTTGTGCCCGGAACTGGAGGCCGCCATGTCCGACATCACCACGTCCGCCTTGCCGCCCAACCATTCCTTGACCTGTAGGTCGGCGTCGTCTTCCATAAAGTCCAGTACACGCAGTTCGCACCCTGCGATCGGATCCATTTCTTGCAGATCGACGGCAAGGATGGTGCCGACGGATTTGCCCGACCGCTCGTTCAGCGCATTGACGCGTTTCACCGCGACCTGACACCACCCGCCTGGTGCGGCCCCAAGGTCAACCACGCGCGCACCCGGCACCAGAAAGCGGTACTTGTCGTCCAGTTCCATGATCTTGAACGCCGCCCGCCCGCGATAGCCTTCGGCCTGCGCGCGTTTGACATAAGGGTCGTTCAACTGGCGCTGCAACCACCGGGTCGAGCTGGTCGTGCGCCCGCGCGCCGTCTTGACCTTGACGGTCAGCTCGCGCTGTCCGCGCCCGGACGTATTCTTGCCATCTGGAGTTTTTGCCACGGAAATCCGCCTTTCGTTGGCGTCCAGATACGCGCTTGGACGCGCCGCTTCAAGCGATGGTACACTATCGTTCTTGTCAGGCTCGAAAAATTGGCCGGAAAGCAGGCCAAAAACAGCCCCTAAAGCGCGCCCTCGCTCAGCACGCCATCCGCGCTCATCTGCGCGTAAAGCAGCCCTTCGCGCAGTCCGCGATCCGCCACGCTTAAGCGATCCGTGGGCCAGCAGCGCATCAAGGCCTGAAGGATGGCGGCACCCGACATGATCAGCGCCTGACGGTCCTGCCCGATACGCGGATCGGCGCGGCGTCCGCCCGGCCCCATGTCAAGATAGCTGCGGATCACCTTGTCGATCTGTTCGGACGACATGCGCAGCCCATCTACCCGCGTGCGGTCATAGCGTTTCAGCCCCAGATGCGAGGCGGCAACGGTGGTGACGGTGCCCGAGGTGCCCACGATCTGGAACTTTTCGTGTACCTTGGTGTCGTGGTAAGGTGCGAAATCCGCAAGGTTTTCCTCGAAAAACCAGCTCATCAGAGCAAAGCGCGCGGCGTCGTCCTCGACGTCGCTGAACTGGTCGCGCAAGGTCGCCACGCCCAGCGGCACGCTGATCCAGTCGACCACGCGCGCTTGCGGGACGTCCTTGACCGCGGCGGTGTTGAACCCGCTGTGCAGACGCATGATCGCCTGCGGACGGTCGTTTTTCGGCACTTTGGAGATGTCGATCCACACCAGTTCGGTCGAGCCGCCGCCGATGTCCACCACCAGCAGGTTCTGGGTTTTGCGACTGACCAGTGGCGCGCAGGAAATAACCGCCAGCCGGGCTTCTTCCTCGGGTTGGATGATCTCAAGCCGAAGACCGGTTTCGCGCTGCACCCTCTGGATGAACTCACTGGCGTTGATCGCGCGCCGACAGGCTTCGGTGGCCACCAGCTTCATCCGCCGCACCTTGTGCTGGCGCAGTTTTTGCTGACAGATTCGCAATGCTTGGATGGTGCGCGCCATTGACCCGCGCGACAAACGCCCGGTGCGCTCCAGACCCGCGCCCAACTGGACGGATTTGGAGAAACTGTCGATCACGTGAAAGCCCGTCCCCTTGGGTTGGGCAATCAACATGCGACAACTGTTCGTGCCCAGATCGAGCGCGGCATAAAGCTCACTTGATCCGGACTGAGGCACGGGGCTCAGAGCCGGTTGTTCGAGCGCGCCCGCACCATTGGGACGCTTTGGCGCCATTGTATGCGCCTTTCATAACGAGTTGAGGAGACGATAGGCTTTTGATGCCTCCCACGCAAGGACGCCTTTGCAATACGGAGGCGCACGAACGAGTGAATAGAGGTGCAAATCGGCTTGTGCCGCTTGGCGTGGGGCATCCGCGTCAGCTGCACGGCGGGGCGTCGCCCCTCAAAGGGTCGCGGACAGCGTGCTTTGCGTCGAAAAACGCCACCGCCCAGCTTCGGCTGTGCCTTAGACAGGGCGAAATCGTGCAAGGGGGGAATCAGACATGCCGGACGTGACAATCGTATACTGGCGGGACATCCCGGCGCAGGTGATCGTGGGCAAGGGCCGCAGCGGTTCCAAACGCCAGCTTCCCGAACGTTTCGAGCAGGCCATCGACCGCGCCGCGATGAAGGTCAACGCCCGCGACGCCGACGCCTATCTCGCCGAATGGCGCAAGGCCGTGGCCCACAATATCGAGGGCGACCCCGCCCAGATTGCCCAAGACGAGGCCACCCGTCTCGATACCGAATACGACACCGCGCGGATCAAGGCGCTGATCGACAACGAAGGCTGGGCCTGAACACCCCACCGCTGATCAAAGGTTTTCTGACATGGCACTTCTCAGTTTCCTCAAAGCCTCCGAAGGTCCGGTAGCGGGCCGCATCTCGCCTCAGGTCGAAGCCTTCCTTCAAGGTTATTCGATCGAGGTGATGCCGCGCACCGCCGAGAAGGTCGAGAATTTCCGCGATCTTCTGCCCGAAAGCACCCGCGTATACATCGCCCACATCGAAGGCACGCCGATCGAGGATATGGTTGCGACTGCCAAACGGCTGAACGCAGATGGCTTTCCGGTGATGCCGCACTTTCCCGCGCGCATCATCCACAACCGTGCCATGCTGGAAGACTGGATTGCCCGCTATCAGGGCGAGGCGGACGTGAAACAAGCACTGTTGCTGGCCGGTGGGTTGACCACGCCGCACGGTGACTTTGACAGCTCCATGCAGCTTTTGGAAACCGGTGCTTTTGACAAGGCGGGCTTTACCCGTCTGCACGTCGCAGGCCACCCAGAGGGCAACAAGGACATCGATCCCGATGGCCGTGGCATCAACGTCGCTGATGCGCTGCGTTGGAAACAGGACTTCTCGAACCGCACCGACGCGAAGATGGCGCTGGCGACGCAGTTCGCTTTCGAGGCGCAGCCGATCATCGAATGGGCCGACACGCTGAAAGCCGCCGGAATTGACCTGCCCATTCACATTGGCATCGCCGGTCCCGCCAAACTGCAAACCATGATTAAATTTGCCATTGCTTGCGGTGTGGGTGCGTCGTTGCGCGTACTGCAACGCCGTGCCAAGGATGTGACCAAGCTGTTGCTGCCCTTCGAGCCCAATGACGTCATTGCCGAACTGGCCGCGCACAAGGCCGCCAATCCTGACTTTAACGTGACCAACGTGCATTTCTTCCCGTTGGGCGGTATCAAGAGCAATGCCCATTGGGCCATCGAAAATGGCGGCGCTGCTGCCCAACCGGCCAACGCCTGAAGGACCGAATACCATGACACGCACTATCGTTGAATCCAAAACCAAGACTGCGATCATCGGCTTTGACCAACCGTTTTGCGTGATCGGCGAACGTATCAACCCCACAGGCCGCAAGATCCTGGCCGAAGAGCTTGAGCGTGACGATTTCAGCCGGGTCGAGGCCGACGCGCTGGCACAGGTTGCTGCCGGTGCCACCATTCTCGACGTAAATTCGGGCGCTGTGTTCTCGAACAAGATGGCCGAAGATCCCCGCTACGCCGACAACAACTTTGTCGAGCCGATGCTGATGAAGGCGCTGGTGGAGCGCGTGCAGGCCATCGTCGATGTGCCGCTCTGCATCGACAGTTCCGTGCCCGGCGCGCTGGAACAGGGCCTTGCCGCCGCCGAAGGCCGCCCGTTGCTGAACTCGGTCACCGGCGAAGAAGAACGTCTGGAACTGGTGCTGCCGCTGGTCAAAAAATACAACGTGCCGGTCGTGGCGATTTCCAACGATGACACCGGCATTTCCGAAGACCCCGATGTGCGCTTCGAGGTCGCAAAGAAGATCGTGCAGCGCGCCGCCGATTTTGGCATTCCGGCCCACGATATCGTCGTCGATCCGCTGGTGATGCCCATCGGCGCGATGGCCACTGCGGGCCTTCAGGTCTTTACCCTGGTGCGCCGTCTGCGCGACGAGCTGGGCGTGAACACCACCTGTGGTGCCTCCAACATCAGCTTTGGCTTGCCCAACCGTCATGGTATCAACAACGCATTCCTGCCAATGGCGATGGCCGCGGGCATGACCAGCGCGATCATGAACCCGATCGCCCTGCCCGTCGGCCCGCTGCGGATTGCGGAAAAGCGCGCCGAAGTTGCGGCCTCGGGTATCATTCTGCCGGAAGATATGGACGACGAGACATTTGTGCAGATGTTCGGCCTTGGCTCGACCATGCCGCGCGCGGGCAAGGAAATGGAAGCGATCCGCGCCGCCAACTTCCTGACCAACAATGATCCACACGGGTCCGACTGGATTCGGTTTAACAAGGTCGCCCCCAAAGCAGGCCAAGAGGGTCGTGGCCGCGAAGGTCGCACAGGCGGTCGCCGCCGCCGGGCCTGAGCTTCAAAGAATGTCTGAACTCGCCCCGGTGTGCCCCCGCGCACCGGGGTTTTTCGTGCTGTCCGGGTGCTTCACGGCAAAACTCCAAGTTATTTTCCGCAATCGGCCACCCGCAAATCCCAAATCCTGAAATCGCGTAACCCGTTCTTAATGGCGCGTCGGCTAGACAGTCTTGCACTGCTGACGAGGTTTGCGAAGACCGTGGTCTTGCAAACCTACCCACCTGTAAAAGGATTTCCGAATGGCTGAACCTATCCCGCTGCCGCCCCGACTGGACTTGTCCAGCGTGCCCGCAGTGCTGGTCGCACTGAAGTTGCGGCCTGACGACCAACCGCTGGTGCTGGATGCCGCCGATGTCAGCCACTTCGGCGCATTGGGCCTGCAAATGGTCCTTGCCGCAGCCAAATCCGTGGGCCCCCGGTTCAAGTTGCTGAACGTCTCGGGCAAAGCGTTGAAGCAATTGCACTTTATGGGGGTGACCCCTGAAAAGATCATCGAGGTTCAGCCTTCGTGACGCGCCTCTAAAGACTGGTACCGGGCATGATCGCCACCGCTTGGCTATGACCAAATTGCCGAAATAGTCGATTGAAGTGCCCCACGGGTTTCCTCGACCCAGACAGTTTTAAAGGGAGTTCTTGCAGATCGCAGGCCTGTCTCGCCAAGCGAATATACTTGATAACGCATGAATGTTTGATATCCATCAATAGCCGAGACCGTGGGAGGATCACTGGTCTCATAGGGAGGATCATCATGAAATTCAGAAACATCGCACGCCTTGTGGCTTTGGCCATTGCAGCCCCCGCAACGCTGTTCGCACAGGACACAACCCTGCGCCTGTCGCATTGGGTGCCCGAAGGCATAGCACCTGCGTCCGAAGGCATAACGCCTTGGGCAAAAGCGGTCGAAGAGGCATCGGAAGGGCGCATCGCCATTCAGATTTTTCCGGCGCAACAGTTGGGCAAGGCGCCTGATCATTACGATATGGTCAAGCAGGGCATCGTCGATTTCGCCTGGGTGAACCCCGGCTATACCGCAGGCCGTTTCCCGATCTACGGGCTGACCGAAGTGCCGTTTCTGGCCGACGATTCCGTGCGCGGCGCCAAGGCGATCCACGAATGGTATGCCGAATTCGGCGCACCGGCGGAAATGTCGGATGTGAAGGTCTGCTTTGTGCACCCGCACGCCCCCGGCACGCTGCACTCCAAGGAAAAGATCACCGCGCCTGAAGGCATCCAAGGCAAAAACGTCCGCCCGGCGCACGCCACCATGGCGCGTTTCGTCAGCCTGTTGGGTGGCGGTCCGGTTCAGGTGCCCGCCCCCGAAGTCCGCGAGGCTCTGTCGCGCGGAACCGCCGAGGCTGTGACTTTCCCCTGGGGGGCGATGTACGACTTCAAACTGACGGACGAAGTCACGCAACACCTTGATATGCCGTTCTATATGTCGGCGCAGGTCCTGTTGATGAACCCCGACAGCTATGCCGGTCTCTCAGACGACGACAAAGCTGTGATCGACAGCCATTGCACCCCTGAATGGTCCTCGAATGTCGCTCAGGGCTGGTTTGACGACGACATGGCGGCCCGCGACAAGTTGCTCGCTGACTCCGAGCAAACCTTGAACGAGCCCACCGAAGAAGAAGTCGCCGCATGGCGTACCGCAGCCGAGCCGCTGATCGCCGAATGGCGCGAAAACGTCACTGCAGCCGGTGGCGACGCTGATGCGATCTTTGACGGGTTCATGGAGGCGCTCGACGCCAACGACGCCCGCTACTGATCGGGTCCAAAAGATTGCGCCGCATCTGTAACGGGTGCGGCGCAATGTTTAATCTGTGGGAGGGGAGCGGCCAATGTCCACCGAGCAGCGCGACGACGGCAACCGGATCGTCGGCAAGGTTATCCATAATATAGAACGGGTTGCAGGCATCATGCTGGGCCTTGTTACGGTGCTGATCGTGGTTTCGGCCATCGGGCGCTACGGTTTTGCCCGTCCGGTGCCGGATGTCTTTGATGTCTCGCGGCTGGTCTTGGGCATCGCGATTGCCTGGGGGCTGGCCAGTCTTGGGTTTCACGGCACCCACATCAAGGTCGACCTTTTGGCGCTCTCCGTGCCCAAGCCAGTGCAAATAGCGATCAACGGCTTTGCCTGGTTGGTACTGCTGGGTTTCACCGCTCTTCTGACATGGAAAATCGGCGAACGGGTGCTGGATGCGATGGGTGGTGGTGACGTGACGATGGAATTGCGTCTGGCGCACTGGCCATTTTTCGCGGCGATCTGGCTGGGGCTGGTGGCGGCGCTGTTCACCACCGCTGTGCGGTTGGTGATCATCGTACGTGATGGCCGCGATCTTGGTGAATTCGACGCCTTTGACGACACATTATTGCAGGACAGTGACCGGACATGAGCAATGAATTTGTAGCCGGCGGCGGCTTTGTCGTGCTGTTCGCGTTGATGATCCTGCGCGTACCAATCGGAGTGGCGATGGGTTTGGTTGGCATCGGAGGCTTTGGTGCTGTGGTCGGCATGAAGCCTGCGTTGAACCTGCTGGCACAATCGCCGATCAGCACCATCACCGATTTCAACCTGACCCTGATCCCATTTTTTGTGCTGATGGGCGTTTTGGCGACCAACTCCGGCATGTCGTCCGAGTTGTTCCGCACCGGACGTGCTTGGCTGGGCGGCTTTCGTGGCGGGTTGGGGCTGGCCACCGTTGGCGCTTGTGCAGGCTTTGCCGCGATCTGCGGATCGTCGGTCGCCACCGCCGCCACCATGACCAAGATCGCCTATCCCGAGATGCAAAAGGCAGGCTACCCCGACGACGCCTCGACGGGGATCATTGCAGCGGGCGGCACCCTGGGCATTTTGATCCCGCCGTCGGTGGTGCTGGCGATCTACGGTTTCATCACCGAACAGGATATCGGCACGCTGTTTGTCGCGGGCATCGTGCCGGGGATTCTGGCGGTTTTCATGTACATGGCGACCGTGCGCATCTGGTACGCACGCACCCTGCCCGCCAGCGACACGTTCTCGCTGTCCGAAGCTTTTGCCTCGCTGCGCGGTGTCTGGGCCGTCGGCGTGCTGTTCATCGCCGTCATCGTGTCGATCTATTTCGGTATCGTCACCGCGACCGAAGCCGCCGCTGCGGGTGCGTTCCTGACCGCCGTCATCGGCTTTGTGCGGCGCCGTCTGAACCTTGCCAAATTGCTGGATTGTCTGGTCGAAGCCTTGCGCACCTCGGTTGCCATCTATGTCGTTCTGATCGGTGCGACGCTGTTCGGCTATTTCCTCGCGGTGACACAGGTGCCGCAAGATCTGACGCAGTTCCTGCTGGATCTGGGGGCTGGCCGCTATGGCACGCTGCTGCTGATCATGCTGCTGTTTCTGGTGATGGGCTGTTTTCTGGACGCCATGGCGATGATCATTCTGATGGTGCCCATCGTCTTTCCGGTGATCACCCAACTGGGCTTTGATCCGATCTGGTTCGGCATCATCATCGTCATGACGGTCGAACTGGGGCTGATCACACCGCCCATCGGGATGAACGTCTTTGTGATCAATTCGATCGCCACGCGGGTCAGCCTGCCCACGATCTTCAAGGGGGTTTTGCCCTTCGTGCTGGTCGACATCCTGCGTCTGATGCTACTGATCGCCTTTCCGGCCATCGTCTTGTTCCTGCCCGGCAGCATGAACTGATATGCTGTCGAAGTCCGACGCCGACACGGTGGTGATCCCGCCTGACTTACAGGATCGGGTGTCGTTTCAGATACGGCAGTTGCAGATCGTGGCCTACAAGAACTTTGAAAAACGGGTGACAGGGTTTGGCACCGCACCGCGTTATTTCGGAATGCTGAAGATCATCGCGGCCAATCCCGGTATCGCGCAGATCCGGCTGGCCGAGGCGATCTTTCTCGACCGCTCCAGTCTGGTGCCGATCATCGAAACGCTGACGCGCGAAGGCTGGCTGATCCGCAAGGCCGCCCCCGGTGATCGCCGCGTGCGTCGCGTCTATCTGACCGAGGACGGCGCCAACAGGTTGGCATTGCTGGAGGCCGAAGTGGACCGCCACGAAGCAAGGATGACCGCCGGGCTGAGCCCGCAGGCCCTGGCGTTGCTGCGGCGGGGACTCGATCAGATTTCGGTCAATCTGGCGCAGCAGCATCGCGCCTGTCAGACCAGCAAGCAGCCCCCCGAAGCATAGCGTCGGCGCGATTTCATTAACAGATGCATCAAAATCAGGCAGGGCAGTGGTGCTGCCCCAAAAATCTCACCTTGTTGCGGTCTCTCATTGCAGAATGATTTTTTGCGGTCTAGCATTTGATCAAATTGGTGTGATCGTGCACATCCGCTTGGTAAGCCGTTGGAATATTGACGGTTTATTTTGGGCGGAATGTGGATTGATACGACTTTTGCACCGAAGTCGAAGCTTAGTAACGGAGAAGTCCATGTAACTTCTACCGCAGGGAGAACCCTCACGTGACCGCAGCAATCAGTGTGCGCAATCTTCGCAAAGTCTACCCTGGGACGCCGGATGTTGTCGCTTTGGCCGATGCCAGCATCGACATTCAGGACAATGAATTCTTCACCCTTCTGGGGCCATCGGGCTGCGGCAAGACCACATTGCTGCGGATGATCGCGGGGTTCGAACACCCGACCTCTGGCACGCTGACCATGCATGGCGAAGACCTGTCTGACCTGCCCCCATACAAACGCCCAGTGAACACGGTGTTCCAAAGCTATGCCTTGTTTCCACATATGACCGTGGCGCAGAACATCGGTTTTGGTCTGGAAATGTTGGGCAAGCCCAAGGCCGAGATCAAGCAGACCGTCGATGAGATGATGGAGCTGGTAAAGATGACCGAGATGGCAGACCGCCAGACCGGACAGATTTCGGGTGGTCAACAGCAGCGTGTCGCATTGGCGCGTGCACTGGCGCCGCGCCCGCGGGTTCTGCTGCTGGACGAGCCGCTGAGCGCGCTGGATTTCAAATTGCGCAAGGACATGCAGCTTGAGTTAAAACGCCTGCAGATGGAAACCGGCATCACCTTTATCTTCGTCACCCACGACCAGGAAGAAGCGTTGACCATGTCCGACCGCATCGCGGTGATGAGCGCGGGCACCATCCGCCAGATCGGCGGGCCGCGAGACATTTACGATCACCCCGCAGAACGCTTTGTCGCGGATTTTATCGGGGATACGAATTTCGTGCCCGCCGAAGTTGCCACCCACAAAGGCACCGATGCAGACGTGACACTGTCGTCGGGCAAGGTGGTGACGGCGCGCATGCCCGAAGGCGAACAGATGCAGGGCAAAGTCACCCTCGCCGTACGCCCCGAACACGCCAACATCAGCACCGAGGCCGAGGGGTTGTTGCCCGGCACCCTGTCCGAGGTCGTCTATTTTGGCACCGACACCCACTACCACGTAGCGCTGGACGACGGCACCGGATTTGTGGTGCGCCGCCAGAACCGCCCCGACGAGACCAGCGGTTTCTCGACCGGTGACCGTATCGGCGTGCAGTTCGCGCCTGGCGTCGGCCAGGTTCTGAGAGACTGATCATGGCAGAGCACTCTCCTCCCGCGAACGCCACCGAAAAGCGCGCCAGCCGCGTGCGCTGGTTGCTTCTGGCACCGGCGCTGCTGGTGCTTTTGTTTGCCGCTTCGGGTCCGCTTTTGATAACGCTGGTCTATTCGGTGCTGACGCCCGGCGATTACGGCGGGGTGATCTGGCAACCATCCGGTGACGCATGGTTTAATGTGATCCTTCAGCGCGATATCTTCGACGATACGCTCAGTTGGTCCGACGCGCATCTGTCGATCTTCTGGCGGTCGGTAAAGCTGTCGCTGATGACCACCGTGGGCTGTATCATCTTTGGCTTTCCCACCGCCTATTTCATCGCCACGCGGCCCAAGAAACAACGCGATCTGTGGATGCTGCTGATCATCATCCCGTTCTGGACCAACATACTGATCCGTACCTTTGCCGTGGTCGAACTGATCCGCAACGAGGGCACGATAAACACCGTGTTGATGTGGTCCGGTATCATCGACGCGCCGATCCAGATGCTGTTCACCGAATTCTCGATCCTTGTGGGCATGATCTATGTCTATCTGCCGCTGATGGTCCTGCCGCTCTATGCGTCGATGGAACGGCTGGATTTTTCCTTGGTCGAGGCGGGGTACGATCTCTATGCGACGCGGATGCAGGTGTTGAAACGCATCATCCTGCCACTGGTCAAGCCGGGGGTGATTGCCGGGTCCATTCTGGTCTTCGTGCCCTCTCTGGGCGCCTATGTCACCCCGCGCGTGATGGGTGGCGGAAACCAGTTGATGATCGGCAATCTGATCGAATTGCAATTCGGCCAAGGCCGCAACTGGCCGCTGGGTGCTGCGCTATCGATCACCTTGCTGGCGATCGTGATGGTGGCGCTGATGGCCTATGTGCGTACCGCAGGAAAAGAGGGCCCCGGACATGGCTAAACGCTTTGATATTCAACGGATGCCGGGGTTCAAGACCATCGCGGCTGTCACTTTCGTGCTGCTCTACATGCCGATTTTCCTGCTGGTGATCTATTCCTTCAACGCAGGCACCTCGATTGCGATCTGGGAAGGCTTCTCGTGGCGCTGGTACGTGTCCGCATGGGACAACCAGCAGGTTCAGGATGCCACAGTGCGCAGCCTGATCATCGCTTTCTGGGCTTCGGCCATTTCAACAACGCTGGCGGTTCTGGCCGCTCTTGCCACCACCCGCACGCCAAAATTCAAAGGCCAATCGGCGGTTTTTGCGATGATCAATCAGCCGCTGATGGTCCCCGAGATCGTGACCGCCGTGGCGCTGCTGATCTTCTTTGCGATGATCAAGGTGGCGACGGGCTACACCGGGTTGTTGTACCTGATCATCGCGCACACCGCGTTTTGTATCCCGTTCGCCTATCTGCCGATCCGTGCGCGCCTGACGGGGATGGATCTGGCGCTGGAGCAGGCTGCCGCCGATCTTTACGCGCCGCCGTTCCGTGTCTTTACCCGCATCACCCTGCCCCAACTTTGGCCCGGAATCCTGGCCGGAGCGATGCTGGCCTTCGTGATCAGTCTGGATGACGTGGTGATCACGGAGTTTGTAAAATCTGCCGGACAAGATACGTTGCCAACGTACATGCTGGGGCAATTGCGCCGTGTTGTTACGCCCGAGGTCAACGCGATCTCGACCGTCCTGCTGGGGATTTCGGTGACGATGGTTGTCGCCTTTACCGCGCTCAGCAAACTCAAGACCTGAACCATAATAACAACTGGGAGTCTGACAATGAAAAAGACACTTACAAGCATCGCCGCCTTGATGGCGGTCAGCAGTCCGGCCTTTGCCGATGGCGCGCTGAACATCTACAACTGGGGCAACTATACCAGCCCCGAGATGATCGAAAAGTTTGAAGCCGAAACCGGCATCGACGTGACGATCACCGATTACGACAGCAACGACACAGCACTGGCGAAAATCCAGGCCGGTGGGCATGGGTTTGATATTGTTGTTCCATCAGGCACTTACGTGCCGATCTTCATCAACGAAGGTCTGCTGATGGAATCCAAGCCCAACGAGATGGAAAACTTCAAGCACATGGACCCGCAATGGGTCGATGTCGATTTTGATCCCGGTCGCAACTACACCGTGCCATGGCAATGGGGCACCGTCGGCGTGACCGTGAATACCGCCGTTTATGGCGGCGACATCAACACCGCCGCCGTGATCTTTGATCCGCCCGAAGAACTGAAGGGCAAGATCAACGTGGTCCCTGAAATGAACGATGTCATGGGCATGGCGATCCACTATGTCGGCGGCGAGCAATGCACCGACGACAAGGAAACCCTGATGAAAGTCCGCGATGCGTTGCAAGCGGCCAAGCCGTTCTGGCTGTCGATGGACTACGGCAACATCGAAAAATACGCCAAGGGCGATCTGGCCGCCGGTGTGAACTGGAACGGCGCGTCGTTCCGGGCGCGCAACGACAATGCAGACATTGCCTTTGGTTATCCACAGGAAGGTTATCCTGTCTGGATGGACAACGCGGCCATTCTGGCCGACGCGCAAAACGTAGACAACGCCAAGACGTTCCTGAACTTCATCATGGCTCCTGAAAACGCCGCCATGCTGTCGTCGTTCGCACGCTACGCCAACGGTATCTCGGGTTCGGAAGAGTTCATGCCCGACGACATGAAGACAGCGCCTGAAATCGTTGTGCCAGAGGAGCTTAAAGCTGCTGCTTATGTTTCGCGCACCTGCCCGCCGTCTGCGGCCAAGCTCTACACGGCGATCTGGACAGACCTTCTGAAGTAAGCAAATCCTGCGCGGCCCTTGATCTTGGGGGCCGCGTTTTTCATTCACGAGGCGCACATGACTGCTGACATCATCATCTACAATGGCCACCTGATGACCTTTGACACCGACAATCCTCAGGCGCAGGCTTTGGCCATTGCCGATGGCCGGATCACCGCGATTGGCGATGATGCGATGGTCAAGGGGCTGGCCGATGACGACACTCAAATGATTGACGCCCAAGGCGGCACAGTGCTGCCCGGCTTCATCGACAGCCACGTGCACTTGTTCGGCGGCTCGGTCGAACTGACCCAACTCAGCCTTTATGGCGTCGACGGTCTGGACGAGATGCGCCAGGCGATCGTGCCCTATGCCGACGCCAATCCCGATGATGATCTGGTATTCTGTGTGATGGCCGACTACGGCATCCTGGGCACCGGTCACACACTGACCCGACAGGATCTGGACACCATCCTGCCCGACCGCCCCCTGGCGATGTTCGCGCCCGATCACCACACCGTCTGGGCGAATACCGCAGCGCTCAAGGCTGCAGGGTTGTTGCAGGGCGGCAAGGTCGACGCCGGTTCGCAAATCGTGATGGGCGATGACGGGCTGGCCAGCGGCGAGCTGCTGGAACCCGGCGCCTATAGTCCGATCCTCGCGATGACCCGCCATGCGGGCCGCGAGATGATGGGGCTGACCACCGGCAAGAACCCGGTGCCGCCGCCGACCAAGGACCAGCGCGAGATGGACAAGGACGCAATCGAGGCCGGTCTGAAACACTGCGCCGAGCAGGGCATCACCACCCTGCACCTGATGGACGGCAATTTCTACCAGTTGGAACTGCTGAGCGAGCTTGATACCGAAGGCCGCCTCCTGTGCCGTTGCGAAGTGCCCTTTCACATGAAAGGCACCGATCCGATCGAGCGTATGACCCAGGATGCGCCCGAGATGCGGGCCCGCTTTCAGGGTGATAAAGTCCGCTGCAACCGAGTGAAGATGTTCATCGACGGCGTGATCGAAAGCGGCACGGCACTGATGCTGCAACCCTACCCCGGTGATCTGGGCGCGGGTGGCAACACCGGCGACGAGGTTTTCACCCAGGAGCATTTCGTGGCCTGCGCGGTCGAGGCTGACCGTCTGGGATTTCAGATCGCGGTGCACGCGATTGGTGACGCCGGCGTGCGGCGCGCTATCGACGCTTATGAGGCCGCACAAAAGGCCAACGGCGTACGCGACAGCCGCCACCGGATCGAACACCTCGAAGTAATGCACGTGGACGACATCCCGCGTCTGGCGGAATTGGGCATCGTTGCCTCGATCCAACCCGGTCACGCGCCGCGCGGACATATCTTTCCGCCCACTGCGGTCGGGCAATATTTGCACGATGATCAGATCGCCGGTGCCTATGCGTGGCAGGACATCCGCGAGACCGGTGCCGCGGTGATCTTTTCCACCGACTGGCCGGTGATCCCGATCAGCGTGATGGACAACATCAAGGCCGCAATCGCGCCGCTTGATCTGGGCCCGAAATGGCGTGACCAGACCCAAAGCCTGACCGATACGCTGGCCAGCTACACCCGCGACAATGCCTGGGTCGAGTTCAACGAAGACCGCAAGGGCAAGCTGAAAGCGGGCATGATGGCCGATGTGACGATCCTGCGCCACGACGTGACCACACTGGCACCGCCAGACATCACGCAGACCAGCGCCGTGGTGACGATCTGCGACGGTCAGGTGACCTTTAGCGCTGGCTGAGCGCTATCGGTGAAGTTCGGGGCGACGATCAAGGGCAAAGACGCAGAATGGTCCGGTAAGCTCAGCAGCAGATTGCGCAGTAGGTTTGACAAATGCGGCGACAGAGCAGTGGCCTTAGGGAAAAGGCACGTACCGAAATGAAAAATCTGCAAAGGATGGAAGGTACATACCACAGGCTTAAAACAGATGTTGCAGGCGGTGCTACGCCCGATCAAACGAACCGGTATCGCGCCAAAACGCATTACCACGCTGCCCGGCGACTTGACGATGCAATGACGGGGATTCTGTGAGATCATCGTACATTCTTGCCATCATCTCATTGTAGCGTTGCGCTAGTGGGGCGATGATCTGGTTGCCGGGCTTAGGTGGTCACATTTCGACCAGTACATTCGACGCAAAATCAGCAAGGAAAATGCAGTTCGTTTACCGAATGCGGGAACTGAATATGTATCATGACAGATGGGATGGTTGCCGCCCTCCCCAGACGGCATCGCAATGTGCCAAGATGGTGGTGTTAAAAGCCACTGAGCGAGGAGGACGGCAAGATGAAGGATACGATCATAGGAGTGGATTTGGCAAAGCGAGTTTTCCA
>JAGXHE010000056.1 GCA_024636445.1 Sulfitobacter sp.
ACGCGCGTGATACCTAACGACAAGGACAGATGATGGCCGACGGTGAACTGGATATTAATGCAAAACCCACCGAAGAGATTTCCGTGCGCGATGTCTTTGGCATCGACACGGATATGGTCGTCAAAGGCTTTGCCGACGGCTCTGACCGCGTGCCCGAGTTTGACAGCACCTACAAATTCGATCCCGACACGACGCTGGCCATCCTCGCGGGGTTCACGCACAACCGCCGGGTGATGATCCAGGGCTATCACGGTACGGGCAAATCGACCCACATCGAACAGGTCGCCGCCCGCCTGAACTGGCCCGCCGTGCGCGTCAACCTTGACAGCCACATCAGCCGGATCGACCTGATCGGCAAGGATGCGATCAAGCTGAAAGACGGCAAGCAGGTCACCGATTTCCAGGAGGGCATCCTGCCCTGGGCGCTGCGCAACCCGACGGCCATCGTGTTCGACGAATACGACGCGGGCCGTGCCGACGTGATGTTCGTGATCCAGCGCGTGCTGGAAGTGGACGGCAAGCTGACGCTGCTGGACCAGAACAAGGTGATCCACCCGCATCCCTATTTCCGCATCTTCGCCACCGCCAACACCGTTGGTCTGGGCGACACCACGGGCCTGTATCACGGCACCCAGCAGATCAACCAGGGTCAGATGGACCGCTGGTCGCTGGTCGCCACGCTGAACTACCTGTCGATCGACGCGGAAACCGCGATCGTCCTGTCGAAGAACCCGCATTACAACACCGCCGAGGGTCGCAAGATCGTCAAGCAGATGGTCACTGTCGCGGACCTGACGCGCACCGCCTTCATGAACGGCGATCTGTCCACGGTGATGAGCCCGCGTACCGTCATTGCCTGGGCCCAGAACGCCAAGATTTTCCACAACGTGGGCTATGCGTTCCGGTTGTCGTTCCTGAACAAATGCGACGAGCTGGAGCGTCAGACCGTGGCCGAGTTCTATCAGCGTCTGTTCGACGAAGAGCTGCCGGAATCGGCGGCCAGCGTGAGCCTGGGGTGAGCCTGAAGGCGCTGACAACCGCAGCCGCCATTGGCGTGCTCGGCGTCGGCGCCGCACAGGCCTCCCGCGATCCGTCGCTCTACCCCGCCGCCCAATGCGCGGCTTTCTGGCTGGGATATTCCGACTATGCGGCGCGCTCGCTGTATCTGGAGGTTGACCCGACCGACGCCACCCGCGCCGCCGCGTTTCGCGCCGTAGCCCTGCGTCTTGGCACGGTGCCCCGCGCCGAGATCGACCGTTATATTGCGGTTCAACGCCCGCTGATGGACTTACTGGTCGAGGCGATGATCTTTGGCCGCGACCGTCAAAGCGCGGATGTGTTTGAAGCCCTCGGAGAAACCTGCCAGAGTTTCGCCAAGGACCACCCCGAGACCCGAAAGCTGTCATGAGCAAACCATCAGACAACCCAGCAGACGCGTTCAAGAAGGCGCTTGGTGAAGCGACCAAGGTCATGGCCAATGACCCCGATCTGAATGTGAGCTACTCGGCCGACCCTTCGGGGCTGTCGGGCGATGCGATGCGTCTGCCGCAGGTGACCCGCCGCATGACCCGTCAGGAGGTGCTGCTGGCACGCGGCACCGCCGACGCGCTGGCGCTGCACCGGCGCTATCACAACGGGCAGACCCATTCGAAATACCTGCCCTCGGGCGAGGTGGCCCGCGAGCTTTACGAGGCGATGGAAACCGCCCGCTGCGAGGCAATGGGCGCGCGCGACATGCCCGGCACCGCAGGCAACATCGACGCCAAGATCGCCAACGAGGCTGCGCGCAAGGGCTATGATCAGGTCAAGCAGGCCTCCGAAGTGCCGCTGTCGACCGCTGCGGGCTATCTGATCCGCCATCTGGCCACGGGCCGTCAGCTACCTGCGGGCGCGCAGAATGCGATGGAGATGTGGCGCGGTTTCATCGAGGAACAGGCCGGTGTGACGCTGGACAACCTTGACGAGACGCTGGACAATCAGGCCAACTTTGCCCGCTTTTCGCGCCAGATCATCAAGGATCTGGGCTATGGCGACCAGATCGGCGACGACCCTGATCAGGTGGACGAGGATCAGGAAGATCAGGCCGAGGAAGGTGCCGAAGAGGAGCAGGACCCCGACAGCACCGGCAACGACGATGACGACGGCGAAGAGGCCGAAGGGTCGCCCGAGCAGTCGCAGGAAGAAGAGCAGGACGCTTCGCAGGCTCAGGTCTCGATGGACGAGATGGCCGATCAGGAGATGGGCGACGAGGCCGAGATGCCCGAGGGCGAGGCCCCGCTTGAGCCACCTGCCCCGCAGCCCTACAGCGACGCCGACCCCGACTATAAGGTCTATCTGGCCACGCATGACGAGGAAATCTCGGCTGACGAGCTGGCCGAACCGGTCGAGCTGGAACGCCTGCGCGCCTATCTGGATCAGCAACTGGAGCCCCTGAAGGGGGCGGTCAGCCGACTTGCCAACAAGTTGCAGCGCCGCCTTCAGGCCCAGCAGAACCGCAGTTGGGAGTTCGATCTGGAAGAAGGCACGCTGGACGCGGGCCGTCTGGCGCGGATCGTGGCGAACCCGACCACGCCGCTGAGCTTCAAGGTCGAGAAGGACACCGAATTTCGCGACACCGTCGTGACGCTGCTGCTGGACAACTCCGGCTCGATGCGCGGACGCCCCATCAGCATCGCCGCGATCTGCGCCGATGTTCTGGCGCGCACGCTGGAGCGGTGCAACGTCAAGGTCGAGATCCTGGGCTTTACCACCCGCGCATGGAAAGGCGGGCAGGCCCGCGAAGCATGGCTGAACGATGGCCGTCCGCAAACGCCGGGCCGTCTGAACGATCTGCGCCACATCATCTACAAATCCGCCGATGCCCCCTGGCGGCGTGCACGGCCCAATCTGGGGCTGATGATGAAAGAGGGCCTGCTGAAGGAAAACATTGACGGCGAGGCGCTGGAATGGGCGCACCGCCGGATGGTGAACCGTTCGGAATCGCGCAAGATCCTGATGGTGATTTCCGATGGCGCGCCGGTGGATGACAGCACGCTGAGCGTCAACCCGGCCAATTATCTGGAAAAACACCTGCGCGACGTGATCGCGATGATCGAGAAGCGCCGCGCGGTCGAGCTGTTGGCCATCGGCATCGGGCATGATGTGACGCGCTATTACGACCGCGCCGTCACGATCACCGATGTGGACCAGCTGGCCGGTGCTATGACCGAGCAACTGGCCGCCCTGTTCGACAGCGATCCGCGAGCGCGCGCGCGCGTGATGGGAATGCGCAAGATCAGATAACGGCCCTGCGGGGCGAGTTTATTCAGCAAGATGAAGAGGATACCGAGGCCCATGTACCAGTCGTTCGACGTCACCGCACGGCCCGAGCAGGGACCTCCCCGACTGAAGGCGCTGCGCGCGGAACTGGTGGCGCAGGGTCTGGACGGGTTTCTGGTGCCGCGCGCGGATGCGCATCAGGGCGAATATGTCTCGCCGCGCGATGACCGGCTGGTGTGGCTGACGGGGTTTACCGGATCGGCAGGCTTTTGCGCCGTGCTGCGCGATGTGGCGGGCGTGTTTATCGACGGGCGTTACCGCACGCAGATCAAGACGCAGGTGGCGGATGTCTACACGCCGGTACATTGGCCCGAGACCGGACTGGCCGACTGGCTGATCGCGCAGATGCCACAGGGCGGCGTGATCGGGTTTGATGCGTGGCTGCACACCGCGGGCCAGATCGAACAGTTGACCGAGGCGCTGGCGGGCACGGACATCACGCTGAAACCGGTGGACAACATGGTCGATGCGGTCTGGGAGGACCAGCCGGGGCCGGCGATGGCCCCCGCCAAGGTGCATCCGCTGGAGTTTGCGGGCGAAAGCCACGAGGCCAAGCGCGCGCGTCTGGGGCACGAGTTGTCCCGCGCCGGTCAGAAAGCGGCGATCATCACCCTGCCCGACAGCCTGTGCTGGCTCTTGAACATTCGTGGTGCCGACATTCGCTGCAATCCGGTGGCACAGGGCTTTGCCGTGCTGCACGCAGATGCGCGGGTCGATCTGTTCATGGCGCAGGCCAAGCTGGGCGAGATCCGCGACCATCTGGGGCGGGATGTGACCGTACATGCGCCCGAGGCGTTCCTGACGCAGATTGCGCCGCTTGATGGGCCTGTGCGGATGGAAAAGACATCGGTTCCGGCCATCGTTGCCGCCGCAATGGGCGAGAACGGCAGCTGGGGCGACGACCCGTGCGCGCTGCCCAAGGCCTGCAAGAACGCCGCCGAGATCGAAGGCAGCGCCAGTGCGCATCTGCGCGACGGCGCGGCTGTGGTCGAACTGCTGGCCTGGCTGGATGCGCAGGCTCCGGGCAGTCTGACCGAGACCGAAGTGGTTACCAAGCTGGAAGCGTTCCGGCGCAGCGACAACGCGTTGCAGGACATCAGTTTCGACACCATCTCGGGGACCGGTCCGAACGGGGCGATCAACCACTATCATGTCAACGAAGACACCGATCTTACGCTGGAGGACGGGCATCTGCTGGTGCTGGACAGCGGCGGGCAGTATCTGGACGGCACCACCGACATCACCCGAACGATTGCCATAGGCGCTCCGGGGGCGGATGAGCGCGCCGCCTATACCCGCGTGCTGATGGGCATGATCGCGGTGTCGCGGCTGCGCTGGCCTGCGGGCCTTGCCGGGCGGGATATCGAGGCGATCGGACGCGCGCCGCTGTGGTACGCGCATCAGGATTTCGATCACGGGTTGGGCCACGGCGTCGGCGCCTATCTGTCCGTGCACGAAGGCCCGCAGCGTCTGTCACGCGCCAGCCACGTGCCGCTGAAACCCGGCATGATCCTGTCGAACGAGCCGGGATATTACCGCGAGGGGGCGTTCGGCATCCGGTTGGAAAACCTGCTGGTGGTGGAGCCTGCCACAGCACCCGAGGGCGGCGACGCACACCGCGCGATGCTGTCCTGGCGCACGCTGACCTTTGTGCCGCTTGACCGCCGCCTGATCCTGCCCGAGCAGATGGACACCGCTTCGCGCGACTGGCTGAACGCCTATCACGCGGAGGTTCTCGAAAAAATCGGTCCGCGTGTCAGCTCCGATGCATTCAAGTGGCTAAAGAACGCCACGGCACGCATCTGACGCATAGCGAGACTGTTACAAAGCTGATAGAGACTGCGTTCAGCGTTCCCAGGAGGAAATATCATGGCCAATCACATCACAATCCGCCCTGCAAACGGCAAATGGAGCGTGCGCGCCGGTGGTGCCGTCATCGGTGAAAGCGAAAATGCGCTGGAGCTGACCGAGGGCGACTATCCCTTCGTGATCTACTTTCCGCGCGGCGACATCGCCACCGCGTTTCTGGACCAGACCGAAAAGACCAGCTTTTGCCCGCACAAGGGCGACGCCAGCTATTATTCGGTGGTGACCAAATCCACCACGCTGGACAACGTCGCGTGGAGCTATGAAGACCCGAAGGAAGATGTCGCCGAGATCAAAGGCTATCTCGCCTTTTACGCAGGCAGCGGCGTCACCGTCGAAAAAATCTGAGGCGAAAAGATCTGATTTGCGATAGCTGCGTCGGCGTCAGGAGTGTTCTTCTGCCGCCGTCGCCGCCAGCGCGCGGTTGTAGGCGCGCAAGGCATCCACATGGAACAATGCGCCCAGCAATTCGGGCGGAAGGTCTTCCCCCCGCAACGTCACCACCGGAATGAACCGCACCGATGCGCTGTCGAAGATCGGCATCGCCGCTTCCAGCGTGGCGGAGCCGTCCAGGTAGGTGCCTTCGCGGATCATGTCCCAGCAGGCCTCGTCTTCTGCGGCAAGCGGATCGTCGGGCTTGCGCATCACGGATGCCACCCGGAACATCGCCAGCAGATAGGCCTGTGGCCCTGCTGCCAGATGCACGCCCCGCCGTTCCAGCTGGGTCAGAAAGAAACTGCGGTGCACCAGACGGCTGGCAAGCGCAGTGCTGAGCGAGACAGACACCATCACGGCAAGGCCGGTCTGCCAGTCGCCTGTCAGCTCGAACACGATCAGCGTCGTCGAGATCGGAGCCCCCAGCACGGCGGCGGCCACGGCGCCCATGCCCGCCAGCGCATAGAGCGTGACCGAGCCAGATACATCTGGAAACACGGATGTGGCGATCAGGCCGAAGGCGAGGCCGGTCAGCGCCCCCACCATCAACGAGGGCGAAAACACACCGCCACCCATGCGCCCCGCCATGGTGATCGCCACCGCGATGACCTTGAGCACGGCAAAGACCATCACCTCGCGCAGCCCCAGTTCGCCGGTCAGCGCCAGCGAGGTCGTCTCGTAGCCGACGCCGATGATGTGGGGGTAGAAGATCGCGATACCGCCCAGCAGCCCCCCTGCCACCGCAGGCCGCAGCCAGCGCGGCAGGCCGGTGCGGGTCTGGACCACGGTGCCAAGGTCATCGGCCAGAAAGATCGCGCGCATCAGCACCACGGCGACCAGCCCGCTGACCAGACCCAGCATCAGGTAGGCGGGCAGTTCGACGTAGAATTGCAGCATTTCGGGCTGCGCCAGACGAAACTCGGTGACGCCGCCGAACTCCAGCCGGTTGATCACCGTGCCTGCCACCGAGGCGATCACGATGGGGGCAAAGGCGTGGACGGCAAAGTGGCGCAACACCACCTCGAGCGCGAAGAGCGCACCGGCGATGGGTGCGTTGAAGCTGGCGGATACGGCGGCGGCGACGGCGCAGCCCAGCAGATCGCGCCCGGTCACGCCGTCCGCCTTGATGAAGCGGCAGACCTTGGTCGAGATCACCGCCGCCATATGCACGACGGGGCCTTCGCGGCCCGTCGAGCCGCCCGACGACAGCGTGATGAAGGAGGCCACGGCCGATGCGACGCCTGCGCGGGTCTCGACGCGGCCGTCGTGCATGGCGGCACCCTCGATCACCTCGGCCACGCTGCGCGCGCGCCCGTCGCGGGTGAACACGTGCAGGATGATGCCCACGGCCAGCCCGCCAAAGATCGGGATCATCAATATCCAGTACCACGGCAGACTTTGTGCAAAACTGTGCAGATATTGTACATCATCCGTGCCGTAGATGAGCGATTGAAAGCTGTTGATGCCCTTGCGGAAAAACAGCGCTGCAAACCCCGCGCCGATGCCGATCAACAGGGCGATGAACCAGAACTGTATCTGCGAGGGGCCACGCTGGCGGATCACCCGAAAGCCGTCGCGGCACGCACTCAGGGCTTGTCCATACGACTGCGCGAGGATCGTTCTCTTGGGGGTGGTCATGGGCTGGCTTTTCTCCGCTGTCCTACCTCTAGGTCAAGCTGTGCCAAACCAAAAGCCCCTGTTGCGCTGTTCGGGGTTACAAAAGCGCTCAGCCGTCGAGCAATGCACTGGCAGCAGCACGCGCCGCGTCGGTTACCTGATCGCCCGCCAGCATCCGCGCCACTTCGTCGATGCGCGCGGGCGCATCCAGCGGGATCACCTGCGAGGTTGTCATGCCCTTGGATACCGATTTCGACACCTGCCAGTGATGCGCGCCCAGGGCCGCGACCTGCGGCGAGTGGGTCACGACCAGAACCTGCCCGCCTTCGGCCAGTGCCTTGAGACGGCGGCCAACGGCATCGGCGGTCGCTCCGCCCACACCGCGGTCGATCTCGTCGAAGATCATCGTCAGACCCGCCTGCCCGCCTGCCAGACAGACCTTGAGCGCCAGAAGAAAGCGGCTGAGTTCGCCGCCCGAGGCGATCTTGTTCAGCGGGCCCGCCGGTGCGCCGGGGTTGGTGGCGACGGTGAAGGCCACCGCGTCGCGCCCTTCGGGGCCCGGCGCCTCGTCGCTGATGCGGGTCTCGAAGACGGCGCGTTCCATTTTCAGCGGCGCAAGCTCGCCGCTGACGGCCTTGTCCAGCTTGCCTGCCGCCTTGGTGCGCGCCTGTGTCAGATCGGCGGCGGCTGTGTCATAGGTGGTTTCGGCATGTGCCAGAGCCTTGCGCAGATCGGCCAGATCGGCGTCGCCTGCATCCAATGCGTCCAGTTTCTCGCGCAGGCCTTGTGCAAAGCCCGACAGATCGTCGGCGGCGACATCGTGTTTGCGGGCCAGTGCGCGGATCGCGAACAGACGCTCTTCGGCCTCTTCCAGCTCGCTGGGGTTGAACGACAGACCGTCGATGGCTGCGACGATCCCGCTTTGGGCTTCGTCGAGTTCGACCATCGCGCGCCCGAGTGCGGCCATCGCGCCGTCGAGCGTGCCTTCGGCCTTGTCCACCGCCCCTTCGAGCCAGCGCAGCGCGTTGTTCATCGCGCCCTCTGCCCCGTCGTAGCCCAGAGTTTCATAGGCCTTTACCACGTCCGCACGGATGCGTTCGGCGGACTGCATCAGGCGGCGACGGGTGTCGAGCTGCGCCTCTTCGCCGGGTTCGGGGGCGAGCTTGTCCAGCTCTGCCACGGCGTGACGCAGAAATTCCTCTTCGGCGCGGATCGCGTCCATTGCGGTTTCGGCCTTGTCCAGCGCCTTGCGGGCCTTGCCGACTGCACTCCACGCTGCGCGCACAGCAGCCTTGCGCGGTTCCAGCTTGCCGAATTCGTCGAGAATATCGCGGTGCCCGCGCGGGTTCAGCAAACCGCGATCATCGTGTTGGCCGTGCAGTTCCACCAGCGTGTCCGACAAGGCGCGCAGCACCTCGCCCGAGCAGCGGCGGTCATTGACCCACGCCGTCTTGCGCCCGTCAGCGGTGTTGATGCGGCGCAGGATCAGCTCGTCGCTGACAGGCAGCCCCGCTTCTTCGAGAACGGCGTGGGCGGGATGGCCGTCGGGCAGATCGAACCAGGCGGTCACTTCGCCCTGCGCCGCACCCTGACGCACCAGATCGGCGCGCCCGCGCCAGCCCAGAACAAAGCCCAACGAATCCAGCAAGATAGATTTGCCCGCGCCGGTCTCACCGGTCAGCACGTTCAGGCCCGGCTGAAACGAAAGTTCCAGCCGGTCGATTATAAGCATGTCCGAGATATCAAGCCCGCGCAGCATGTCAGTTGCCTGTCGGGTGAATGCAATCGTTGAAGATTACAACCACCGCCCCTGGATCATCTGGCGATAGATCTGGCTCAGCCAGTTGTCGCCTGCCGCTTCCAATTGCAGCCCACGACCGGTGAGCAGCTTGTAGCTGTCCTCGTACCAATCGGTAGACCGGAAGTTGTAGCCCAGAATGGCCCCGGCGGTCTGCGCCTCCTGGATCAGACCCAGCGACAGATACGACTCGACCAGACGGTGCAGCGCCTCAGCGGTGTGCGAGGTGGTCTGGAAATCTTCGACAACTACGCGGAACCGGTTGATCGACGCGATATAGTTGCCGCGCCGCAGGTAATAGCGACCGACTTCCATTTCCTTGCCGGCAAGGTGGTCGAAGGCCAGATCAAATTTGAGAATCGCGGATTTGGCATATTCGCTGTCGGGATAGCGTTCGATCACCTGACGCAACGACTGCAGCGCCTGAAACGTCAGACCCTGATCGCGACCGACCTCGTCGATCTGGTCGTAATAGCTGAGCGCCAGAAGATATTGCGCATAGGCCGCGTCGTCGTCATCGGGGTAAAAGTCGATGAACCGCTGCGACGCCGAGCGCGAGTTTTCGTAATCCTTGTCACGATGGTACGCAAAAGCCTGCATGATCAGCGCGCGCTTGGCCCATTCGGAATAGGGATAAAGCCGTTCAATTTCAGCGAAGTAGAAGGCTGCCTCGTCGGGCTTCTTGCGCTCGAGCTCGTATTCGCCACGCTCGAAAATCTGCTGGGCCGTGTAGGTCTCGAGAGGCACCTGCTCTTGGTTAAAGATGCTGCCCGTTGTCGGGCGACCCTCGTTATTGCCACAGGCGCTCAACGCCGTCGCCACTACAAGGGCACACACTACCCCGGTCCGGGTCCCGCCGCTGGTCATGCCTTGCCATCCTCATCGCTGTCCGTCGCCTGCCTGTGCAGACTGAATTACATTGTCTCTAGCACAGAAAAATCCGGGGCAAAACGCCCCAATGCATTGTTCTGTTAACTGGATGATTGATGCCACGTCGGCGGCGATTAGGCAACTTGGGGAATTTCATCCCAAACCAGGCCATAGCCCGGCAAGCGGCGCGTCTGCATTCCGTCGCAAACGATCATGCGCACGGCACCCGGAGTCGCGAAAAGCTTGCGCAGCAAGGTGTTGGTCAGCGAGTGACCGGCGCGCACGCCGACATAGTGACCGATCAGCGGGGCACCGGCGAGGGCCAGATCGCCCAGTGCGTCCAGCATCTTGTGGCGCACAGGCTCGTCACGGTGACGCAGGCCACCGGGGCTGAGCACGCGGTCGCCGTCGAAGACCACGGCGTTCTTGCCGGGGTTGCCACCCAGCGCCAAGCCATTTGCCTGCATCGCCAGCACGTCCGCCTGACGGCAGAATGTGCGGCTGTCACACAGTTCGCGCGCGAAGCTGCCGTTGTTCATCACCAGCGATTTCTGCTGGTGGCCAATGGCGGCATCGTCAAAGTCGATCTCGAAGTCGATGCGCAGCGTATCCGAAGGGCGCAGCGTCGCGCTGGCCGCACCGTCTGTGACGGTGACTTCCTGCATCACTTCAAAGGCGCGGATCGGCGCGTTCAGAGCCCGCAGGCCGCGCTGCATGATGCCGCGCACGAAGGGTGCGGCAGAGCCATCGAGGATCGGAACCTCGGGGCCGTCGATTTCGATCAGCGCATTGTGCACACCGCAGCCCGCAAGTGCGGCCATCACGTGTTCTACGGTCGAGACGGTGGTGCCGGAAGCGTTTTCCAGTCTGGTGCAAAGAGGTGAACGGTTGACCGCATCCCAGCGGGCGGGGATCAGCGCATCGCCCTGAACATCACGGCGTGCAAACCAGATCCCGTGTTCGGCCATCGCGGGCCGAATTGTCAGCGTCGCAGGCTGGCCGGAATGAAGGCCGGTGCCAGTGAAGCTGATCGGAGATTTGACTGTTGTCTGCACGTTGAAATGTCCTTGGCCGTTGGTGTTGTATCTTAGATACGTCTCGGGGGGCCGTCGCTCAACTCAATCTTTGTAACGTAATGAAACATCCCAATTCAGACTCGGCAATAACGCGCCTGCACAGGTTTAAAGCCTTGTTTTATAACGAAAAAGGGCCGCCCAAAGGCGGCCCCATTCGTGACAAGTGACCTAAGGTCAATTCGCTTGGCGACGCAGGAATGCGGGGATCTCGATGCGTTCCTGATCGGGGTCATGTGTCTCGACCGGCTGCGGCGCAGGTGCTGCCGCGCGACCCGACGACTGCATGGGGGGTTGCTGACGTGGGGCCGGTTGCTGACGCGCGGGCTGTTGCTGCGCGCGCTCGGGTTGCTGGCCTTCGCCGTGACCCGTCATGCGGTTGATCAGCGTGTTGATGCCAAAGCGCGAACGCTCGGCCTGTGCTGCCGCCGGTTGACGCGGTGCCGACGCGGGAGCGGCCTTTTGGGCGGCAGCGCGCAGACGCGCCAGTGCTTCGGGAGACGGTGTGCCGGGCGTGGGTGCACGCGGGGCCACGAAAGTTTCCGGCTCGGCGTCCAGCATATCGTGATGCTGAGGCTCGAACGCAGCGACTTGCGGCTGGTACGCGGGCGGCGGCAGAGCGTCGCTGTCGTCTTCGGCAAAGATGTCCTCGGCCATATCTTCGGCGGCGGTCTGCTCGACGTTCATGTCTTCGAACAGCGAGGGCTCCTGGTAAGTGCGGGCCGCAACGTGCTCTTCTTCATAGACTTCTTCGACCGGTGCGGCTGCTGCTGCTGCCGCGACAGGGGCTTCTTCCTGCGTGACCTGCGGCTTCAGCGGGGCCGACATCTTGCGACGCGGGACCGGCATTTCGGTGTTCACTTCGACCGCGTCGATACCTGTGGCAACGACACTGACGCGCATCATGCCGCCCATGTTTTCGTCCAGCGTCGAGCCGACGATGATGTTGGCTTCGGGGTCGACTTCCTCGCGGATGCGGTTGGCCGCCTCGTCCAGTTCGAACAGGGTCAGGTCGTGGCCGCCGGTGATGTTGATCAGAACACCCTTGGCACCGCGCAGGCTGATTTCGTCCAGCAGCGGGTTGGCAATCGCCTTTTCCGCAGCCTGGATGGCGCGATCTTCGCCCTCGGCCTCGCCTGTGCCCATCATCGCCTTGCCCATTTCGTCCATCACGGCGCGAACGTCGGCAAAGTCGAGGTTGATCAGGCCCGGACGGACCATCAGGTCGGTCACGCCTTTGACGCCCTGATACAGAACATCATCTGCCATCGAGAACGCTTCGGTGAATGTGGTTTTCTCGTTCGCCAGCCGGAACAGGTTCTGGTTGGGGATGATGATCAGCGTGTCGACGACCTTTTGCAGCGCTTCGACGCCGTCTTCAGCCTGACGCATGCGCTTGGCACCCTCGAACTGGAAAGGTTTCGTGACAACACCGACGGTTAGCACGCCAAGTTCACGTGCTGCCTGAGCAATGATCGGGGCTGCACCGGTGCCGGTGCCGCCGCCCATACCTGCGGTGATAAAGCACATGTGTGCCCCCGCGAGGTGATCGACGATCTGTTCAATGCTTTCCTCGGCAGCCGCTGCACCGACCGAGGCACGCGCACCGGCGCCCAAGCCTTCGGTGACCTTGATGCCCAGCTGGACGCGGTTGGCGGCGGCAGATTGCTGCAGCGCCTGCGCGTCTGTGTTGGCGACGACGAAATCGACGCCGTCCAACTGTTTTTCGATCATGTTATTGACTGCGTTACCACCGGCACCGCCGACGCCGAACACGGTGATCCGTGGTTTCAGCTCGTCCTGCCCCGGCAATGAGAGGTTCAATGTCATCACTAATCCGCCTGTTTTGTGTTTTCCGGCCCGCATTCGCGGTGTTTATCGTCCCAAATCTATCATGATCCTAAAGACTTGACGCGCGCACGTCACGTCAAAACTGGGCCATAACCCCAAAATGTTGATGTTTTTTCAAGAAAAACGCGGGATTTCGCCGATCACACCGTATGATGTGGGCAAAGCTATCGTGCACCCTGCACCTAGAGGACGCAGGCACGCAAACGCAAGCCCGTTTCAAGAGCGCCCAAAAGCAAAGGGGCGCGAGGTAGATGTGTCTGTTTGGCTGACTGCTCAATCTGCCGGGGGCCTCTTCGGGCCTTGGTGAAATGATACAACAGGGCGGACTCTGGCACCAGTCAAATCCTGCGCCAGTCGGCGAAAAATGACCGGTGCGTGCGTCAGCCCCTGCCGCAATAGCCTTACCAGTTGTCGCGGAACCAGCGCACGGCGCGGCGCAACGAGCGCGCAGGATAGCGGTCTGCGGGAATGTCGAAATCCCACCATTCGTCCTGCGGATGGGCGGCAAACAGTGCCAGGCCAACAGCCGAGGCAAAGCCGGGGCCGGTCGCTGCCTGCGGCAATCCGTGCACACGCAGCGGACGGCCCAGACGCACTTGCTGGCCCAGAATTTTCGAGGCCAGCCCGTCAAGTCCGGGGATCTGGCTGCCGCCGCCGGTCAGCACGATCTGCTGGCTGGGCAGATGGTCGAAACCCGCCGCGTCCAGACGCGCGCGGACCTCTTCCAGAATTTCCTCGACACGCGGGCGCATGATCCCGATCAGCTCGGCGCGGCTGGCGGTGCGGCGGTCGTGTTCGTAATCGCCGGTGTCGCCGCCGATCTCGATCATCTCGCGGTCGTCCATGCCGGTGGCGTGGACCCCGCCGTAGAATGTCTTGATCCGTTCGGCGTTGGCCATCGGCACCTGCAGTCCCATCGAAATATCCGATGTGACGTGATCGCCGCCCATGCGCACGGCATCAGCATAGATCATATGTTTCTTGATGAAGATCGACACGCCCGTGGTGCCGCCCCCCAGATCGATGCAGGCCGCACCCAGTTCCTGTTCATCCTCGACCAGTGCCGAGATGCCCGAGACATAGGCCGACGAGGCAACGCCCGCCAGCTCAAGATCGCAGCGTTTGATGCAATGCGCCAGATGCTGCACCGCGGCGGCATCGACCGTCAGCATATGCATGTCCACCGACAGCGTGTTGCCCAGCTGGCCACGCGGATCGGACAGCCCCGAGCGGTGGTCCAGCGCAAAGTTCACCGGCTGTGCGTGCAGCACTTCGCGGTCTTCGCCGTAGTCGGGCACATCGCAACGGGCCAGCACGCGGGCGACATCCTGTTCGCTGACCAGATCGCCGTCCATCTCAAGCTGTGCGTCCAGTCCGTAGCTGCGCGGCTCGGCCCCTGCGAAACAGGCGATCACGTGATCGACGCGGATACCGGCCATTTTCTGGGCGGCTTGCAGGGCGGTGCGGATGGCGCGCTCGGTTTCGCCCATCGCGCAGATCTCGCCAAAGCGGACCCCGCGAGAGCGTGTCGTCGCGGCCCCGATGACGCGGAAACCTGATTGACCAGCCAGCGATCCGATCTCGCCGCCCTCGTCCATCTTGGCCGATCCGTCAAAGCGCAGGACCAGGCAGGCAATCTTGGACGATCCGACGTCCAGAATGGCAACCACGCCGCGTTGCATCGCCATCTTGCGCATGTTGCGCATGCTGCGCTGGCTGTCATAGAGGTCATTCATCATATCACTGCCCGTCCATCTCGATTTGCTGTATACGCCACCATTCTTGCGTGGCGGCCTCGTTCATCTTGACTGTCGGACGCTGCGCGAGGCGCATGTCCACGCGCGCAACATCGCGCGACAGCATGTCTTGTGCATTTTCCAGCGCGATCACCCGTTCCAGCGCCCGTACGGCACCGAATTCGGGCAAGAGCACCCGCTGATCGCGGTCCAGAACCATATCCCAGCGGCGCATTCCGACGCGCACCACACCGCGCAAACGGCTGCCCAAGGGGGCGGCGGCATCAATCAGCGCCAGCGCTTCGGGCACGGCCTTGTCCGCGCCGGGTCCCGCCAACAGCGGAAGATCGGGGCGCAGGTTGCGACCGTCCAGGTCCGCGACACGCGCGCCGGTTTCGTCGATCAGGGTCAGCCCGTCCGCCTGCCGCCAGATGGCGACCGGAACGCGCGGTGTCGCGTCGATATGCAGGATGCCGCCCGGACGGATGCGTACGGTGACTTCCTTGACCGGATCAAGCCCACCGACGGTGAGGCGGATATGTTCAAGATCCAGATCGAACGACGAGGTGGGAAAATCGATCGACAGGATTTCACGGATGTCTTCGGCGGTTTCCGTGCTGGCCCCGTCAATGGCCATCACCTGCACCATGAACTCGGGGCGCTCTTCGATCGCGCGGCGGGTTTCGGCGATGGTGTCGAGGATCGTCTGGCGGCGCACGTCATCGCCGAGGTAGATGCTGCTCGCCGCGAAAACAACGGCGAAGGGCACACCGAAACGCAGGCCGAACCGGAACCCCGGTGTCAGCATCAGACGCTGCAGACGCCAGGCCCAACGCGAGGGTGCGGGGTCGACTTTCGGGGTTTTGGCTTTCGCCGTTTTGACGTGGCGGATCAGCGATTGCATGAGGCGTCCTCCACCATCCAGCGGCAGAGCTTGCCAAAGGACATGCCGGTTTTCTCGGCCTGTTCGGGCGACAGCGACGTGGGCGTCATGCCGGGCTGGGTGTTGGTTTCCAGCAGGATCAAACCGCTGGCGCCGCGCGCCTCGTCCCAGCGAAAATCGGTGCGGCTGATGCCACGGCAACCCAGGGCCTGATGCGCACGCACGGCATATTCCATGCACAGGTCAAAGATTTCCTGCGGCACGTCGGCGGGCACCACATGGGTCGATCCGCCGGGTTTGTACTTGGCATCATAGTCGTACCAGCCGGTGGTGATGATGTCGGTGACGGTCAGCGCACGGTCGCCCATCACGCTGGTGGTCAGCTCGCGCCCCGGTGCGAAGGTCTCGACCATCACCTCGTCGGGCATGCTGTCGTGCAGTTGCGGCGGGCCATTGTTGTCGCGTCCCACGAGGTAGACGCCGACGGAGGAGCCTTCGTTGTTGGGTTTGACCACATAGGGCGGCGGCATCACGTGGCCTGCCATCACATCGGTTTTGGGGCACAGGATGCTGTCGACGACAGGCAGACCGGCGGCGCGGAACACGTCCTTGCTGCGCTGCTTGTCCATGGCCAGCGCCGAGGCCAGCACGCCGGAGTGCGAATAGGGCACGCCGATCCATTCCAGCAGGCCCTGAACGCAGCCGTCTTCGCCCCAGCGCCCGTGCAGGCAGTTGAGAACGGCGTCGGGCTTGATGTCTTGTAAACGCGCAACGAGATCGGGGCCTGCATCGACCTCGATCACGTCAAATCCTTCATCCCGCAAAGCGGCGGCGCAAGCGTGACCGCTTGAGAGCGAGACCTCGCGTTCCGCGGAAGGTCCACCCAATAGTACCGCAACTTTCGGGGGTGTCCTGCTCGACTGACCCACCTTGGTGCCTTTGTATCCCGAGCCCTTTTGCGGACTCTTATCGTTATGGCCTGTTTCGGCCGTGATCGTTTATTTGATCGTTATTCTGGTCGTTTGTGCGTGCTGCGAACAGGAACTGCCTGTGCCGGTTCGCCGATGCGCATAATTTCCCACTCTAGCGTGATACCGCTGGTTGCGTAAACCTCTTTTCTCACCTTTTCGCCAAGGTTTTCAAGGTCGGCGGCGGTGGCGTCGCCAGTGTTGATCATGAAGTTGGAATGTTTGGGGCTCATTTGTGCGCCGCCCAGAGTGGTCCCGCGAAGCCCTGCGTCGTCGATCACCTTCCATGCCTTGAGATCATGCACGTCATCTGACTGCCCTGTTGAAGAATACCCGGCAGGGTTGCGGAATGTCGATCCGGCGCTGCAGTCCCTGGTGGGCTGGGTCTCGTCGCGTTTCTGCAATTGCGCGGTCATGCGGTCGTGCAGTGCTGCCGGATCGCCTGAGGGGCCGCGCAAGGTGGCCTCGATCAGTACGGCACCGTCTGGAAGATCGCTTTGACGGTAGGCGAAATTCATCTGCTCACGCGTCAGTGTCACCACCGTGCCCGAGCGCAACACAGCGCGTGCGGATTGGAAAACATCCGCCGTATAGCTGCCGTAGCAGCCTGCGTTCATCCGCACGGCGCCGCCGATGCTGCCCGGAATGGTGCGCAGGAATGTAAGGTCAACGCCCGCATCGGCTGCCTTGCGGGCCACATGGGCGTCGAGTGCTGCCGCCCCTGCGGTGACGGTGCAGCCCTCGACTGTGATCTCGTTGAAGCCACGCCCCAGCCGGATCACCACGGCGCGCAGGCCGCCATCGCGCACGATCAGATTGCTGCCGACGCCCATCGGGAACACTTCGATGGCGTCGGGCAAGGCTGCCAGAAACTGCGCCAGATCGTCCACATCCGCAGGCTGGAACAGCCAGTCGGCAGGTCCGC